>NZ_CP145903.1:3153768-3469145 GCF_049569215.1 Salinimicrobium sp. TIG7-5_MAKvit | reverse complement strand
AAAAACTTGGTTTTTGTACGTCACTACGGTGTCAAAAATGACTTTTTTAGCCTGCATTTCGGGAGGTACAGGGAAATCCTCCAGGTTGACATAACCTTCTTCTTCCAGCAACTGCGGACTAATCAACAAAGGATTCCCCGCAAAAGCCGAATGACTGCTGTAGGGGGAATGATGATAAATTCCGTCTGTAGGATTAAGCGGAAGGATTTGCCAGTAGGTATAACCCGATCTTTTCAGGAAATCGAGGAACTTGTAGGCTTCGGGCCCCAGGTCTCCAATCCCAAACCTGCCGGGCAAAGAGGTGATATGTAAAAGAATTCCACTGCTTCTTTTTAGTTTCATATTAATTGTTCTTTTTTAAAAGTGCAACGGGAAAGCTTCTGAATAGCTTTTGAACTTCAATTTCTTCGGAAGAAAAATCTTCTTCAGAAATGACATTTTTGAAAGTTCCCTTTAGGTTTTCAGGCAAAATTATTTTCAGCTCCTGTTTCTGGTCTTTAATCTGAAGATCTTCAGTAAAAAGATGGGTGACCATGACCGGCACAATAACCAGAACCGTATTTTTTTCATCCTTCCTGGCAAAAGCCACTACGCTTTCGCGCAATTCCCCTTTAACTTCCAGCGGTATATATTCCCCTTTTTCAAAAGTACTGGGTATTTCCCTACGCGCTTTAAGTGCCCGGTGCAGGCAGTACATCTTGATCTTTCCTGAAGTGTAATCTCGCTTCAGGTTCTCAAGATGCTGCCCGGATGCTTCGGGAGTTACTGAATCAAATTCGGCCAGATATTTTTTCCGAAGTTCATAATCTACAGGTCGGCGGTTATCGGGATCTACATAGCTCAGGTCCCAAAGTTCGGTACCCTGGTAAATATCGGGAATTCCAGGGGCGGTAACTTTCAGCAGAGATTGAGAAAGTGATTTTATTGCTCCGTATGCCGAGATCTTTTTATGAAACTGGGTAAATGATTTCTTGAAAGACAGGTTTTTCAGCAAAGCTTCAAGAAAATCATATACTTTATTTTCATAGTCTTCATTTGGTGCAGCCCATGACGAATTTTCCTTGGCCTCGCGAAGTACCTTTTGCAGGTAGGCTGTAGATCGCTCTAAAAATTCTTCTCCCGGTTCGCCAATATATGGCCAGGCTCCTATGAGCATCTGGAAAATGAAATACTCTTCATTTGCATTGGGAACAGCAGGATCTTTTCTCACATTTTTGGCAATCTCCCTCCAATCGGCTACTTTTTGAAACCACTCTTCTCCCACTTCACTCAATACATCGAGCCGCATGCGGGCATCTTCCCCACGTTTGGTGTCGTGAGTCGCAGTAGCATTGATAGAAAGCGGAAAATCTTCGAGCCGTAATTTCATCCGCTCATGAAAACCGTTTACAGAGAGCCCAAAATTTTCGGGTGAATCCCCCACTTCATTGTGGGAGATCAATTCATTATAAATATAAAAGGTAGTGTCTTCAACGCCCTTGGCCGCCAAAGGTCCCGTGAACTGCTGACACCGCTGCAGGAATTGCAGCATGTTTTCACGGTCTTTTTTTGCCTCTCCCAAGAAAATATCTTTAAACTTTTCCAGCTCATTTTTAAGATCGGGCTTATGTGCGGCAGCAGTTTTAAAAGCTGCATCAATGATCTTTTTTTGCCTCTTTCTCAAGGGAAATTCTTCAGGATAAATGCGATATACAGGAAAGGCAGCCAAAAATGCCCCCAAAGCCTGCTTGTATTTTTCTTCTTTTTCGAGAAGATTGAACTTTAAAGCCAGTTCCCACAGGTTTTTATATTCGCCCCCCATTCTCTCTTCCAGGATAAACAGCTTTTGCTCATACACCAGGTCATGATAATCTTCCTGCTTTGGGTAAAGTGCCTGGTAAGCGTCAAAAAATTCATTCTCACTCTTAGGGTTGGTAAGCAATTGATTTACAGTCGCTAAAAATCCATATCCACTAGTGCCTTCTACCGGCCAGTGTACAGGTAATTTTTCATCCCATTCCAGGATCTTTTCTATTGTGATGTAAAAATCGGGCCCCAGCTTTTCCCGAAGCCTTTCAAGATAAGCCTTTGGATCCAGGAGTCCGTCGATATGATCAATACGCAGGCCGTGAATTAGATCTTCCTCACAGAGCTGAAGTATGAACCGGTGATAACTCTCAAAAACCTCTTTGTCTTCCATCCGTAAGCAAATGAGATCATTTATGGTGAAGAATCTGCGGTAATTAATGTTGGTTTCGGTCTCTTTCCAGTGAGCCGGTAAAAAATACTGTTCTTCGAGGATCTTCCTGATTTTTTCTTCGGAAGCATTGATCTCTTCTATTCTATTGTCAATTTTACTTCGGAAGCCTGGATCTTTATCATACTCCCTCAGGAAATATTCTTTCAACTCTTCCCAATTCTCACTTTCAGCCGAAAAATTCCTAAATTTATCCTGCCATTTTTCACCGAATTCATTTCCGAGGATTTCTGCGTAAGAACGGTCAGAGGCCATATATTCATGATCAAAATACCTGAACAAAAATCCCCTTTTTGACACCTTAAGCTGTAATTCTTTGTTCTTAATGACCTCGGGCAGGGGATTTCCTAGAAAAGGGGCCATAACTTTTCCTGATTGTTCCCAATCTATATCGAAGAAATTGTAGTGCAAAGATTCAGGGCCAAGTTCAAAGATATCCTGCAACCAGATATTGTCTCCGTCAAAAGCCATGTGGTTGGGAACGATATCCTGAAGCCATGACATTTTCTTTTGTTTGAGCCTGTTACTTAGGTTCCTGAAGGTGTCAAGCCTTCCAATCGCTTTATTGAGTTTAAACGGATTGGTAATATCATAGCCGTGGCTGCTCCCCTTGCGCGCTTGAAAAAAAGGTGCCGAATAAATGGTAGAAATTCCAAGTTTTTCAAGGTAGTCGAGAATTTCATTGAGATCTTCAAGCGTGTATTCAGGGGAAAGCTGAATTCTATATGTAGAAACAGGATTTTTCATTCGACAGTGAGGTTAACAGATTCTTCAAGCTCCTGGAAGGCCGGCACCCATTTTACTGCAATTTCATCTCCTTCTTCACTCCGCTCAAGCATGTCCTGATAATGTTCTTCTTTTATGCCAAAAGTGATATTCTGTGCCTGCCATTTTTCGGGAGATAACGGCGTATCTTCCAGCATTTGAAGCAGGGAATTAACTTTTTTCAGCAATTTAAGATCTAACGGATTTTTCTCGAGTTCCAGCATTTTTTCCGTAAGGCGACGGTCAACAAGGAAGTTTAGGGTCACCATGTCAAGGTTAGCCTGTATAGATATTGCTGATTTTATTTGGAGCTCCAGTTTTTTAAAGTTGCAGTCTTTCTTCTTGAGTTCTTTTATAAGCCTGTTGTTAACGGCCATTTCTACAGGTAATTTAAGCCTGGAGGGAACCCGCATGTCAATCTCCTGGAAGGTTTTCAACAAAGGATAGGTGTTATCATACAACTGCTGCATAGCACCCTCGGCCCCTTTCAGGTTGTTTTCCATCACCTGTTTCATAATAAGATGTTGCTCATCCCTGAACAAATGCCAGAAGGAATAATTGTGATTTCCGAAGTGCGTATCCATCAAATTGAAAATCTCGTAAATATTTCCTTTTTCGAAGTAAAAAGACATTTTATTGTGCAGTTCTTCAAGTGATTCGGCGTCTATATACTGCCTTACTCCCCCAAAAATATGATGATCTCCCATGTATAGCACGGCATACGAGATATCAAGCTTTTCCCAGGTAATATCGCTGCGAAACTCTGTACGGGCAATCATTAGTTTTTGTTTTCCGGCCTCATAATAGTGACTGGCTTTGGTAGTAGCACTAAAATTATAAAGCGTCACCTCTTCGGGAAATTCTTCAAAAATAGAAGAGATGGCATAGTGGGCTCCAATCCTTATCATATCGAGCTCCATCGGTTTCACAAAAAGCTCGTAAGCCTTATGCACAGTGCCATATTCCGGAATATTACTCGGTATCCTCTTGAGCGATGCTACAAAATCTGGCTCGTAACTGTCGCCACTTACTTCTTCAGCCAGCTGCACAGCCCGTTGTGCATAGAAAATATCCTGCATAGATTCAATGCCGCTCACCTCGTCAAAGAACCAGCCACAACTGGTGTACATCAACATAGTGTGGTACTGCATTTCCAGTAGCTTAAGCAGTTTCACTTCATCCTCTTCGGAAAGCTCCCCTCCAAAATTTTCTGAAAGAAAGTTCTTTACATTACTGTTTTCCCGGTTGAGGATCACCTGTATATATTTATTTCTCACTTCCCAGGGATTGGAAGTATAGGGTTGCATTTGCTTTTCATAAAGAACTATGAGTTTCTCCCGAACCCCGTCAAAAGCCTCCCGCAGGGGTTTACGCCACTTTTGGTTCCAGTCTTCATTGCCGCCGGTGTTACAACCACAGTCGCTGCGCCAGCGTTCTACGCCATGATAACAGCTCCAGGAGGTATCTTCAATAATTTGTGCTTCATATTCGGGAGGAAACTTTTCCAGGAATTCTCCGTAAATGGTAAGATTTACCTCTTCATCCTCTTCCAGCGAATGCAGGCAATAAGAAAGAGCCATTTCCCCCAGCTTATGATGGTGACCGTAGCTTTCGCCATCGGTTGCTATATGCACCAGTTCCATTTTGTCGTGATCGGCAACCTGGCCTTTAAGCCTATCGGCAAAGGCTTCCCCGTTATTGAGCAGCCCTTCAAACGCCACTGCCTGTGAAGCCGGGCCGTCGTAAAAGAAAAGGCTTATTTCATTGCCCGAAGGCAGCTTGCAGGTATAGGCACGGCGGGTGTTTACTTTGGCACCTGTGGCGTCTTCCCAGTCTTTTGTGCCAATTTTTCTCACCTGTTTGGCCTGATAAGGCGATAAAATGGTGAATTTTATACCGTGTTTTGCCAGCATTTCGAGCACATCGGTATTCACGGCGGTTTCTCCCAGCCACATGCCTTCGGGCATACGGCCGTAGCGGGATTTAAAATCCTCGATTCCCCAAATTACCTGTGTTTCCTGATCCCTCTTATTGGCCAGGGGCATAATAAGGTGGTTATAAGCCTGGGCCAGGGCGGCGCCATGACCCGAAAATGTTTCCTGGCTCAGCTTATCGGCTTCCAGGATGGCCTCGTAAGTTTCGGGAGTTTCATTTTGCATCCAGGCCAGTAAAGTTGGGCCAATGTTGAAACTCATCCAGGCATAATTATTCATGATCGCCTGTATTTTTCCCTCCTCATCTAGGATCCTGGAAGCAGAATTCCTCACATAACATTCTGCGTTAATCCTGTGATTCCAGTCGTGGTAAGGGTATGCAGATTCCTGTATCTCTACCTTGTTCAACCAGGGGTTTTCTCTTGGTGGCTGGTAAAAATGCCCGTGCACACATACATATTTCTTGCTCATAATATTTTTTAATTAGTTAGTGATCCCCTCAAGGAACTTAGGTTCCAAAAAGGGCATTTTTAAAGGATCTTTTTAAGATTTGTAAATCAAAACAGCCTCAGGGGGCACAGTAATATTTTCTGGATCTACAAGCTCGTCCAACTCCTTGTTTCCACCCCATTTCTTATCTGCAGAACAAATGAGGACCTGTGGATTTACTTTTTCTGAAGTTTTTTCTGAATAAACCGATTTTCCGAAGTTATAGATCCCGATTAAAGCTGAATTTCCTTCCTGTGCAGAAACCTTCAGAAGATTTTTGCCTTCAGAAGCTTCAAAAATGGCATTTTGATGACCAAACATCTCAAAAGCACCGTTTTTCTTCAGTCTTATTAATTCTTTGTAAAAGTTGAAGAGCTGATCTTGTTGCGCATCTTTCTGAAAATCCCAGTTCAGTTTAGAATTTTTGAAAGTAGCTTCGGCCTGCGGATCGGGAAATTCTCCTTCAGAATGAGAGTGAAAGAAGTATTCAAACTCATTTTTCCGACCTTCCTGCACTGCTTTTACAAGATTAGGGTCACCATGACTAATAAAGTACTGAAAGCGGTTCTTTTCCCCAAACTCCTCTCCCATAAAAAGCATAGGAACAAAAGGGGCTGAAAGTAAAGTTGCCGCAGCCAGCTTCTGTTTATCAAAACTGACCAATTCGGCCATTCTTTCTCCCAAAAGCCGATTGCCCACCTGGTCGTGATTCTGGATACATACCACGAAATTTGATGGCTCCATTCCTTCAGGATTGTTGCCTATGCTACGTTTGCGAAAGGGGGAATAAATGCCATCGTAGATAAAAGCCTGTTTAAAGGATTTCGCCAGGTATTCCATTTTTCCGAAGTCAGCATAATAACCTGCGTCTTCACCTGTTAGCACCGTATGCAGGGCATGGTGAAAATCGTCAACCCACTGGCCTTCAAGTCCAAATCCGCCGCTCTCGTAGTCTTTTATTAATTTAGTGTCGTTGAGATCACTTTCGGCAATAAGCGCATAACTTCTTCCGGTTTTAGCCTCCAGCTCATCGGTCTTCTCGCTCAATTCTTTTAGAAAATGCCTTGCCCCCCTGTCTATGATCTCATGAACCGCATCGAGCCGCAATCCGTCTAAGTGGAAGTCTTCAAGCCACATGAGGGCATTCTGTATAAAATGATGCCTTACCTGATCGGAATATTCGTCATCAAAATTAAGGGCACTACCCCACGGGGTGTGGTATTTATCTGTAAAGTACGGGCCGTATTGGGAGATGTAATTTCCTTCGGGACCAAGGTGGTTGTACACCACGTCGAGGATTACGCTAAAGCCCCGGGCATGACAGGCGTCTATAAGTTTTTTAAGGCCTGCAACGCCCCCGTAGCTATCTTGCGCCGCGAAGGGATAAACCCCATCGTAACCCCAGTTTCTCGTCCCGGGAAATTGCGCAATGGGCATAAGTTCGAGTGTGTTTATGCCCAATTCTTCAAGATGATCGAGCTTATCGATTACCGCCTCAAAAGTACCTGCTTGGGTAAAGGTGCCCACGTGAAGTTCATAGATGATCATTTCTGAAAGCTTCCTGCCCTTCCATAGCTCATCCTGCCATTGATGGGCCTTATGGTCTACTACTTGTGACCAGGAATGAACGCCTTGGGGTTGTGAAAGAGAAGCAGGATCGGGAAATTCATCTTTGTGGTCAATGCGGTATTTATATGTTGCGCCCGGTGTGATATTTTGAACTTCTTTAGACCAGTAGCCTTTTTCGTCCTTTATAAGAGCTTCAAAGTTTCCTGATTTTTCGAAGTGTACTTCAACAGATTCGGCAAAAGGTGCCCATATGCAAAATTCAACTTTTTTATGTCCTATATATACTGCACCGACTTTCTTTCCCATAAATATCTTTCTTCCTGAATTTCAAATACACTCAAAGCTAAGAAGGATAAAATGGAAGATTTAATGTTTAATAGTTTTTTAACTAAGGGTGTGCATATACTTACCTAAATTTAAGTGTTTTAGAATGCAGACAGACCCGAAATCACTGGCATTTCGGGAAATAATCAACCATTTATCCAATAAAATCACCCTATGAAAATTAATGGTCATAAGCGAGTTAGTATTAGAAATGTAAAACCCCAAATTGACTGTGGAAAATACCCTATAAAAAGAGTTGTAGACGAAGACATTAAAATTGAAGCCGACATCTTTGGAGATGGTCATGACAAGGTGGATGCTGTGCTTCTTTTTCGCAAGAAAAAGAAAGGCCGGGGTCGTGAGAAAAAATGGCAGGAACAGCCTATGATCTTTGAGGGCAACGACCACTGGAGCTCAACCTTTGCTTTGGGAGAGACCGGAGATTATGAATATACCATAGAATCATGGGTAGATCATTTTTTAACCTGGCAGGATGGTCTTAAGAAAAAAGCCGCCGCTAATCAAAATCTGAAAACTGAGTTACTTATAGGAGCCGAACTTATGGAAGAAGCCCTTCCCCGAGCCTCTGCACCCAATAAAAAGAAGCTGAAAGAATGGATTGAGCTCTTGCGGGATGAAGAGCATGAGCAAAGAGCGGTTTCTGAGGCTTTAAGCGACTCAGCTTCAAAAGCAATGTATGAATCAAGAGATCGCGACAAAGCTTTTCCATACGACAAAACTTTGGAGGTAAGAGTAGAAAGAAAAAAAGCCCTCTTTAGCGCATGGTATGAATTCTTTCCAAGATCGGCATCTCCCGAAAAAGGTAAGCACGGGACTTTCAGGGATTGTGAGAACATACTTCCTGAAGTGTCAAAAATGGGATTTGACACTATCTATTTTCCGCCAATCCACCCAATAGGACGCAGCCACCGTAAAGGCCTTAATAATGCTACGGAAGCCGAGGAAGGAGATCCCGGCTCACCCTGGGCTATTGGAGCCAAAGAAGGTGGTCATAAAGCCATTCATCCCGAATTGGGAACTATGGAAGATTTTACCCGACTGGTAAAAAAGGCTAAAGATATGGGGATTGAAATAGCACTAGATTTTGCAATACAGTGTTCCCCAGACCATCCTTATGTAAAAGATCATCCACAATGGTTTAAATGGAGGCCTGATGGTACAGTACAATATGCCGAAAATCCGCCGAAGAAATACCAGGATGTACTGCCGGTAAATTTCGAAACAGAAGACTGGGAGAACCTTTGGGATGAATTAAAAAGTATTGTAGAATTCTGGATTGATAAAGGCGTAACGGTCTTTAGAGTTGATAATCCGCACACCAAGACCTTTCCTTTCTGGGAATGGTGCATAAGCGAAATCAACAAAGACCACGAGGGAATAATTTTTCTTGCCGAAGCTTTTACACGGCCCAGAGTTATGGAAGAACTGGCAAAAATAGGCTTTAACCAGTCTTATACGTATTTCACCTGGAGAAATACCAAAGAAGAATTTGAGGAATATCTCACCGAACTCACCAAGACTGAAGTAAGGGAATACTACAGGCCCAACTTCTGGCCCAACACGCCTGATATTCTTCCTATTTCCCTGGAGCACAAAGAGGAGCCTTCTTTCCTTATAAGGCTTATCCTGGCAGCAACAATGTCTTCTAATTACGGTCTCTATGGACCCGTCTTTGAATTCGGACTCAATGAGCCCTATCCCGGAAAAGAAGAATATGTTCATTCCGAAAAGTACCAGATCTACCACTGGGACTGGCACCGGAACACCCGTATCAAGGAGATGATAAGCATCCTGAACAGGATAAGAAATGAGAACGAGGCACTGCAAACCACCTGGAACATAGAATTCTGTAAAACAGATAATGATCAATTGATCTCTTATTCAAAGGTTGATAAAGATGGCAACAATAAATTAATCATTGTAGTCAATCTCGACCCGCACCATACACAATCTGGCTGGGTAGAAGTACCTCTCGAAAGGCTGGAAATAGGTGATCATGACTCCTATTCGGTGAAAGACCTATTAACAGGAGCCAGTTATATATGGCAGGACGCATGGAATTACGTAGAACTGCATCCAAGAGCCATTCCCGCACATATTTTAAAAGTTGAAACTAAGAAACCAATACAGTAAAAAGATATAAACAAATGATCAAACCACTGCAAGCGAGCGATCAGGAAACCTGGTATAAAGATGCTATTATTTACGAACTACATATTAAAGCTTTTTTTGATAGCAATGGCGACGGCATAGGAGATTTTGAAGGTCTCCTGCAAAAGCTGGACTACCTGGAAGACCTGGGGGTCACCGCAATATGGCTGTTACCCTTTTATCCTTCTCCCCTTCGGGATGATGGTTATGACATAGCCGATTATTACAGTATCAATCCTTCTTACGGAGATCTCGATACTTTTAAAAAATTGATAGATGAAGCCCATGAGCGCGGATTAAAGATCATCACCGAGCTGGTAATTAATCACACCTCAGACCAGCACCCCTGGTTTCAGAAAGCACGCCATGCTCCCGTAGGTTCTCCCGAAAGAGATTATTACGTATGGACCGATGATCCTACCAAATATAAGGACACCCGAATCATTTTTACAGATACCGAACCTTCTAACTGGACCTGGGATCCTGTTGCTCAACAATATTTCTGGCACCGTTTCTTCAGTCATCAACCAGATTTAAATTTTGACAACCCAAAAGTACAGCAGGAAGTTTTTGATGTACTGGACTTCTGGTTTGACCTGGGAGTAGATGGCTTCAGGCTTGATGCCGTGCCTTATCTTTTTGAAAGAGAAGGAACAAACTGTGAAAACCTGCCGGAGACCCATGAATTTCTTCAGAAGCTAAGGGCACATGTAGATAACAAATATGAAAATAAACTTCTGCTTGCAGAGGCAAACATGTGGCCCGAAGATTCGGCGGCATATTTTGGAGAGGGCAATGAGTGTCATATGAACTACCACTTCCCTATTATGCCCAGGATGTTTATGTCGGTTAAAATGGAAGACAGGTATCCTATCATGGATATAATTGACCAGACTCCCGAAATTCCGGAGAACTGCCAGTGGGCCATTTTTCTTCGGAATCACGATGAATTGACCCTGGAGATGGTTACCGATGAAGAAAGAGATTACATGTACAAGGTCTACACTAAAGACCCGCAGGCAAAGATCAATGTTGGGATACGCCACAGGCTGGCTCCCCTGCTTGAAAACAATCGCAACAAGATAGAGTTGATGAATGTACTGCTGTTCTCCCTTCCCGGTACCCCAGTGATCTATTACGGAGACGAGATAGGGATGGGTGATAACTATTACCTGGGAGATCGCGATGGGGTGAGAACACCCATGCAATGGTCATCTGACCGAAATGCAGGGTTCTCACAGGCAAATCCACATAAGCTTTACCTTCCGGTTATTATAGATCCGGCATACAAATATGAATCTATAAATGTAGAGACCGAACAGATGAACTCTTCTTCATTGTTATGGTGGATGAAGAGGATCATTAGCATGAGAAAAAAATATAAGGCCTTTGGACGTGGCGATATTAATTTCCTTTCTCCGAGTAATGCCAAGATCATAGCTTACACCAGAACCTTTGAAGATGAAGACATTCTTGTTTTAGGAAATCTTTCCCGTTTCCCGCAGGCAGCAGAGTTAGACCTGGAAGCTTATGAAGGTTATATTCCCGTAGAGGTTTTTAGTCACAATAAGTTTCCAAGAATTACCGAGCATCCTTACCTGTTTACCATGGCACCTCACGGTTACTACTGGTTCCAGTTACAAAAAGAGGAAGGCCATGTAGCACAATCGGAAACACCGGCTTTGAGCATTGATAATTGGGAGCAACTTCTAAATAATAAGACCAAAACCAAATTAGAACAAAATATACTTCCCGGGTACCTCAACACCTGTCGCTGGTTTGGGGGAAAATCAAGAGTTATTCAGAATATCACTGTAGTGAATAAAGTAGATATTCCTGTAAAAGATGTACCGTCCACTCTCATAACTATTGAAGTAAGTTATAATGACGGACTTCCCGAGGTTTATCAGCTGCCACTCAGTTTTATGAGTGAAACTTTAGAAGATGCATACAAGGAAATTCCGGGTAAAGGAATTATTGCAAAACTTAAGATAGACGGGGAAGAAGGTTATCTTTTTGATTCGGTTTACAGCGAGAACTTCAGAAATGTACTCTTCAGAAATATTAAAAAAGGAAGAAAACTTAATAGTGGGCGTGGTAACCTGGTATTCTATCACAGTGAAGATCAATTTGATGCTGAAGCAGAAAAGGTTCATTCCAAGATCCTTAATGCAGAGCAAAGTAACACCTCGCTTATTTTTGACAACAGGTATTTTTTAAAGTTGTACAGGAAACTTGATAACACCATTAATCCAGACCTGGAGATTACCCGATATCTTACTGAAAAAACAGAATACAAGAATTCTCCCAGATTTGTTGGAGCAATTGAATACAAACCCGACCCCAAGAACATTATCGTGTTGGGTATGATGCAAGATCTGGTACCAAACCAGGGTGATGCCTGGGATTATACAAAGGATGCCTTAAACCGCTTTTTTGACAGGGTACTCACCTTGCCAAAAGACCAGGAGTACGAACCAATAGCGCATACGCTTAGTCCGCTCTCCTACCAGGATCTTTCAGAAAACATGAAAGAATTACTGGGGGCTGTTTTTCCCGAAAGAATGTTCCTGCTGGGGCAGAGAACCGCCGAGATGCATAAAGCACTGGCAGCAAACCCTATGGAAGTAGATTTTGAGCCCGAACCCTTCTCTTTACACTACCAGAGATCATTATTCTCCTCATTACAATCCCTTACACGAAATGCTTTCCAAAACCTTCAGAAGAGTATTAAAACCCTTCCGAAGCATATTCAGGAGGAAGCACAGGAAGTACTGGATATGAAAGCAGAAGTGCTTAGCACCTTCAAAAAAGTCTACGATCACAAAATTCCTATAATGAAAATAAGGACTCACGGCGATTACCATCTGGGCCAGGTTCTATGGACAGGTAAAGACTTTGTTATAATTGATTTTGAAGGAGAACCAGCCAGGTCTTTTAGTGAAAGAAGATTAAAACGTTCTCCGCTGCGCGATGTAGCCGGAATGGTTCGCTCCTTTCATTACGCTGCCTATAGCAGTATAATGGAATCTGAAATTGACGATCATAACAAAGAAGGAGAATTAGACACATGGGCCGATAACTGGTATTATGTGGTCACCAAAATTTTTCTGGAAGGTTATTATAAGCATGTTGGGGAAAATGATTTCATACCACCAGACAAGGATGATACAGAGATCCTCATGCAGATCTTCCTGCTTGAAAAAGCAATCTATGAGATGAACTACGAACTAAACAACCGGCCAGACTGGGTCTTGATCCCGCTTAGGGGAATTAAATCATGCATAAAACAATAAATCATGGCTAAAAAAGAAAGTAATAAAAAAGATATTGATAAAAATATTTCAGGCACCGGAAAAGCTCCGAAAGGCCCTGTAGACAAGGGCAAAAAATCTGCTGAAGAATCGGGAGACGTAAAAGGGCCTAAAGGTGTAGGTAAAAAAACTTCAAAGAAAACAGAGCCTAAAAAAACCTCTTCAGGAAAGTCGGCTTCAAAAAAAGAAGTAACCAGCAAAAAGGCTTCAGGTAAAGCTGAAGCTTCTGAAAAAAAGTCGACAAAATTGAATACAGGTTTGCCGAAGACAAAGATGCCCGATGCAGATGCCGCGGCCAATCCGAAGCCAAAAAAACAGGCTGGAAAAACTTCCGCAGAAAAGAAAAAATCGGGAACTACTTCTAAACCTGCCAAATTCCAGAAGCCTCTAACCGATGAGCAGGTACCCGATGTTGCCGCCCCTGCAACCAAAGTAACCACTACGCCCCAGGAAAATCCCGAGAAAAAGACCGGCACTAAAAAACCAGCTGATAAAAAAACAAATAAGAAAAAAGCGGATTTAAAAACCGGAGAAAAACAAGCAGAAAAGAAGCCGGTAAAGAAGATGTCCCGGCAGAAAAAAATTGAAGGAATTAGTGCGGAAGAAAAAATGAAGTTGCCTAACACCTCCCCTTCTGAAGATCTTAAAGACGCAGCAAAAGAAACTGCCGATACTATAAAAAAGAAGGTCACTCCTAAAGAAAGCACCAAAAACGACCTCGAAAAAATGGCTAAAGATCTTCTCCCTGATGCTGAAGATATCGAAAACATGAAAGATGCAGCAGGCAGTTTTGCCGAAAAGCTCATTCCTAAAGCCGAAAAAGCAAAGAAAAAAGTAGAGGAAATCATACCCGATAAAGAGGAAATGATGGCGGCTGCACAAAAAGCCAAAAAACAAGTAGAAGATCTTACCACCGATAAGAAAGAAGAACAGAAATCATCTTCAGACAAGCCGGTAGAAGCCACTTTACTTACTGAATTTGATATTCACCTGTTCCGGGAAGGGAAACACTACCACCTTTACAACAAGTTGGGATCACATCTTATGGAGTACATGGGTACCGAAGGCGTTTATTTCGGGGTTTGGGCCCCCAATGCCGAAAAAGTTGCGGTAGTGGGAGATTTCAACAATTGGGACAGGGAATCCAACCCCATGAAAGCCCGTTGGGATGGTTCCGGGATATGGGAAGTGTTTATCCCGGGTGCCAAAAAGGGCAGTTTGTACAAGTATTTTATCAGGTCTAACAATGGCTATGAAGCCGATAAAGGAGACCCTTTCGCTTTTCAATGGGAAACCCCGCCGAATACAGCTTCTGTGGTATGGGACCTTGAGAACACCTGGAAAGATAAGGTCTGGATGAAAGACAGGCAGAAAAAAGAAGGCAAGCCACAACCAATGTCGGTTTACGAGTTGCACCTGGGATCCTGGAAACGTGTTCCCGAAGATGGGCTTCGTTCTCTTACATATTTAGAACTGGCCGAGCAACTTCCAAAGTATATCAAAGAAATGGGATTCACACACGTAGAATTCATGCCCGTGATGGAGCATCCTTTCTTTGGTTCGTGGGGTTACCAGATCACCGGCTACTTCGCTCCTTCCAGCCGCTTTGGTACTCCGCAGGAATTTATGCAGCTTATTGACAGTCTTCACCAGGCAGGAATTGGAGTGATCCTCGATTGGGTTCCCTCCCACTTCCCTTCAGACTTGCATGGTTTGCACTATTTTGACGGCACCTATCTCTATGAACATGCCGATCCTAAAAAAGGTTTCCACCCCGACTGGCAGAGCTACATCTTTAATTACGGCCGTAATGAGGTGCGCTCGTTCCTTATAAGTAACGCGATATTCTGGCTGGATAAGTTTCATGCCGATGGGCTGCGTGTAGATGCCGTGGCCTCTATGTTATATTTAGACTATTCGAGAAAAGAAGGCGAATGGGAACCCAATGAACACGGCGGAAATGAAAACCTGGAAGCGATAAGTTTTCTGAAAGAATTTAATGAGGTAGTTTATAAGGAATTTCCTGATGCCGTTACCATTGCTGAAGAATCTACAGCCTGGCCCATGGTTTCAAAACCTACCTATATAGGAGGCCTTGGCTTTGGGATGAAATGGATGATGGGTTGGATGCACGATACCCTGAAATATTTTAGTGAAGACCCTATCAATAGAAAATACCACCAAAATACCATCACTTTCAGTTCGAATTACGCTTTTACTGAAAACTTCATGCTACCCCTGTCACATGATGAGGTGGTGTATGGAAAACAGGCTATTCTCAATAAAATGCCGGGAGATGAGTGGAACAAATTTGCCAACCTTCGTACTCTATATGCGTATATGTACGCCCACCCCGGAACGAAACTCCTCTTTATGGGTGCAGAATTTGGCCAAACCACCGAGTGGGATCACGATTCCAGCCTTGCGTGGCATTTAACCAATGAGAATTATCACCGTCAAATCCAGGAGACCTTTAAAGAACTCAACAAGCTGTACAAAAAGGAACCTGCACTGTACGAAAAAGCTTTTTCACATGAAGGGTTTGAATGGGTAGATATTAAAGATGAAGAGAATAGTATTATTAGCTTTTTAAGAAAAGGCAATGATCCTAAAGACAACATTCTCGTAGTGTGTAATTTCACACCATTACCCCGTGAAAATTACCGGATTGGAGTTGAAAAAGCAGGAAAATGGAAAGAGATCTTTAATAGTGATGATAACAGGTTTGGCGGTAGTAACGTGAAGAACGATGGAGAGATAGCAAGTACAGAACTGTCAGCCCACGGGCAAGATAACTCCCTATCCCTCACCATACCACCAATGGGTGTTATCTACCTGAAAAAGGCTTAAGAAAGTCTTCATATTCGTAAATTTCTCCGGGGCAAGCCCACGGAGCATTATATAGGAGAACACGTTTTCAGACTTTAAACATTTACTAACGAGGCAAGCCTCGGAGTATTTACCCCCTTAGAGTAAATTTCTCCGGGGCAAGCCCACGGAGCATTATATAGGAGAACACGTTTTCAGACTTTAAACATTTACTAACGAGGCAAGCCTCGGGGTATTTACCCTCCTAGAATAAACAAAACTGCCCCGGGAAATCCCGGGGCAGTTTTTATAAGTAGTGATTGATCCTTAATTAATAACTACTTTTTTAGTAAACTCTTCTTCTCCACTGTAAAGTTTTACAAAATACTCTCCCGATGGAACTCTTGAGAAATCAAGAGACTTTTGGAAATCCTTACCAGAAGCTTTGACAGTGGCCAGGATCACTCCAGAACCATCTTCAACGGTCATATTCAAAGGCTGCTTGTCGGGGTTTGATATGTAAACATTAAGAACTTCTTCGTGAGTTCGAAAATGGGGCTTCCCTATTGTAGAAGAACTTCCAAGGATTTTTACCCCTTCAGAAGATTTCTGGATCTTCCATGTTTTTGTCGCTAACCTTTTATCCACCTTTAAAAAGTAGATCCCCTGCGGCACCATCTCAAGGTACAGCCTCTTATTATACTTTCCACCTCTTACCAGGTCATCTTTGTAAAGCGTTACGCCATATTGATCTTCAAATAAAATAACCGTTCCCTGATTCAAATTAGAAAGGTCTACTAACAAAGTTTGCTCTCCATTTAATCTTACCTCCTCCTCTTTTTCCATATCACCTGCATAAGAAAAGGTGGAAAGGAAAAAAACAATTACTGCAATGTTTTTTAGCTTTTTCATAATTTTCATCGTTTTAGTTAATAGATTAGATATTACACAACAAACATAATCGCTTATCTCCTTTGCAAATAGATCAAAATTGGCACAAAAGTGTTCAAAATTGATATTAATAAGACTCACTAAAACGTTATAGGTTAAATATGCACCTATAGCGGGTAATTTTGCAGAAGTAGAATATTTTCACTCACATTAAATTTCATTCAAACTTTACTCCTATTTATGAATATTAATGTAAAACCTGAACTGGAAAAAATTGAACCTGCTTTTGGAAGTTCTATTTTGTATAGAACCTATAATAAGAACCACCAAAACAGGAAACATACTTTTTGGCATTATCATCCCGAAATAGAACTGGTTTACGTGAATAGAGGATCAGGAAAAAGACAAATTGGAAGTCACATCTCCTACTATCGTGACGGGGATCTTATGTTAATAGGTTCAAATCTTCCGCACTGTGGCTTTACAGATGGGCTTACAGGTAACGAGAACGAAACCGTGATACAGATGAAACCCGATTTTTTGGGAAATAGTTTTTTCGAACTTCCCGAAATGAAGAACATAAAAGCACTTTTTGAAAAGGCAACCATGGGAATTGTCTATTATGGGGAGTCAAAAAAGGATATTGGAGAGAAAATGGAATCTCTTGAAAATAAACCTCCCTTTCAACGCCTTCTTGGACTTCTTGAAATTTTACACCTAATGGAAAATTCTACTGAATATTCTGTGCTGAATGCAAAGGGGTTCCTTTTGGAAACCGAATTACAGGATAATCACAGGATCAACAATATATTCAATTTTGTAAAAGAAGAATTTCAACGTCCTATTAGTCTTGAAGAGGTTGCCGGCAAGGTAAGTATGACTGTACCGGCTTTCTGCAGGTATTTTAAAAAAATTACCGGTAAAACATTTACCCAATTTGTAAACGAGTACCGGTTGGTACATGCTGCCAAGTTACTTCATGAGAAACAGGTAAGCATAACCGAAGTATGTTTTGAAAGCGGATTCAATAATTTTAGTCATTTCAATAAGCAGTTCAAAAAGTTTACGGGAAAATCTCCTTCGCATTACAGAAATGAACTTAAAGTAGTTTTAACCTGATTGCAGGCTAATTCTTAGTTAGAAAATTGTATCTTCAAAAGTCCTGGAATAGTTATAGAAAAGAACATCATTATCATGGGCCGTTTCAACAAAGTAAGTGAAAGAACATAGCAGTAAACATGTTCGCTACTCCTTTGTTACAAATATGAAATCACTTAAAAACCAAACCAAGTATGAAAAGAAAAGCAACAGCCGTATGGAACGGCACGATCAAAGAAGGAAAAGGAAATTTATCTACCCAAAGTCAGGTACTGCAAAAAACTCCCTATTCCTTTCACACCCGGTTTGAAGATGAAAAAGGAACAAATCCTGAAGAGCTTATTGGAGCTGCACATGCCGGCTGTTTTACCATGCAGCTTTCGGCCAATCTTAGTAAAGAAGTATTTAATCCGGTTGAACTTGAAACAAAATGTGAGATCACCTTTGAGGATGGAACCATTAAAAAGTCTCACCTAATTCTCACAGCAAAAGTACCCGGCATCTCGCAGGATAAATTTAATGAGCTCGTAAAGCACGCTAAAGAAAATTGTCCTGTTTCCAAACTGCTTAATACAGAAATCACCCTGGACTCTACCCTCAACGGTTAAGAGGCCAATCATGACATCAATCTGGAAAGCGCTTCAAAAATGACATTTTTGAAGCGCTTTTCCATTTTATTCTTTTGAACAAACTTTTGATTAACCTCCAGCTCAATGCCCAAATATTGCTGCGGAAATTTTTGGCGGAGGTAAGTAGTAAATCCGTCATCAATCCCCAAATAGGGATAATTGAATCTTACCCGCAAATTTTCATTCTGCTGAAGAAGACTTTCTTCAAATCTTTCACAGAATTTCACTTCACTCTTACGGGCGGAATCAAAGAGCAGGCCAATATCAGCATTTCTTACCTCCCCGTTGAGTTCTGGCGTAAAAGTATGAACCGAAATATGTACAATTTCTTTGCCTGCAGAAATAAGATCGCCAATCCTGCTTTCAATATAAGTCCGGTATGGGATATAAAAATCTTCCAGAATCTGCTCTTTTTGAGCCTCCTGAAGTTGGGCTGTAAATTCTGAAAAAAGCTGCGGATGGCCCAGCGAACGGTTAGGTTCCACCAAAAGCCTGCTTATCATATATTCCTGCCTAAAAACTGCCAGAGGCGAAAGCTCCTGGAATAGATCTAATGCTCCGGGATCATAACCCCGGTGCGTCTCCAGCACTTCCTGCGCTTCTGAAAACAGTTGTTCATATTCCTGCGGAATTTCATTTCCGGCGTGTTCACAGGTTAGTACAAGGTTCAAAGCTTAGTTTTAAGTGATTAATTTCAGAATAAATTACTGGTAGTTACACCTCGAAGAACCTGTTTTCCTGAAGACAATTCCCCAATTCCTCATAAACTTTTGTGATCTCTGCTTTAGATGGATTCTCACCCAAAGTTTTAAGAATCCTGGTTGAAAGGCTTCCGTTCTTCAGCAAGAATTCGATGCTGTTTTGGTGCTTTTCAGGAATATTTTCCTTCACAAGTGAATAAATTCTACTCCATAGATCCTTGACAGAACTTTCGGGCTGCAAATCAAAAATATCAGCAAATGCGGCATTTTGAATGATAGTTGCTTCAGCATCTACGATCACTTCGTTAAAGATTTCAAAAAGGGCATTTTCATGCCACTTTTTTTGATCTTCCAGAGACACCAGTTCTTCACTAACCAGCAACTTAAGTGCTTCAATGATGAGTACTGCTATGGCAACATCAGCTTTTGGACATTCCTGCAGGTCTATCACTCTTATTTCGATAGCACCACGATCAAAGCGGGCAATAGCTCCCCTTGAATTCAGAAAATGATGATCGAGAATATTCTCAGTATCATGCGGTTTTATTGCCTTATTGATAGGTTCAAAAATCCCGCTGTAATAATCCTTTTTTGAAAAGAGTTGTTCGGGAATGACTTTACCGGTCATCTCCGGAATTTCTTTTTGATTGGTTTTATATACATGCATCCGGGCATCTTTAAAGCCGGTAAGTTTTCCCTCAAAAATGGGCGAACTGGCGCTTAATCCAGGAATTACTGGTAGCAGGATCCTTACCGCAGCATGTAACTTCTCAAATTCTGCATCTCCCAAAAATGGCAGATTTATATGCATACTTTGAACATTGCTCCAGCCATGCCCCCTACAGTCAAAAATGCGATTGTAGAGTGCGTATATTTTGCTGTAATTGTGCTGCCACAACTGCATCTCTGTTTCGGGATCCATGAGAGGATGAGCCGCTGTGGGTAACAGTTTAGCATTAAATTCCTTGAGCAAATCGTTGATTTCGCCAACATTTTCAGCAAAAAGATTATCCAGGGTATCAAGATTGGCGGTAGGCCCATTGGTTTTTAATTCCACTACATGTGCTACAAGTTCATTGCTCCATTCTATCTTTCCATTTTCAACATCCGAAGTTAAAGCACCATTCTTTTTGGTCAATAATTTATCTACAACCGGCTTCACTTTCATTGTGGCAGCGTCTACCAACATGTACTCCAGTTCTATCCCGTAAACTTCAAAAAGCTGATAACTCATTCCGATTTCTTTTCAAGGCGATTTTTAAGAGCAGTAATAATTTCGGTATAAATTTTATCACCGTAGAAACGATCTTCTACCCCAAAATCTATGTTTGGATTGTCATTGATTTCTATGACCAGAGGTTTTCCATTTACTTCTTTTACATCAATCCCATAGAGGCCTTTTCCCATAAGCCTTGCCGAACGAAGGGCTACATCCAGGATCTTTTTTGGAACTTCATCAATAGACATTACGTCTGCATTACCTTCCTGGTCATCTTTTTTGCTGGCATTCCAGTTGTAGATCTGCCAGTGGCCTTTGGCCATATAGTAACGGCAGGCAAAGAGCGGTTTATCATCAAGGATACCTATTCTCCAGTCATAATCTGAAGGCGTATATTCCTGTGCTATTACAAGTTCAGATTTTTTAAGCATCTCCCCCACCAGTTTTTCATATTCTTCGGCAGTAGCAGCTTTTTTCACCCCAAAAGAAAAGGTAGAATCAGGTGATTTCAAAACTAGCGGAAGTCCGGTCTTCTCAATAACGTTATTGCGGTTGTCTTTGTGAACAATGATAGTTTTAGGAGTGGGAATACCTGAATTCTCAAGGGCTTCGGCCATAAAAACTTTATTACAGCACTTAAGGATAGCATCGGGATAATCAACGATGGCTATATCTTCCTGTTGAGCTTTGCGGGCAAAAGCATAAGCGTCATTGTTCACCTCTGTACTTTGCCTGATAAAAAGGGCGTCAAAAGACGACAGCCTTGAAAGATCTTTTGGAGAGACAAACTCTACATAAAAGTTCATTTTTTCGGCAATCTCTACAAATTTCTTTAGAGCTTTAGGATTACTTGGCGGTGCAGGATCGTGATCTTGCACAAGGATTGCCAGATCGTACTCAAAAGTTTCATTTTTAGGAGTATCGTAACGCTTCTTTGCAAAATACTGTAAGGCAAACTGCCTCATAGCATCCCGGTGTTCATTGGGGATCTCTACTTCAGATAAAGCTTTAATAGATTTGATATTCCACCTGTTGGTATAAGAGAACTTCACTCTCAAAAATGGTATTTGAAAGTGCCGGTGAAACATAGCACTCAGTTCCCTGTATTTTTGAGCAACATTCTGGCCAAAATAAATACTAAGGGTAAACTCGGCTGACTTAATTCCCTTTAAACTTTTTTGAATAAGATCATCAAATTCATCTGAAACGATCTTAACAAGCTTTGGTTCCCGTAAATCTACCAGGTTCATCACGGTAGGAATTGCGAGGTGACCACGAGCCTCAGCTAAAAGTGAAACATAATATCCTTTACTTTGGTAAGAATAATCCTTACATAAATTAAAAATACGTGCTTTTTTAAGACGGGCATATTCAGGATTTGTAAGATAGTCCCTGGCCGAAATCACCTCCATATTTTCAAGTGCAAGGTTCCAGTTTTCGGGATTATTTACAACTAAAAATTTCTTCATTAAATGGTTTAAATATATTCAAAGGTATATCAAAATTCTTCTGAAAATTCGGTGCCGGAATATTTTTTCAAAAAGCTTAACTAAAAGTAAAACTTCCTTTCTAAAGACCTTTAAAATAATGGTTTATAATTTGTTAACCTAATATTTTATCCGACAAAAATTTTGCGGTAGATTACATTGAGGGCTTGAAAAAACTGAAGGTTTGAAAGAGTTCAATGTCCTAAAAGAGCTATATGAACCAATAAAAAACCTCCCGGAAAGGCCGGAAGGTTCTTATTCAATGGAAGAAAACAGATCTTGCTCTATACTAGCCCCGAAATATTCCCTTCCAAATCTATATTTATATTCTCTGATGCAGGGTGTGCCGGTAATCCGGGCATACGCATCATATCTCCTGTAATAGGGATCAAAAATCCTGCACCGGCGGCGATCTCAATCTCCCGAACTGTTAGCGTAAAACCTGTTGGTCTTCCTATAAGCAAAGGATTGTCTGACAATGATTTTTGGGTTTTAGCAATGCAAACGGGTAAATGATCTAATTCAAGATTGGAAATAGTCTTTAGATCCCGTCTTGCTTTTGCAGCGTATTCAACCCTATCGGCCCCATATATTTTTTTTGCAATGGTCTCTATTTTATTCATGACCGTATCTTCCCAATCATAAAGTGGTGTAAAGTTAGAACGGCCTTCTTCAATCGCTTCTACCACCTTCTTTGCCAGATCATGAGCGCCTTCCCCTCCTTTTGCCCAGCCATCAGAAACTGCAACTTTTATATTCAGTTTTTTAGCCAGGTCTATGATCACCTGTATCTCTTCATCACTGTCACTGTAGAATTTATTTATGGCTATTACAGGAGTGATATTAAAGAGACGGGCATTTTCCAGATGTTTCTCTAAATTGGGTAATCCTTTTTCTAAAGCCTCTACATTTGGAATAGTGAGAGAAGAAAGAGGTACCCCACCATGGTATTTTAAAGCTCGTATCGTTGCGGTCATTACCACAACTCTGGGAGTAAGGTCTGCGCTTTGACATTTAATATCCAGAAATTTTTCTGCACCAAGGTCAAACCCAAATCCGGCTTCGGTGACTGTATAGTCAGAAAGACTCATCCCCATGCGGGTGGCGATCACAGAATTAGTTCCCTGAGCTATGTTGGCAAACGGGCCGAGGTGGATTATGGCAGGATTCCCTTCTATAGTTTGCACCAGGTTAGGTTTTAGGGCATCTTTTAAAAGCGTAGCCATGGCACCTTCAGCATTGAGGTCGCGGGCATAAATAGCTTTCTTATCAAAGGTGTAGCCAATAAATATGTTTCCCAAACGCCCTTTTAGGTCCTCCAGGTTTTCAGCAAGGCACATAATGGCCATAATTTCGGAAGCCGCAGTAATATCAAACCCGCTTTCTCTGGGAATTCCTGAACCTGTTCCGCCAAGTCCTATAACAATATTCCGCAGGGAACGGTCATTAACATCCATCACCCGTTTTAGGGAAACCGTCCGCGGATCAATTCCTAAATTATTTGTTTTTGACTGAATATTATTATCTACAAGAGCTGCCAAAAGATTGTGAGCTTTTTCAATAGCCGAAAAATCTCCGGTAAAGTGAAGGTTGATGTCCTCCATGGGCAAAACCTGTGAATATCCTCCTCCGGTAGCGCCGCCTTTTAATCCAAAAACAGGGCCTAATGAAGGTTCTCTCAGCACTACAGTGGTTTTCTTACCAATACGGTTCATAGCTTCTGAAAGACCTATTGAGACGGTGGTTTTTCCTTCTCCTGCCGGAGTTGGGGAAATAGCCGAAACAAGTATTAGGTTACTTTCTATTATTTTGTCGTGATCTATATTGTGCAGCGGTATCTTAGCCTTGTATTTCCCGTACATCTCAATATCATCTGGATCAAGACCAAGTTTTTGAGCTATTTCTGTAATGGGGGTTAATTGAATTTTATGAGCGATATCCAAATCGGTGAGTGGAGAAGTTGTCATCATATTCCTTCAGGCTTTAGATTTACAGGTCAAAAATATGATGAAACTATAGCTCTAATAATGATCACTATCAGGTTTTCGTACTTTTTTCAAACGTTTTCGTCAACTTCAGGTGACCGCTTTATAGAAAGAGTCAATATGCTCCTGATCCCCACTCACAAATACAAGGTCTTCTCTTAATAATTTGACGTTGGGAAATACTGTTTTGATCATTTGCCCTTTTCGGGAAACCGCGAGGATATTGACCCCATAGTTCTTTCTAACATCAACTTCTTCAATAGTCTTTCCTACTACAGCACCACTATCAGCCATCACTCTCACGCAACTTATCTTAAAATCGGGAATAGTTGAAGATTTAAATGTCTGCAGTCGTTTGTGGGACTGGAAGACCTGGTAATTATCTGCTCTTACTGAATCTATTAAATTTTCCAATTCATCGAGGGGTACAAGAAAATTGGTTAAAACCCGTGAAAAGATTTCAATTGAAGTTTCAAACTCTTCGGGAATTACTTCATCGGCACCCAGCCCCAGTAGGGTCTCTATCTCTTTCACATACCGGGTTCTTACTACAATATGCACAGAAGGAGAAATATGCCTGATATTGGAAACAATGGCTTTGGTAGCGCGAGGATCAGAAATAGCAATAACCACAATACGCGCTTTATTTACATAAACAGCTTCAAGCATGTGCTCCTGCACTGCATCTCCATAAATTATGGGTTCTCCCCTGGCCTTTTGCTGTCTCACGATCTGCGGATTAAGTTCCAGGATCATATAAGGGATATCGGCATACTTAGCTGCTTTTGCAAGGTTTGCACCATTGATCCCGTACCCGATTATAAGCAGGTGATCTTCGGGCCCTTGAGCATCCTGTCGGGAAAGCGGAACTGTCCGATGAGAACCTGGTGCTATTTTTCTCAAAATAAAATTCGTGGTCCTTCCCGAAAAGAGAAAAACAAATGGCGTGAGCAGCATTGTAAACACCGAAACCGAAAGAAAATACTGGTTCATTTCCTCCGAAAGTAGCCCACTATCTATACCAATACGTGAAAGGATAAAGGCAAATTCCCCCACCTGAAACAATGCCATTCCTGTCAACAATACGGTTCTTATAGGATAATTAAGGGCCGCTGCGGTAAGGGAAACCACTCCTCCTTTTAATATAAATACCACCACGACCATAAGCATAATCACTGCTGCATTTTTCATAAAAAAATCCAGGTCAAGCAGCATCCCGATAGAGATAAAGAAAAAACTGATGAACAGCTCCCTAAAGGGAAGAATGGTACTTGTAGCCTGGTGACTATAATCTGACTCCGAAATAATAAGACCTGCCAGGAAAGCTCCAAATGCAAGAGAGAGTCCTGCAGATGCAGTGATAAAAGCCACTGTAAAACAAAGCGCGATGGTAGCCAGTAAAAACAATTCCTTACTTTTTGTCTGGGCAATAAGGTACATGGCTCGCGGCACCAAATATTTTGCTCCAACATAGGTCAAAGCTAATACCAGGGCACTTTTAAGAACAAGAAGAAGCACTTCATTATAGAGATCACCTGTAGTTCCAGCCATCATGGGAGTAATCAACATCATTGGCACCACAATCAAATCCTGAAATATTAAAATTCCAAGAGCCATACGTCCATGAGGCGCAGTGATCTCATTGCGATCATACAAGATCTTTAGCACAATTGCTGTGCTGGAAAGTGAAAACAGGAAGCCCATGAAAACGGCCTCGTTCCAGGAAAAGCCGAGTACAGAAAATATAAACGCAGTTACGATAATACTCAATCCCACCTGAAGCAAACCACCTAAAAAAACAGTTCGTTTCATGGACGCAAGCTGCTTGATTGAAAGTTCCATTCCAATAACAAACATCAACAGGATCACCCCAATTTCGGAAAGGATCTCTATTTGCTCAGGGTTTTCAATAAGTCCGAAGCCAAAAGGTCCAATAATGATCCCTGTAACTAAAAATCCCAACACCGATGGTAACCTTAATCGCTGTAGTAAAAGCACAACAACTACAGAGAAACCAAGTAGTACCACAATGTCCTGGAGTAATGGAAAATGCATGTTCAATCAAATTTTGTAATGCCTAATTTATTGAATTCTGCCCTAACAAAGGGGATTTATCTGGGATGAATAAGAGATAAATTAAGTTTTAAAAAACCATGATGACAAGTATAATCCTGTGCTTCAGGAATTTTGTATAGGATTTAAGAATCTACGGATTCAAATTTTATAAATTATGATCTCCAAAAAATCTTTAGATGTTTGGCATAAGCGACATTCCAAAATTTCTGCTGGCATTTTTCCTGGTACTGCCCCTTATCTCAATCTTACATGAAGCTGGGCACGTGTTCTTTGCCTGGCTTATGGGTGCAAAGAATATCCGTATCGTAGTGGGAAGTGGAAAACCTGTTTTTAACCACGGAATATTGGAAATTAGACAGTATTACTTCTGGTATGGGTTCTGCACCTTCGAGAATATTGAACGCAAAGAGAAGCTGTCTAATATTTTAATTTTTTCAGGGGGTGCCCTTTTTAACCTTCTTAGTACCATCGCTGTGATTCTGCTGGTTGAGAACGATGTTCTAAAAGCCGGAATGCTTACCTATCAATTCACATATATCTCCATGTACTATGTTTTCTTTGCTCTTCTGCCCATGCTTTATCCGGGCGGAAATTTTAGTGATGGTAAGGTGATCCTTGAACTTTTAAAGAATAGAGAAGAAATTGTAAAGGAGCGCACGTATCGTATACAGTGTAAAGCAGAAAATGAAGAATGGGAGGTCCTCAACCATCGTAATGAATTGATACAGACCTTTGATAAAGAAGAAGATGCACTGGACAAAGCCCGGAAAATGGCTCAGGAGCATCGCCCCAGCCGCATTATCAGGATTAAAGGAAATGATGAAAAAGAGATTCAGAATTATCCCCGAATCCCTTTATAGCGCTATTTTACCACCCACAGTGGCACATCCAGGTTTGCATTGAACAATTCCTCGGTCATGGTACCCACAGCGAAAGGAGAAAAAGTATTACCTCCTTTATCTGCTACCATAAGGAGGTCTACCGGCGAGTTTCGAAGGTTTGCAAGTATTTTTTGTGCCGCTCCCGATTCTCTTCCCATAAAAATGAGAGGCTCGATGTTTTCGGAATAATTCAGTTTCTTCAGGAATTTATCAAATTTTTCTTTCACATGCTTTTCCACTTTTGGCCCCATTGATTCGGGCGAAACGTATGGAGAAAATTGTACGGGTACACTGTAAACATGAACCACCTTCAGCAGTACGTTCCCTCCCTCCTGCAGTTCTTTGGTTCTACTAAAAACTTTTCGGGAATCCTGTGAAAAATCGGTTCCTGCCCAAATAACCTCTATTTTTTCATGGGCAGATGCAGGAACAGCCAAAAGATCACAACGCAGCAACCTCAGCAGTTTACTACTCACTACTCCAGTTCCTTTCTCATGTTTCTTGTTACCCACCACGGCAAGATTGATACTGTATTTGTCAACGATGTACTTGAGAAGGGATTCGCTGTAAGGATCTTCTGAAATAAGCACCTCCCAGTTTGCAGGGGCCGAAAAATGTGTTTTTACTTTCTCATTTAATTCATCTCCAATCACCTCATCCAGGTTCACATCCTTCAGGTGTTCTTCAAAAAGCTCAGATATCTCGTATTTCTTGATATTGTGTACAAAATAAACGTTCTCTGCCTGCAGTTTTTCAGCAATAAAAGACGCATAGGTAATTAGTTTTTCATCTATAGCTGAAAGATCCAGGGCGACGAGAATATTTTTGATCTTTTTCATGACTGATTTTCTTTATGGGTTCCTCCTCTTTTTTTGATAATGTCTGAAATTACTTCTTCATAACTTTCTAATTCCTTCTGCGCTTTTTTCTCTTCAGATTTTAAGTATTCATCCCGCACGCCAATATAGAGGGAATAACACATGAAGAGCAGGATAAAAGCAAAAGGCAACCCTGTTACTATTGAGGCCGTTTGCAGCGCCTGCAAGCCTCCTCCAATTAATAGCACGGCTGCAATGGCACCTTCGGCTACTGCCCAGAAAATACGTTGCCCTACAGGAGCATCTATTTTTCCTCCCGAGGTTAAACTGTCTACTACCAAAGAACCAGAATCTGACGAGGTGACGAAAAAACCTGCGATTAAAATGACTCCGATAATATTTAATACTACGGAAAAAGGAAAGTCTTCAAGATATACAAAGAGCGCAGTGGCCACATTATCATCAACAGCATTAATGATAGTTTGGTCTCCCAAAAGTGCCTGCTGAATTGAGGTACTCCCAAAAGCTGTGATCCAGAAAAAAGTAAGAAGCGAAGGCACAACCAGCACTCCCAGAATAAACTCTTTAATGCTACGCCCCTTTGAAATACGGGCGATAAACATCCCTACAAAAGGGGACCAGGCAATCCACCAGCCCCAGTAAAAAACGGTCCATGCGTTTTGCCAGTTATTGCCGGTGTAGCTTTCTGTCCAGGATGATATTTCTAAAAAGCTATAGAAATAGCTTCCTGTGTTTTGAACGAAAGACTGAAAAATGAAGATTGTTGGCCCCAGTACTACTACCAAAAGTAACAATAAGACCGCTATTCGCATATTCCATTCACTCAGGAATTTGACGCCTTTATCTACACCCAGCACAACAGAAATTGTGGCGATAGCCGTAATGATCGCAATAAGGCTTACCTGGGTAATGATGCCGCTGTCTAAACCAAAAACATGGGCTAGCCCTGCAGCTATTTGCTGTACACCCAGCCCCAGGGAAGTTGCCAGTCCAAAAAGAGTGGCCAAAACAGCAAATATATCAATGAGATCTCCTCTCTTCCCGTAGATTTTATCGCCTAAAACCGGGTAAAAAACTGAGCGTATGGTGAGTGGCAAGCCGTGGGAATAAGTGAAATAAGCAAGTGAAAGCCCCACAAGAGCATAGATTCCCCAAGCATGAAAACCCCAGTGCAAAAAAGTGAAATTCATGGCTTCCTGCGCAGCAGCGGGCGTACCTCCCTCTGTTAGCGGCGGATTCATAAAATGTGTTACAGGTTCGGCAATACTCCAGAATAATAGCCCAATACCCATCCCTGCACTAAAAAGCATGGCAAACCACGAGAGGGTCTTGAACTCAGGTTTAGCGTCCTTCCCGCCTATTTTAATATTTCCGAATTTACTAAAGGCCAGGTACAGCACAAATATTAAGTAGATGTTGACGCATAAAACAAAGAACCAACCTCCGTTATTGGAAATGAAAGCCTGAATAGCATCAAAATATCCTTCGGCCTGCTCCTCGAAAATGAGGGTGAGTGCTATACTTATAATAATGATAATAGATGAAGTGAAAAACACCGGACCATTGACGTTGAGGCCCATTATAGATTTCCTTTCATCACTTCTTACGATCTTTTTTGCCATGGTCTCTAAATTTTAATTCGTCTCCGGACTTAAAAATAGTATCCGAAATTAATATTGAACCTCGCCTCCCACTTTGCGTCGGGGTTTCCTGCGGCAAAGTCATTCACAAAATTCCCGCCCAGCCAGGAATGGTTATATCCGGCGGCATAATCTATATACGTATACAGGTTACCTGCTGAAATCAATACTCCTGTAACATTCATAAATGAATCTTCAAAAGAAGCCGGCTTTTTCTGCATGTACCCAAAATCATTATAGAACTGTAAATTGGATACCGGCCCCCAACTCACCGGTACGTCGCGGGCAATTGCAAGGGTATACAGATTGAAATCCGAAGCTACTTCGTAAGGAGCCCCATAAGCCGCCATGGTAATGATCTCTCGTGAAACACCTTCTGCATTATTGGGATTATGAGAAACCAGCATGGCTTCGGTCTTAAGATTCCACTGCTTAAAATCGGCTTCATAATGCGCAGCCAGTGCGTAATGATCTCCCTTTCTTTTGGTATTGATATTATAGAGTCCGCCGTATTGGGCAGAAATTCCAAGTCGCGACTTTAAACTGTCTCCCCATTTATAGAGTAGCTTGATATTTCCCTGATGCACTTCCTTATTATTACCCGCCACGTCATAAGAATACCTGCTGGGAGAAACCGCTGATGCATCTCCAAAATTCAACTCCTCGGCATTTTTAAAATAGGCTATCTGGTATTCCCATTTCTCCCCCAGGTTCATATATTTTATTCCCATATCGTGATCGTCCTCCAGCCCCATATAATAACCAAGGTTAAAGAACCAGTTGTGGGAATTGTATTGCTGTATCCCTAATGGCACCTGGGTGAGTCCTACCTGCAGCTCCTCAGCTTCATTAAAGCGGTAACCAAACCATCCCTGCTTTAACATTCCGCCGCCAAAAGCTTCAGAATAATAACGGAATTCAGCATTCACATAGATTCCTCGATATGCAGCTACAGCATTGATCCTAAACATGTCGTAGCCAAAGTCTCCGCCCCTGCTTTTCTGTTCGGGTTTCCAGGAAGAAAGATTGTAATTGAAACGTAATGCACCTCCTATTTTGACTTCAGGGGATTCCTGCGCCTGCACAAGATTCGAAAAGAAGCAGCCCCACAGGAAAAATAAAAAGGTTAAAATTCGTAGAGGTTTTTTCACGGAATAGTTTTGAATGAACCTCTAAATTAAGTTGAATAGTATGGAAAGTACCTTTAAAGGCCTATAAAATATTGTTAAGACGCCTGTTCTACGACTTTAAATGTCTGAAAAATGATACAAAATCAATTCTTTTCTGAAAATGGAAAGACTTCCAAAATGTCCCAGGTTTTTCCATTGTGTTTGAAGAGCGTTAACGCATCTGCCTGCAATTCAGCTGAAAAAATGCCATTTTTGAACTCCTGCCACACTTTTGGAAACTTCTTATAAGTGAGATCCCGCGTGGCTAGAGTTAAGTGAGGATGTAGCTTCTCCGGATGGTTGGGAGGTAGCAATCCTGATAATTTCTGAAGTAAATGTTCATGCAGACTGTTTACAGGCTCATGGCTTACCACATTGATAAAGATGGTGCGCTGTTTAAAATGCCCAAAGTCGCTGAGTGCTATAGAATATGATCTTTGATCTTGTGAAACCGATCTAAGACAGCTAATAAATTGTATTTCCTGGTCTTCTGAAAGCCACATAGGCGGAATAAGAGTGATATGGGCTGGTAATTTGAGTGCATGCGCAACCTGAAACTTTTCTTTGATCTCCAGTTTCATATTTTTCACCTGCTCTTTCACTGCTGTGGGAGGAACGATGGCTACAAAATAAAGAGCTCTTGAAAATGCCATTTTTGGAAGGTTATACCATGCGGGTCAATAAGGTTTTACCCTTCATTTTTTCCCGCCTGTCACAAGCCGACCCTATCATTACTCCCATTAGCAGTCCTCCCAGTGGGCTGTAATATTTAAAACTTGATTCTGTATAGAAGAAAAGCAATAAAAGTAGAATGACCCCTGCCGCCAGCCCTACACGCATACCTAACATGGCGCAATAGCCTTCGGGAACCAAACCGAAATCTGTCCGTAGAAATTTAACCAGATTTTTAAGGTGAGCCTGCAGTTGTTCATCACCATTATTTCCTTCCAGGTTAATGTCTTGGAACATAATATCCAGCTTGTGTTCAAGTGGTGCCAATTTTTCTAACGGAAAATTCTTGTATTTCACCTCCTGAAGGATGGTACTAAAACGCTGCCTGATCTTTACCGCCTCTGTTGTGCCCGGTGCTGCCGTATATCGGTCTAACCGTTGAATGGCCTCCTCTATTCTCATTTTTTGAAAGTATGCGCTTGTTACCTGTTTGACGCATATTTGAGAAGAAAGTTACTCTAAAAACACCTCTTTTATAAAAAAACAGCAATTATTTTTAAAAACCCTGTGTGGCGTTGGCCTCAGAAGTAGTACAATAAAAACTATTTATATCCTGCCGCCTGTAGGTTAAACAATTCCGAATACAGCTTATTGTTTTGCATAAGTTCTTCGTGAGTTCCCAACTCAAGTACAGCCCCATCTTTTAAGACCATGATCCTGTCGGCAATTCGCACTGTGCTAAAACGGTGAGAGATAATCACGGCAGTTTTGCCCCGGGTAAGCTTAATAAACCTGTCAAAAGCTTCAGTTTCGGCACGGGCATCAAGAGCCGAAGTAGGTTCATCCAGGATCAGGACTTCGGCATCTTTCATATAAGCCCTGGCAATGGCAATCTTTTGCCACTGGCCACCTGATAGGTCTTTTCCCTGCTTGAACCTCCTGCCCAGCTGTTGGTCATACCCAAAAGGCAGTTCACTCACAACCTGGTTTGCTAGGCTTTTTTCGGCCGCCCCTTCTATACGGTCCTGATCATTAATTTCGGTGATCTCGCCCATGGCAATGTTTTCCCTGAGGGTGAGTTCAAATTTTACAAAATCCTGAAAAATAACGCCGAAGTACCTTTGATAAGCCGCCCTGTCAAATTGTTTTACAGGAATGCCATCCAGCAAGATCTCACCTTCAGTGGGTTCGTAGAACTGAAGCAGTAATTTAATAAGTGTAGTTTTTCCAGCGCCGTTCTCTCCAACAAAAGCAAGCTTCTCCCCGGCTTTCAGCTTAAAATTAATGTTTCTCACCACCCACCTCTCAGACTTCGGATATTTGAATCCTACATTCCTGAATTCAAAGCCCTCTTTAAGTTCCTTCGGAAGCGGAGTTTTTCCTCCTGAAGCCGATTCATGATAGGAAAGGTCTAGAAATTCGAAATAATCCTGAAGGTAAAGTGCGGTCTCGGTGATTGCGGTAAAGCGGGTGAAAAATCCCTGCAGCTTTTGTCTTAGGCGGTTAAACGATCCGGAAAGAAAAGTTAGGTCCCCCAGGGAAAAAACTCCTGCCACGGTTCTAAAAATGATGAGCACATACGCCCCATAATAAGCTGTGGTGCCAATAACGTTGAAAAAAGATCCCCAGCCGGCACGCTGCTTCGCCAGTTGTTTACTCTGGGTGTAATAAAGATCAGACAATCCCTTGAACCTGTTGGCAAGATAGTCTGAAAGGCCAAAAAGCTTCACCTCTTTGGCGGTCACATCACTGGCCCCCGCATATCTCAAATAATCAAGCTCCCGCCGTTCCTGGGTCCAGCTTCTGGCCAGAGAATAACTGGTACCGCTAAATTTAACTTCGTTGATCATGGTGGGAACGATAGAAACTACGAGCAGAATAATAAGCCAGGGTTCAAAAACTACCACTCCCGCCAGTAAAGTAGCGATCACTATAATATCTTCGGCCTGGGTAAGAATGTTAGACATCAAGCCCACCCTGCCGGTGGTTTGCTGACGTGCCCTTTCGAGCTTGTCATAAAATTCTGAATCTTCCAGTTCATCAAGGTTTACTTCGGAAGTTTTCCTGATGATCTTTACTGAAGTATTAATTGAGTACTGGTCTCCTAATAATGCGTCACTCAGGTTAATACCACGGCTAAAAAGGTCAGACAACACAGCCAGGGCAAATTCGGCTGCCACCAACGCCCAGAGGTGATCAAGATCTTTGACATCTGCCGCTATTTGTACTACCACCTCGTCTATGATCAATTTCCCCACCCAAAGCATAAGCACGGGCAGCACGGCATTGGTAAGGCGAAGAAAAATATTCAGGTAAAAAAGCCGCGGATTAACTTTCCTGATCTCCCCGAAGAATCGCGGCACAAATTTTAGGGAAGCAAAACTCTCCCGGAATTTAAATTTATTCGGTTCGAGCGATTTTTGGGGTCGTGGCAAATTATTAAAGTATTAGGTTAAGTAACGGCTTAAGCCTGCTCAAAAATAGCATTTTTGAGGCAGATTATAATCTGGCACTAAACGAAGGGAATTGGCCGGAAAGAAAAATTGAAAAGGAAGTACTAAAAGCTACTTCGGAAAGGTTTTGACAGTAAGAAGCTTCAGTTTATTAAAAAATTCGACTCAATTTTTGCTTGAAAAAATAGATTTATCTCATCCGGAAGCATTTAACTTCAGAAGTTATTATTTCAGTTTTGAAAAAAGCATTTTCAGAAATAATAAACACAGAGATTTAAGAAATGAACTTTATAAATGCCATTTTTGAGACCACAGAAGATCACTTCACGGAAAAATTCCGAAGAAATTTCAGAAAAAGTTACTAGACAAAATACCAGCCGTGACTGCCTGCCACCGCTCCAAAAATGGTAATAAGGCTTAACACAAGTAAAACCCAGTGGGCACGGTGAATAATCCTAAAGGCTTTTTCGGGATCTTCTGCAGCGTATTTCCTGAATAGCCTGTGTAAAAAGAAAGGTTCAAGAATAAAGAGGATCACCGTGAAAATGATCCATACCAGGATCATTGCGTGAATCCACCAGAACCGGAGATCAAGCAGTCTTTCCCAGCCGTAAAGGTGCAGCATATAGAAACCTGTAATTGCTGTGACCAGGGTGGTGATTTTTGCCTGTAGCGAAAATCGCCCTTCAATCTTTTCAAAGGTTTCCATCTGTTCTTCCCTGGAACTCATTCTCTTTACCGCCGGAATGATAACGGTAGTGACCATTGAAACTCCACCTATCCATACAACAACTGCCAGGACGTGAAGTACACGGGCCAGGGTTAAATATTCCATAGTGGGAGTGCTCTTTTTAGGGGTTTAATACTGATGAAATTAGAGGAAATGGCCATGCCTCCTTCTAGGCATATTCTATCTCTCAAAAATGTTATTCACCCTTCTTTTTATCACCATTTACAGGCCCGGCTTCGGCAAGGTAAAAGTGATCAAGGCTGAAAATAAAGGTAGCCCAAATGAAAACGAGTACCACCGAAACAGTGATGCTTACCGTGCGGCCCAGGTAATATCCCATGAAAAAATCGGTAAGGATTGGTAGGGCTGCTGCGGGCAAAATTCCCACAACGGCAAGTAAAATTCTCCTGCGGGCATCTACAATTAGTTCTGCTCCACAATTTCTACATTCCCAGGGGGAAAACACATTCTGAAAAAAGTGCTTTTTAAGGTGCAGCCAAAAAGAATACTTGTAACCACAGTTAGGACAGGTTCTTGCTTTCATAATGTGTAATTTATTGCGGGAGGCAAAAGTATTGAAGTTTCTTATAAATAAGTTAAAACTTTTAAAAATAATCGATTTGACTGAGCGCTAAAACTTCTCCGTAAAAGTATTAGCGCTCAGTTGTTTACTTTTATTTCAATGTTTCTTCAAGCCATTTGAAAAATTCCATCTGCCATACAATCGCGTTTTGCGGATTTAAGATCCAGTGGTTTTCCATAGGAAAATACAACAGTTTACTTTTAATTCCACGTAGCTGTGCTGCCTGGAAAGCTTCCAAACCCTGCCCTATGGGAACGCGAAAATCTTTTCCGCCCTGTATGATCATGATGGGCGTATCCCATTTTTGTACAAAATTCACAGGATTAAAATCGGTATAGGCTTTGGGAGCCGGGTCTTGCCAGTAAGCGCCACCCATATCTTTATTCACAAAGAAAAGTTCTTCTGTAGTACCATACATGCTGCGGGTATTGAAAATTCCGTCGTGGGCAATAAAGCTTTTAAATCGGCCTTCATGCATTCCTGCAAGAAAAAATACAGAATAGCCACCGTAGCTTGCACCTACAGCACCCAGTCGGTCTTTATCTACATATTCTTCTTTGCTTACGGCATCAATAGCCGATAAATAATCCTGAATATTTTGTCCGCCCCAGTCGCCGCTTATTTGTTCATTCCACGCTACGCCATGGCCGGGCATCCCCCTGCGGTTTGGTGCTACCACGATATATCCGTTTGCAGCCATTAACTGGAAGTTCCACCTAAAGGAATAGAACTGCGACAAAGCCGATTGTGGGCCGCCCTGCAGGTAAAGAAGGGTCGGGTACTTTTTATTAGGATCAAAGTCGGGAGGATAGATCACCCAGGTAAGCATGTCCTTCCCATCGGTAGTGGGAACCATCCGCTTTTCAACCCTACTCATTTTTATTCCGTCATAGAACTCATCGTTCACGTGGGTAAGCTGGGTAAGGTCTCCTGTTTTGAGATTAACCGTATAAATTTCGGCTGCATGGTTCATGTCGGTCCTGGTGACTACCAGGGTATTTCCCGATTGCCCTATCATTCCCGTAAGATCAAACTGACCTTGCGTGATCTGCTTAACTTCAGAAGTTTTTTTGGAGAATGGATCAATTTCAAAAAGCTGCTGGGTACCTTTTACAGGTGCGAGAAAATAGATCTTTTTGCCATCATTACTCCACGAAAAACTATTCACTGTTCCGTCCCACTGCTGGGTAATATTTATTTTGCGGCCGTCTCTCAACACGATAATGTCATTCTTATCGGCTTCATATCCGGGTTCGTCCATTTGCAGCCAGGCCAGAACACCATTTTTGGAAAACGCCGGCTGAGTGTCGTAACCTTTATTTTCTGAAGTAAGATTTTCGGTAGTTCCTGTAGCTATATCATAGACATAGATGTCGGTATTTGTGCTAACGGCATACTCCTTTCCTTTAAGCTTCTTAGAGACGTAGTACACCCTGGTGCCATCATTGTTCCAGATATAATCTTCGGGCCCTCCAAAAGGTTGCAAAGGAGTATCGTGAGGTTCGCCTTCCATGATATCGATCTCTGCCTGGGTTGAAGTATTGTGAAGGAATAAATGGCTGTAATGCCCATCTTCCCAGGTATCCCAATGCCGATAATTGAGGTCGTCATAAATATATACGTCAGATTTTTTTAGATCGGGGTAGAAATCTTCTCCTGTAACAGGCTCCACTTCCACTTGCTTCGGAATGATCTTCCATTCCCTTGTAGGTGAAGTTTTTCCGTCGCTGTAAATGCTGTCGATATTTTTGACGGCAAACGGCTCTCCTCCTTTTAGCGGGATTACAAAAGTTTCTGAAGTGCCTTGGTTTTCAACCAGATCATAAGATCGGGTCCTGAAAATGACACTTTTGCCATCCTCTGTCAATCCCACGCCCGATACGCGATCAATAGACCACAGCTTCTCGGGGGTCATTACCTGGGCGTTAGCGCTAAAGCCGAAGGCTATAAACAATAGAAGGATAAATAAGTTTTTCATGTTTGAATTTATTAATACCGGGAAATTCCCCCGGGAACTTTATGGGGTAAAAGCCGTTAAATTGATGTGTTAAAAATAAGAAAAAAGCCTGATGTAGAGAGGTGAAAAATTCCTTGCAACCAATTACGGCAGGCGAAACAGCAATACCTTTTCCTCTTCTCCTGGAAAGCTTATTTCTTCAGCACACTGCATTCCCAGTTTTTCCAGCAGCTTTTGAGAAGGGAAGTTTTGTTTAGAAGTTATACCGGTGATTTTAAATTGAGGGATTTCTGCCTTTGCAAACCTTAAGAGGCACGATGCAGCTTCAAATCCATAGCCCTGTTGCTCATATTGAGGTAAAAAGGCAAAACCTATATCGAGATCACTAAAGCCGTTCCTGGCATTGAGGCCGCAAGATCCCAACTTTGCCCCATCGGCTTTGCGAATCACAACGTTATTGGTAAAACCCAGTTTTTCGAGCTGCGGTAGCATTTTTTCAACGATGTATTCTTCTGCTTTTGCAATACTGGTAATATTGCGATCTCCAATGTGTTCAAGCCATTTTGGGGTGTTGAGAAGCTCGTAAATAAAAGCGGCATCTTCTCTCCCGGCAGGCCTTAGATAAAGCCTCTCAGTTTCATATAAGGAAACAGGTCTCATGAAAAAACAGAAGGGATTTTTGTCATTTTTGGATAGTTTACTCAGATTTTTCAGCCGGTAGTTTTCTGAAATACTTCAGTAGGCTCGAATTCCGCTTTTGGCGCTGTTATATTCAGGAAAAACTTCAGAAATAACTGTTTCAACTTCAGAAGAAATCTTCAGAAGGAAAAAAAATTTCCGAAGTGATAAACCAACGAACACTACCTAAGATGCGGAGAAACCTTTGGGTTTAGATCTTTCAGAAAAAGATTGAGCTTTTGTAAGGATTCAGTTTCTATAAAATGTTTCTCAATGCGCATTGATTCGTTATGAGTTTCAATTTTATAGCTATCCATATACCGCCTCACCCTTTTGATATCTGATAAAGCAATGCTCTTAGGGATAATAGTGTGCCTTATAAGCCGGTCTTCGCGTATGGTGAGGTATTGATATTTTTGGCGGTAATAAGAAGTACCTGCCTGAAGAATCCCCAAAAAGATCCATAAATAGCTAAATACTGAACTGCTATTGATGTAAACAGCAAAAAAACCTAACCCAATCATGGTAAGGCCGTACCCGTAATTGTTCCTGATGACGCTTTTGCAATATCTAATTTTCATGACCTGCACTTTTAAGGTGTTACTTCGGACTCAGTAATACCTGTTAAATTTTTAACAAGGTATAAATAACAAAATAAATATCCGAATCAATAAGGAAAAACCTGCATCAAGATCTTCAAAACTTTGGAATACTGCGCTTTATGAAATTTAGATTCAGTACTGTTCCATCTCCTAAAGCTTCCCAAATCACAAGAAAAAATAAATTAGTATTTTGAGCCATTCAAACTAAATCCAAATTTTTATGTTCTCAAAAAAATACCTGCTTGTATTTTTCGCTGCCTTTGCTGCAAGTGCACAATCTACTGATGATGACCTTTTAAAAAAGGCTCAGGAGATCCACCATGAAGTGATTACGATAGACACCCACAACGATATTAATGTAAATAATTTTACTGCCGAAACAAACTACACCCAGGATCTTGACACCCAGGTTAACCTGCCAAAAATGGAAAAAGGAGGGGTTGATGTCACCTGGTTGATTGTCTATACCGGGCAGGAAGAACTCAATGCTGCAGGTTACGAGACGGCGCATAAACAAGCGCTCTCAAAATTTGAGGCCATTCACCGGCTTGTAGAAGATATAGCTCCAAACCAGATGGGCCTGGCCACCACCAGTGCCGAAGTTCGCCAATTGGTTGCACAGGGAAAGAAAGTGGCGATGATTGGCGTTGAAAATGGCTACCCTATTGGAACAGACCTTGACAATGTTGAGAAATTTTATGATCTGGGCGCGCGCTATATGTCTTTATCTCATAACGGGCACAGCCAGCTTTGTGATTCAAACACCGGCGAAGCTAATAATGAGTGGCTCCACGGGGGGCTAAGTGATTTGGGGAAAGAAGTTGTAAAGGAGATGAACCGCCTGGGCATGATGATAGACGTTTCACACCCTTCTAAAGAATCTATGCGCCAAATGATCGAGCTGTCTAAAGCCCCTATAATTGCTTCACATTCTTCGGCAAGAGGTTTGTGCAACCACAGCCGAAACCTTGATGATGAGCAGCTGCAGTGGTTAAAGGAGAACGGCGGGGTGATTCAAACAGTAGCTTTTGACGCTTATCTCAATACCGAAAAGAACAATGCCTATGATGATGCGGTGAATAAGGTTTATGCTGAAGTAGGTAAAAAAGTAGGTTTTAAGCTCCTGCCCCGTACTGAAGTATGGCAAATGGAAGAGGAAAAACGCAGTGCCTACTATGAAGATTTCAGAAAAGTGAGAAAACTGGCCGAACCAAAAATCAAGAAATTAAAAGAAAAAGTTCCACTGGTAGGCATAGTAGATTTTGTAGACCACGTAGATTACCTGGTAGAGAAAATTGGGATAGACCATGTGGGGATTAGTTCAGATTTTGATGGCGGCGGCGGAATTGAAGGCTGGAGTGATGCCTCTCAATCTTTAAATGTGACTCTCGAGTTAGTCAAAAGAGGCTATACCAAAGAAGATATTGCTAAACTTTGGGGCGAGAACTTACTGCGGGTACTTGACCAAGTACAGGCCGTAGCTCAAAGTCTGCAGACGAAGTAAAAAAGTACTACGGAACAAAAACTGCCTGAGATTTACCCTTTTTAATACCCAAAAAGGCCATTTCAGGCAGTTTTTTTTTTTTAAAAAAGGAATCTCGAAAAGAGAAACATTCAAATAATTCTGAAAACAGGTAGTTTTAAAGCTGACTTAAGCAGAAGAAGGGATACAGGAAATACTAAAATAACTTCAGAAAAAAACATCTTCAAAAATGCCATTTTTGAGAGGTAAAAAGATCTTAAGCCTTTGACTTTCTCACCTTTTTATCCCAATAAACAAAGGCTATAAACAGAACAAGACTTATTATAGACGTCCAGATAAGACCCGTTTTGAGACGCTCATAATCTCCTCCCAAATAAGCAATAAAGACAATGAGGGGTGATATACCCAGCATGGTGGCGCCAATGAATTTCCAGTACCCCATTCTTAAGACTCCGCCTACAAAACTAATGGCATCGTTAGAGAGGAAAGGACTAAGCCGAACAACAATTACCGTCCAGAAGCCGTAATCGTCAATAAAATCTGATATCTTTTTTTCAGTTTTATGCCCCACCAGTTTCTCCACGATCACAGGCCCAAAGTAGCGACCAATAAAATAACCGATGCTGGAAGCCAGGAAAACAGCTACAAACAAGATTGCAGCTCCTGCCCATGGCCCGTAAGCCAGTACGGTCACTACCATGAGCAGAGGGGTAGGAATTACCAACAGGAACATTTGCAGGACCATGGTTATGATAATTACCACCGGCCCAAACCAACCGAATTGAGAGACCCACTGCCGCGTACGCTGCTTATCGCCACTGGTAAGCACATCCCAGCCGTTATTTAGAAATTCCTGCACCTGCGGTATAAAGAAATAACTTAGTACAAGTGCCACAACAATCGCAAGGGAAATATATAAAGGGGCTTTACTCTGCTTTACAGAAGGGGTTTCAACAGGATCGGGCATAAATTATTTAGATGTTATGGTTACACGGTGAATGGTTCCCGGTTCACCTTCACTGGAGATATACAAATTCCCTGAACTGTCAAAAGCAAGGCCTTCGGGCTGCGGAAATGCTTTTTGATCGAGCAGGTGGAATTCTTTGGGAGTTCCCGAAGCATCTAAAATTAATAACCTCGGCTCCCGGGCTTCAAGAATAAAAATTTCTCCGGTTTTGGGATGTATTGCAACTTCGGAAGGAAAAAATGATTCTCCTCTTTTCTCTTCTCTAATTTCGTTGAAGATCTCCTCCTCAAAAGTCAGGGTGAACACCGGCGTTTCATTCACTTCCATAGAAGGTAACCGGGCGGCATAAATACCTTTTTGATCTTCAGAATTGGGGTCAAGAACTTTTACGGCAAGCAAAAGCCTGTCTTCAGCTTCATCATAGAATAATCCTTCCATATCATTTTCTTCAGTAAAAAACGTATCGAAGGTTTTCACCTGTGCTGAATCCATAAAATCTTCTACCTCGAAAATTTTTCCGTTAGCTTCGAGCACATACGCCGTATTTTCTTTTATCGCTATGCCTTCAAAATCCCCATTTGCTGTAAATTCAATTTCCTTTTCAATCGTTGAGTCATCGAGGTTATAAATAAAGATGCTTCCTTTTTCATCCTGCACACAGGCAATTTTATTTGAACCTAAATATGCAATACCCGAAACTTCAGCCAGTTGAGGTGGCAACTCCCAGGTTTGGTCTATGGTAATATCTTTAGAAATATTGGCCTGGTATTCTTCGACCTCTTTCTCATAAGTGAATATAAAAGCTGCCGATAATAGCAAAAGACCAGTGGTAATAAGGAATACCGTTTTATTATGTCCCATTCTTTTCATTGTTTAAAAGTAGAAAAATTAATACTCGGGTAGAAAGATTTTAATCTTTCCTTGAAAAACATTAGCAGGGTTTTAGGAAATCTCATTTCCTAAAGTTTTTTAAACTTGAGGACTTTTTTTTGTAAGTCTTCGTTTATTTGACAGACATTTAACCTATGATTTTGAAAAACCTGCAATTGACGCCTGTAAAAAAATGGGTGTTAGGGATCTCACTAACATTTATCGCCCTTTTTGGCTTCTTTTTCCTGAGTATTTACTGTGGTTGGTGGGGAAAGTTGCCCGATACTGAAGAACTGCGGAACCTCAACCAGAATGAAGCCACAGAAGTTTTTTCTTCGGAAGGAAAACTACTGGGGAAATATTACATTTTTGACAGGCAGCCGGTGCTCTATGAAGATCTACCTCAACATCTAATAGATGCTCTTATTGCGACCGAAGATGTAAGGTTTTATGAGCATTCGGGAATTGACAATCGCAGCCTTCTCCGTGTATTTTTCAAAACCATTCTCATGGGCGATGAATCTTCGGGAGGCGGTAGTACCATCACTTTACAACTTGCAAAAAACCTTTTTGGCCGAAAAGATTACGGCCACCTTAGCATTGTGGTTAATAAAGTGAGGGAAGCCATCATTGCACAACGGCTGGAAGATATTTATTCTAAAGAGGAGATCATCAAACTTTACTTTAATACGGTCCCCTTTAGTGACAACACCTACGGAATAGAAAGTGCGGCCATGAAATTCTTTAATTCCGGCACAAAAGACCTTACACTCGATGAAGCTGCAACCCTGGTGGGCACGCTAAAAGCATCACATTATTACAATCCGCGGCTTTTTCCCGAAAGAAGCCTGGAAAGGAGAAATGTGGTGCTGTCTCAAATGAACAAGTATGGTTACCTTCCTTCCGAAGAATATGTGAAAAACCGGGTTAAACCCCTGGAATTAGATTACCAGTACTTCAGTAACAATGATGGGGTGGCTCCTTACTTCAGGTCACAGTTAAAAAAAGAACTCAGTAAGATCCTTGACACTCTTGAAAATGAGAAGGGAGAACCATACAACCTTTACAGGGATGGCCTGCAGATTCACACCACGATAGATTACCAGATGCAGCAGCTGGCAGAAGAAGCCATGAAAGAACACATGACTTCGCTGCAGCAGCAGTTCGAGAAAGCCTACGGCAAAAATGCACCCTGGAAAAGAGAGGATATTTTAAACGAAGCACTTCAAAACAGCAAACAATATAAAAACCTTGCTGCTGCCGGCTGGAGCCGGGAGAAAATCATGGATTCCCTGCACCGCAAAACCGAGATGGAATTGTTTGACTGGGGGCAGAAGAAATTACTTTCAGCCAGTATAGCCGATAGTTTACAGCATTACATGAAATTCCTGAACATGGGAATGATCAACCTGGATCCTTCAACCGGGGCAGTAAAGAGCTGGGTGGGAGGAATAAATCACAAGTATTTCAAATATGATCACGTCTCCCAAAGCAGGCGGCAAATTGGCTCTATTTTTAAGCCTGTGGTCTACACAGCAGCAGTTGAAGCCGGTATAGACCCCTGCACTTACTATTCGGTTAGGGAAGTGACCTATGAAGGTGGCTGGACTCCTTCCAATTCGGGTAGTGAGGAGGAAGATCCTTATACCAAATATCCCATGGCTACAGCTTTAGCGCAGTCTATCAATACTATTGCTGTAAAAGTGCTTTTTGACGTGGGACTAGGAAATGTGCTCACCCAGGCCAAAAAGATGATGTTCCCAGATGATCTTCCCGCCTACCCTTCTATTGCTCTTGGAACGGCCGAAATGAGTGCCGCCGAGCTCGCCGGCTCTTTTTCTAGTTATGTGAACCGTGGGAAAGCGGCCAAACCCTATTACCTCACCAAAATTCTGGATAAGTACGGCAATGAAATCGCCACATTTGAACCACAGGTTGCGGCACAACCTGCTTTCTCCAATACCACAAGACAGGTAATGATAGAAATGATGAAAGGCACAGTGAATTCGGGAACGGCTTCAAGATTGAGATACAAGTATAATTTACCCAACGATATTGCCGGAAAAACAGGTACCACACAAAATAACCGTGATGGCTGGTTTGTAGGGATCACACCAAAACTGATCTCTGTGACCTGGGCAGGTACCGATGATGCAAGGATTGGCTTCCCGTCTACCTATTTAGGGCAGGGAGCAAATTCGGCTTTACCGGCTTTTGCCCTACTCCTGCAAAAGATGAATGCCAGGCCTGAATTCAGCGATATTACCCAGGCAAAATTTGCAGCACCTTCTTCTACGGTGCAAATGATGCTCAATTGTGAACCCCAAAAAAGAGATAACTTCCTGGAAAGGCTTTTCACCAAAGGAGACAAACCTAAAAAGGCGAAGAAAGAGAAAAAGGAAGGCCTGTTTGGTAAGATCAAAGGCCTGTTTAAAAAGAATAATTAAGTAGAATTACGAGGTTTGAATTGATCTCTATTTTCAAATATTATTTTTTTCTGCTAATAGAAGGCAATCCCTTCCGAAGCATAGAGAACAACTGAAATACCTACCAAAAAAGGGTGTAAAAAATAGCATTTTTGACACCCTTTTAAAATGTTAGTTTCAGGAGAAATTTCCTGGAAATATTAAAATGTCGCCTGATTAATTTTTTGTCGCAGCTTCCTCATATAATCTTCCCTAAGCCAGTCGCGGTAATTTTTGGTGCTGTTGCTTATACAGTAAGAGTACTTGCGTATACGGTAGGCTATATCTTCTTCAAGCTCTTTAGCCAGAAGACGGGCATCAAAAACATCTTCACTGTTTTCTACGCACATGGTAGTATGCTGGTCTAAAGAACGCTCGAGAACTGTTTTAGATTTAAGTCCTTTTTTAATAATATCGTCGTATTCTTCATCTACATCAAAAGAAACATCTTTAGTGTTTGCAAATTTCTTCCGAAGTTCTTTTGGCATTTCATATCTAAAATTCTGCTCAATTTCTTCGTCGCTTACCAGGTTTTCAAGGAAGTAGTCTGGAGATCTAAAAATTTGCTTCCAGTCAATAGGGGCACTCCAAAGGCCAAAGCGTGCAGCATTGTTTCCAAGATCTATAACCGAGAATTCGCTTTTTCCGGGTAGCACACGGGAGCCACGACCAATCATCTGGTAGTAAAGAGTAAGAGATTTGGTAGCCCGGTTCAAAATAATCGATTCTACCGAAGGTTCATCAAAACCGGTTGTAAGTATACTTACCGAGGTTAAAATAGCATCGGGTTTTTTCCTGAACCAGCGTAAAATGTCTTTTCTATCCTGTTTGCTGGTGGTATTGTCAAGATGCCTTACATCATAACCTGCATTGCGAAAAGTCTCGTACACCTCTTTTGAAGTGTTTATACCGTTATTAAAAATGAGGGTCTTCTTGCCCTGAGATTTTTCCATATAAGCATCGAGAAGCTTCTCCTGCATGCTAAAATTAGAATACAGTTCTTCGGAAGATTTCACGGTATAATCACCGTTTATACCAACCTTAAGCGTAGACAGGCCTACATCATAGCTATAGGTATTGGCCTTTGCTAAAAATCCTTTAGAAATTAAGCTGCTTATAGAATCGCCCACAATAAGTTCCCGGTAATTATCTTTCATGGGAAGCTTGATATTTGAGCTAAGAGGCGTGGCTGTAACCCCAAGGATAAAACACTTATTAAAGAATTTAAAGAGCTTTCTAAAAGAATTGTAATGAGCCTCGTCAATAATCACCATTCCCAGGTTATCTAACTCTACTTTATCGTCGTTAAGGCGATTGTTAAGAGTTTCTACCATGGCGACAAAACACATGAATTCATCCTGGTCTGGCAGCTCTTTGATGCTGGAATTAATGATCTTGTTGTGCACCCCAAAACCGGTGAGCATTCGGGAAGTTTGCTTACAAAGCTCTATTCTATGGGTAAGGATAAGCACCTTTTTATTGGTACGCTGAATATATTCCCTTACTATTTGTGAAAATATTACTGTTTTGCCCCCACCAGTAGGAAGCTGGTAAAGAAGGTTGTAGCGTTCGGGATGAGCTTCGAGCACCTTAAATATCTTATCGATATCCTCCTGTTGGTACTCATAAAGTTCCTTGTCCATTTTTTTCTCAACGATCCCGAAAGTGTCCTGCGTCATCTATTTTTTTCTTTCAATTGCAATTTTGCAAAAATAGCTGAAATAAAGGTTCATCCAAAAATTTAGACCAAAAAATCCTGATAAAGAATTTTTTACGTTTAACAATCTTCTCATTTTAAATGAGTTATCTTTACAAATGGATTCTTTTCCTGCCCCAGGTTTTCGTTTTTGTTAAGTCGGGATCATGTATGTGGAGTAAACGAAAACAAATAAAGCTTATAGCGTCTTTACGTGGTAATAAATTACTTAAAGACCTTCCGCAGGAAGACCTTTTGAAGCTTCTTTCTGAAATGGAGGAAGTGGTGTGGCCAAAACATACCTGTAACATCAATAAAGACAGGACCTTCTATTATTTTCACTTTCTGGTATCGGGCAGGTTAAAAGTCTACCAGATTGAGCAGAATACTGGAAGGGAGTTCACCTTTTTTCTTCTGGGAAATACTGATGCCTTTGATATTCTCTGCCTTCTTGACGGATATGAACACAACGTTTATTACGAAGCCATAGACCGGGTTGTGCTTTTATCTCTTCCTATGGAAAGAATGAAAATATGGGTATCGAACCATCCCGGGGTCAACAAAAACCTTCTACCATATATGAGTAATCAAATGAGAATTCTGGAAGAGTACGCCTCAAACGTCACATTAGTTGATATTTCTACAAGGTTAGCCAGGCTTATATTGAGTAACATAAACAAAGAATCGCGTGAACTGGAGTTGATCAATGATCTTTCTAACGAAGAGCTGGTCAATTTTAATTGGTTCTACCCGGGCAGTAGTAAACCGACATTTGCAGGAGTTCAAAAATGACGGAATCATAAGCCTTGGCCGGCAAAAAGTTCAGATAAAAGATATAGATTTGCTTCTCCTGAAGGCTAATAAAAACGGGGCTTCAGCTCCTTAATACTTTAACACGATATGCTACCTGGGTAGTATTTGATCCTATTTGCTCATAGTACTTTTATAAGATATTAATCCAAAATATATGAGCTATGAAAAATTTAATTATTGGAATGTTCCTTTTTGGTTTTATTGCCACAGGTAATTCACAGATCCTTTTAGAGGAAACAAAGATCGAATACCAACCGGTATCATTGGCACTAGATCAAGAGTCCCACCAGCGTTCGATTGAACTACCCGAAAAATTGTCGGGAGAATTTCAGCAAAACCCTTTGGCTTTTATGAAAACCAGGTTTAATGTACAAAAGTTCCTGAAAGATAACGAAGAAGCAGATTATGATGCTTTTGAAGTTTTTTTCAAAAGCAAAAAAGGGTTTTTAAAAGCCTCTTTTAACAAGACTGGAGACCTTATTTCATCTAATCAGAAATTTAAAAACATACCCCTGCCCCAGGATGTGCGTTTAGAGGTCTTTAGACTTCACAGGGATGCTATGATAGAAGGCATAAAATATACCGCATTTTCAAAAGGATGGGATATTACTAAAGAGATCTATAGAATAAAAATTAAAGATGGTGACAAGACTCGCAGAGTCCGCATCAATAGGAACAATGACCAATTGTCTCTCGCCGGATTCTAAGAATAAAGAACTAAAAAAGAGACGCCGAAAAGCCATTTTTGACACTTCAGGTTTTATTTTAAAACTTAAACCCGAACGTAGATAATAGTTTTCCGGCAGTCTCTTATTTTTTTTCAAAAAGATCGGAAGACAGGTAGCGGTCTCCTCGGTCACAAACAATACTTACCACTACCCCACTCTCAAGTTCGCTACACAGTTTCACGGCAGCCGCAGCAGCACCTCCGCTGCTCATTCCGGCAAAGATCCCTTCTTCCTCGGCAAGCCTTGCAGTCATAGCCCTGGCTTCCTGTTCATTTACTTCCATAACGCGATCTACCTTGCTTTCGTCAAAAATAGAAGGTAAATATTCTTTAGGCCATTTTCTTATTCCGGGAATACGGGCGTCATCACCGGGTTGTACGCCTACTATTTGCACATTTTTATCCTGTTCTTTTAAAAAGGTAGATGTTCCCATTATGGTACCTGTAGTCCCCATAGAAGAGACAAAATGTGTAATCTTATTATTTGTATCCCGCCAAATTTCGGGCCCTGTGGTGGCGTAATGGGCCTGCCAGTTGTCATCGTTTCCAAACTGGTTGAGCATAAAATAATTTCCTTCTTTCATCCTGGCTTCAGCAAAATCCCTCGAACCTTCAATACCTCCTTCGGCGCTTGTAAGAATTACCTTTGCCCCGTAGGCTCTCATGGTCTGCACTCTTTCAGCAGTAGAATTTTCGGGCATTACCAGCTCAATGTTCAGCTGCAGTAAACGGGCTACCATTGCCAGGGCTATCCCGGTATTTCCGCTGGTAGCTTCAATCAATTTGGTTTCACGGGTAATATCTCCCCTTTCCAGAGCTTTTTTGATCATATTATAGGCGGGGCGGTCTTTCACACTACCTCCCGGGTTTTGCCCTTCGAGTTTAAAATACAGCTCTACGGCAGGATTCTCAACCAGTTTTTGTGCCTTCACAAGAGGCGTATTTCCTATAAGATCTAATACTGTTCGATTCATTTCTGAAGATTTTTAATTTTTATTACCGGGTCATGGGTGACAAATGAATTGGCCGGAACTGTACGGGTAAGCCAGGCATTCCCCCCAATGATACTATTCGCGCCAATAACCGTCTCCCCACCAAGTATGGTAGCATTGGCATAAATTGTCACGTTGTCTTCAATGGTAGGATGCCGTTTCTTATTGCGCAATTCTCTTTCTACGTACAAAGCCCCCAAAGTAACCCCCTGGTAAATTTTCACATTGTTTTTTATAATGGTTGTCTCCCCAATTACCACACCTGTGGCGTGATCAATAAAAAAGGAATCGCCAATCTGCGCCCCGGGATTAATGTCGGTCCCTGTTAATTTGTGTGCACATTCTGTCATTAATCGCGGCACCAGCGGAAGATTCATTTTATAAAGCTCATGGCTAAGGCGATATACTGCGATAGCAAAAAAACCGGGATAAGAAAGGTACACCTCTTCTACAGAATTCGCTGCCGGATCGTTGTTTGCTATTGCAATAGCATCAAGATTAATCTTTTGAAGCAGATGGGGCAATCTACTGCAGTACTCTTCCCATATTTCTGAACAGGATTTACCCGGCTCCCAACACACCAAATCCCCCAGCTCCTTAAAATCGGCAGCCAGCTTATCCAGATTATCTTCTACGGGAGTATCCCTGTCAAACAAGGTATAAAATAGATTTTGGGTAAAAGCTTCAGCTTTAGTCTTGATCCTGAACCTTAGGTTTGTATTCTTCTTTTGAGCGGTAATTTGCTTAATTATGTCCTCGTGGTTCATACAATTCAGTTGATTTGTAAAATTACTAAATAGCTGCTCAATGCAGGTAGAGCTTTACTACTGATTTTTTGATGAAAAAATTAACTATAAAAGAAAGGTTAAAAAAATCACATCTTAACACTTTGTATCTCGATGTGTTGTACTTTTAGTAGAGACATTAATCAAAAACTTTTAACCATGGCACAAGATCAAAAAAAACAGAACGAGAAGCAGGACAAAAAGAGTGAAAAGTCTACTCAAAAAACTGAAAGACAGCAAACCAAAAAATAAGCCAGTCTTTTATATTACATGTTTGTATTTTTTTAGGCCACCTCAAAAAGGTGGCTTTATGTTTTCACACACCTGGCTTTTTGAAGCCCTTCACTCATCTCCAATAACCATTTGAGCCTGTCTGTAAGAATATGAACTTCCTGTAATTTTTCACGTACGCCTTCTTTCTCAACGCTTTCATCTTTCTCAAGATCAAGTAGCTCCTGGTATAGATTTTCATAGAATGTGGCTGCCCTGTCAATCTCTTCTGAAAGATCTTCTTTTTGAGCCTCATCATTTTTTACTGAAGCCTGTAAATTAGCTTTGATAGCCGATAAATAGTTGGCAAAATGAGCTGAAGCCTTTGTAGTGGGATGAGATCGTATAAAAGTACCCAGAGAAACTGTAGCCGAAAGAAACTCCTGGTTGAGTGATACGATCCTGAAGATTTCCTCAAGATGTTTTTTATCTGTCTTTGGCTCCTGCGCCATGCGTTGAAAAGCGGCATTTAAATCTCCCATCGCCAAAAAAGCTTTTTTTCTTGCGAGGCGATAAGACGCAGGCAAGGCTGACTTATGATTATAAAAAGCTTCTACTTCTTTAAGAAAGGAAAGGTTTGCCTTTATACTTTCTCTTATAAAATTCTGAATAAGTGTATACTCCCATGTAGGCCAAAGAAACTTAGCTCCCAAAAATGCCAGCCCAGCTCCCACTACTGTATCCAGTACCCTAAACTCAATTACTTCAAGAACATTTGGTTTTAAAAGGCTGTAGACAAAAATTACATTAAGCGTAATAAATGCCGCTGCAGTCTTGTAATTGCGCTGTATCATAGAATGGGCAAGCACCAGGCATATTACCGCAAGGATAGCGTAGACGGTTTGATTTCTTATAAAGAAAACCAGAGAAATAGCCACAGCACCGCCAATGAGGGTACCATAAAGCCTGTGTTTAAACCTTTCCTGAGTGAGTGCATAGCCAGGGCGCATAATAACCAGGGTGGTCAATAAGATCCAGTAGGCGTTTTGTACTGCAAAGAATTCCCCAATTACATAACCCAGGGCCATAACAACCGTCAACCGCAGGGAATGTCGAAATATTGGAGACTTGAAGTCTAGATTATCCTGAAGCGTTTTGAAGTTATAATCTGGAGTGGTGAGAAATTTGGCAGCATCTTTCCTTCCAAGCTTTAGCTTTTCATCACCTTTCCACTCTTTCATAAGCCTCATTAAGGAAAGTAATTTTTGATGCTGTTTTTCCTTAAAATTCAGGAAGTTTTGGTAAACGAGTAAAGCTTCAGCATCAGTTGATTTATTGGCCGAAGCCTCAAATTCTTTATAGGCTTTCCAGGCTTGTCTTCTTTTAATTAATAACTCACCTTCTTCAAGGTTTAGAAATTTGTTTTGAGGTGTCTGCCCAAGAATCCTTAAATGAGCAGCCATTACCAGGCTCCATTCCTGGATGTGTTGGATCTTATCTTCATGAGAAACAAATAAGGCTCTCATCCTGGAAAAATTCACCGGGTGTGCCATTCCCAGTTCCAAAATATCAACCAGCTCCATAAAGATGAGCAGCCTTTTTCTCACCATTTCCGATCGTCCAAAATTCTTTCTTCGGGTTATAACAAGTTCCCGAATAATCTCGTGCTTTTCATTAATGGACGTTTGCAATGCAAAAAGCTCTTTTTCAGCCTGCTCCCGCTTTTCATCTGTAACGCTCATAAGATGGGAACGCTTCTCCAGGTATTGAGCTGTAAGTTCAAAGACATCCCTTAGAAGCTGATCTGTTTCCCGTCTCTGCAACAAATAATGGAAGAAAAGCGAAAATAAAAGATACCATACACCACCAATCCCAATCCAAAATGCGTGGAGGAGAATACTTCCTTCCGCAGTGACCTGGGTCATACTTAACACTACGGCAAATAATCCCGAAAAAGCAATGAGCGAAGCCCTGAACCCAAAGACCGAGATCATGGAGTAATGAAAGATCTGCAATACCAGTACAACAATAAAAAAGACAGGGTATGCCAGAGAGAGGCCTGTGAGAATGGTGGCAGCTACGGCAATAGCAATAGATAGAGAAACACCTATCACCCGGCGCCTCAAACTTCCCGGCACGTCACTGGGAGAAGTGAGTAGCACCCCAACTGCCATGGCGATCCCTATTTTTATTTCCCCCATTTGAGAGGTGACCAGTAAGGGTACGATAGCTGCAACAGCAAACCGGATTCCTTTAGAGAATTCGCCCGTCTTCAAAAGTGTAAAAAAGGACTGCAGTTGCCTGTAAAGATTCAAAAGAAGTGAAGTTTCTGCAAAATTACATGCTTTACCAAAGCAGACGCAGCAAAATTGAATAAAATGATGACCCCATGAAGAATTTAACCTTTAATTAGTATCTCAGCTTTGGCTTTAGCCTCCGTGCGTTGTAATTTTAAGATCCATCAAAAAGGCCGAATTGACAGGCCATTCCAAACTTAAATTAAAAAAAGAACTATGAAGATTTTAATGGTTTTGACTTCTCATGATAAATTGGGAGACACAGGTAAAAAAACCGGATTTTGGGTAGAAGAATTTGCTGCACCTTATTATGTACTTGCAGATGCCGGTGCCGAGATCACTCTTGCATCGCCAAAAGGAGGCCAGCCTCCTATTGATCCATCAAGTACTACCGAAGATGCGCAAACCGAAGCTACAAAGCGTTTTGATAAAGACGATGACCTGCAAAAAAAGCTTTCGCTTACAAAAAAACTGGAAGACGTTGACGCTAAAGAATTTGACGCAGTATTTTATCCAGGTGGTCACGGTCCGCTTTGGGACCTTGCGAATGATCTAAAATCGATTGCACTTATTGAAGCTTTTAACGACCAAATGAAACCAATGGCTTTTGTTTGTCATGCCCCCGGTGTACTGGCAAATGTTGAAGATCACAAAAACCCTTTAGTAAGAGGTAAAAAAGTTACCGGCTTTGCAAATTCTGAAGAAGATGCAGTAGGCCTTACCAATGTAGTTCCTTTTCTTGTTGAAGATAAAATGAACCAGTTGGGAGCAGACTACAGTAAAGGTGACGACTGGAGTTCTTACGTGCTGGTAGACGGCAAACTTATAACCGGACAAAACCCGGCTTCTTCTGAAAAAGCAGCCCGCGAACTACTGAACATGCTTCAAAAATAAAAGTAGCCTATGGCTCAAAAAGAAAAATCTGTTACCGAAGTAATCAAAGAGCATGAAGCTTCCGGAAAGTATTTTGATGTAGACGGCATAAAAACCTTTGCATTAAAATACGGCCGGGGCGAACCTGTTCTTTGCCTTCACGGAGTTCCTACTTCATCTTTTTTGTATAGAAAGGTACTAAGGTCTCTGGAGAAGAAAGGTTACAAAGGAGTAAGCATAGACATGCCGGGACTGGGATTAACAGACAGACCTGATAATTTTAATTACTCTTTTTCTAACCTAGCCGATTTTCTTTATAAAGCTGCTAAAGTCCTTAAGCTTAAAAAGTTTCATCTCGTGGTTCACGACGTGGGAGGGCCAATAGGTTTTGCACTTGCTGCAAGACATGCCAATCGCATCATGTCCCTCACCATTCTCAATACCTGGGTAGATGTAGTGAACTTCAAGAAACCGGTAGTAATGAGGCCTTTTGAAAAAAGGGTGCTGGGAGAAGCAGAACTTAAAATGATAAGCCATGTCACCTGGCCTGTAATGTTTAAACAAATGGGCGTGGTGAATTCTTCACGCATAAGTACTTCTGAAATAAACGCCTATGTAGATCTTCTAAAAAGGGAAGACAATGGAAAAGCCTTTTTAAAGATCATGAGGAACTTTGATCATTCCAACGAGTTTCGTGACCTGTGCTATAAAGCTGTTCAAACTAAAGAATATCCTGTACAGGCAATCTGGGGTGCTAAAGATCCGGCGTTGCAGCTGGAAACTTATGGCGAGGAAATCAAAAAAGTGGCGGGGCTAAAAGAGGTCCACACCTTAAGATCCCGGCACTTTCTACAGGAAGAAGCCTGGTTGGGAATTGCTGATAAGGTGATAGACCTGGCACAATCTGCGCAACTTAAGACAGCAAAAAAGGAGGTTTAAACCTCCTTTTTTGATACTTATATTTTTATTCCTGTTATTTTTTAGGCGGCGTGGTTGGCCTAATCTCTATTTTGCTAGGCAAAGCCCTTTGGTTCATTTTCAAGAGGTCTACAACTAATTCACCAATATCTTCTTTCTGAATTTTCCAGGCATCTTCGTCTCCCGGGTTGTGATCATTAAAATGTGTAGCTACAGAACCAGGCATAATGGTAGTTACCTTGATTTCGTAATTCCGAAGATCGAGCATAGCAGCCTGAGTGAATCCTGTTACTCCAAATTTACTTGCATTGTAGGCAGAACCCCCGGCAAAGAAATTTGTACCCGCCAGGCTGGAGATCGTAAAAATGTACCCCTTGCTTTTTTTCAGTTCGGGAATAGAAGCCTTTAAGCTATAAAAGACACCGGTTAAATTTGTATCTATAGTTTGTTGCCACTGCTCGGGAGTGAGATCTTCTATAGAGCCAAAATGCCCGACTCCGGCATTAGCCACCACAACGTCCAGCTGTCCCCATTTGTCGGTTACCTGTTTTATGGCCGCTTGCTGACTCTCAAAGTTTCTCACATCGGCTTCAATTCCAATCACTTCGGCTTTTCCGTTTTTGGTGATTTCCTTTGCGGCCGATTCTGCTTCTTCTTTATGCCTGCTGGTAATCCCTACTCTTACGCCCATAGCAGAAAGAGCAGCTGCAATCCCATATCCAATTCCTTTACTTCCGCCAGTAACGAAAGCTACTTTATTTTCTAAATTATTCATTTGTATTTAATTTTATTCAGCCTAAAGCTACCAAATATGTGGAGCAAATGAGATCACAAAGCTTTTAAGACTTTGTTAATTCTTCCGAAGAAGGGCAGAAAACCAAATTTTAACTTCTAAGAGAAAAATCTTTAAAATTACTAACACAAATTACACGCAGAATCAATTATCTTTGCCACCTTTCCGAAGAGACCTAAAATAGCGGCTTTTTGGAAAGTTTAATTTAATTATTCATAAAATACTGTAATCGTTGGAAAATCCTAAGGCACAAAAACTTCTGAATAAAATACAGCGCGACCTTATGCGCAATGGTATTATTACTAATACTATAGTTGAAGATTTAAAGGAGTTGCGGCCATATGCTGTTGAGGAAAAAAGCCCGCTACTGGCTAAGGTGATAAGGCTTACTTATGAGCACATTGAAGCGCACAACACCTTTGACATTCCAATTCCTGATGACGAACCTGTTGAAGGTTTTGAAGAAGAAACTCCCAGCAGTGAAAGTTTTGATCCTGCCGAGAGCCTGGATTACCTGATGTCTCTAATGGCAGAAGCCAAGAATAAAATTAACGCTATTGAATTGCGGGAATACAGTAATAGTTTGATTGCCTACGCTGAAGAGAATTAACCTTTCGTTTTGTTGGATTGGCTCAATAATTGAAAATATTATTAATAAAGGGCCATTTAATGAAGAAGTTGAATATGAAAAAGAAAAATGAGGTTGTCTTGAACAAAAAACCACGCTGGAAATTACTTCACCAATATTACAATTACACAGGATTCTACAAGTTTGTAGGCAATAGTCTCAAAAAGGCCATTTTACCGGTCATACTTTTTCTTGCTGCTCTATTTGCAATTAACGAGTATGTAATCAACATCAACAGCATTCTGGTTACGGTTACCGAGACCTATTCTCCTGTTGGGATACTGGCGGTATTTTTGGCTTCTGAATCTATTTTTCTTGGACTGGTCCCCCCCGAGCTTTTTATCGCATGGTCAGGGAAATCGGCCATGCCCATAACTTATCTTAGCTTATTGGCCCTGGCTTCTTATTTAGGCGGAATTATTTCTTACTGGATGGGTAAGGCCATTAAAATGATCCCGGCAGTACATGACGCTATGGAGACTAAAATGGCAAAGCACATCAAAAATACTGAAAAATGGGGCGGATTTCTTATTGTAGTAGGTGCTCTTTTACCCATTCCATTTTCTATCACCAGTGTGGCCGCAGGGATTATCAATTACAAATTCAGGTACTACTTATTATTTGGCCTCTTGAGATTCATAAGATTCTACGGTTATGCGCTTGTGATCTTTAAGATTGTATAAAATATAAGGAGCAACACTCCAAAATCCTTTTAAAATCCCGTATTTTTGAGAGACAAAACGGGATTTTTTTATGGGTCACGATCACCACCACGGATCAAGTAAGAATATAAAATTCGCTTTTTTTCTCAATGCCGCCTTTACTGTTTTTGAACTCATTGGAGGATTTTACGTAAACAGTGTGGCCATTATCTCAGATGCTGTCCACGATCTTGGGGACACTATTTCCCTTGGCAGTTCCTGGTATCTGCAAAACAAATCGAGACAGGGACGAAATAACAGGTTCAGTTTTGGCTATAAGCGCTTTTCGCTCTTAGGTGCATTAATTAACAGTCTTGTACTCATTGGGGGTTCAATATATGTAATATCTGAAGCTATTGACCGCCTTATAAATCCTGAATATTCTGATGCTAGCGGGATGCTGGTCTTTGCCCTGGTTGGAGTTGCTGTTAACGGCCTTGCAGCCTGGAAACTTTCAAAAGGTTCTTCTATGAATGAGAAAGTGGTTTCCTGGCACCTCATAGAAGATGTACTGGGATGGGTAGCAGTTCTTATTGTATCTATAGTACTGCATTTTTATGAAACCCCTTATCTTGATCCCGCCCTATCGCTGCTAATAACCGTTTTCATTCTGTACAACGTTTTTAAGCGACTTAAGGAGACCCTGTTTATCTTTTTACAGGGCGTTCCAAAAGAGATCAATCTTGAAGAAATTGAAAATAAAATCCAGGCTATTCCACATATTGCTTCCCTACACCACATGCATGTATGGTCTCTTGAAGGCACAGATCATGTATTTACCACCCACATAAAGCTGGAAGATATCAGTAAATTCCAGCAGTTACTGGATGTGAAACGGGCGGTGAAAAATGTGCTCCAGGAGTATCATTTTGACCATTACACCATAGAGACCGAACTTGATAAAGAAAGCTGCGACCTTCTCTAATTAGCGAATCTGGGTGAATTTTATATTTAATTCCCTTTCCATCTGGCGGAGCTTTTTAAGCTCATATTGATTAACAAGGGCAAGGGATAACCCGGTATTTCCAGCTCTTGCAGTACGGCCACTTCGGTGAGTGTAGTAATCGGTTTGATCTGGTAGTTGATAGTGCACCACAAAAGCAAGATTTGCAACATCAATACCCCTGGCGGCTACATCAGTAGAAACCAATAGCCTCAGGTTTTTTCCCTTAAAAGCTCTCATTACTTTGTCCCGGTCTTTCTGAAGCATATCGCCTTCAAGAAGTCCGACTTCATAATTTTTAGCGGCCAATTGTTTTGAAAGCGTTCTTGCCGCGGTTTTTGTTTTCGTGAAAATAATTCCACGCTTTTTCCCCTGACTTTTAAGAAAGTAAGCAAGTGTGTCAAGTTTACTGTTGTCATCACCGGTCACAAATTGGTGTTCAATTCCGGTGTTTACAGCATCCTCTTTATCAATGCTCACCTTACGGGCATTCTTTTTGACGTATTTATTAATGATCTCATTAAGCTCATGCGGCATGGTAGCCGAGAAAAGCCATACATTTCTTTCCTGTGAATAAGTGCCTTCTAATATTTCGGTAAGATCTTTTTTAAAGCCCATGCTCAGCATTTCATCTGCCTCATCAAGCACCAGGGTCTTTACCTTCCTAATATCAATAGCTTTACGCTTCATAAGGTCAATCAACCTTCCGGGTGTAGCTACTACAATTTGAGTAGGGCGGTTAAGTCTGGAGATCTGTATATCTATTCTCTCACCGCCATAAACAGCTTCAGTAAAAACTTTATCGGTATACTTGGTGAATTTAAAAAGTTGTCTGGCAATTTGCTGCCCCAATTCTCTGGTTGGTGCAAGAATTAAAGCCTGTATTTCATCTTTAGCAGGATCAACCTGTGCGAGAATAGGCAAACCAAAGGCTGCTGTTTTCCCGGTACCTGTCTGTGCCTGCCCCACAAAATCTACCTCTCCTTCGGTTAATATTGGGATTGCAGCTTCCTGAATCTTAGTTGGGTTTATAATCCCCATCTCGTTCAAGCCTTTGATAATGTCTTCTGATACTCCCAGGTCCTTAAATGTCATTGCACTAATTTTTTGCGAAGATAGCCTTTTCCCGATGAACTTTTTAGTTAGGGCTACTGAATGAAGTTAGTAGCTCTTTACTTTTTAAGATCCATTTTATAGAGGTCTTAAGATATTAATTATCTGCATGTTAAATTGAAGCTAAACCAAAAATATGCGGAGAAATTTTAATAATTTATCATTAATTTGGTTGTATAACCAATAAAAAAAGAAACATGCTGACAATCATATTGAATATCCTTTTACCTCCTTTAGCCGTTTATTTAAACCATGGAGTAGGAACAACTCTCTTGATAAGCATTATCCTGACATTAATAGGTTGGTTACCCGGAGTTATTCATGCGTTTATTGTAAACTAACTGAAGCATATAAAACTGTCTAAAATGTAAATCCCTTATGAGCTCAATGTGAGAGATTGGGTTCTAGAACTTTCCTTCAGGAAAGTACACACAAAGTTTGAATTAGCCTTTAAGCTTATATTTTAGACAGTTTACTTTTTCTAATTTTTCTCCTCTAGCTTCTGCTGCCATTTCCAGGCACTTTCCATAGCATCTTCAATATTAAATTCTGCTGTCCAGTTTAGCACTCCGTTGGCTTTGGTAGTATCGGCATAAGCAGCAACAATATCCCCTTCCCTTCTGTCAACAAAGGTATAGGGCAGTTTTTTTCCTGATACCTTTTCAAAAGCCTTTACGGCTTCTAAAACAGAATTTCCTTTTCCGGTCCCTAGATTAAAGACCTCGTAATTTTCGACCTGCTCATCGTCCAGTAGGCGCTCTAAGGCAATTACATGGGCACGGGCGAGATCCATTACATGAATATAATCCCTGATACAGGTACCATCTGGTGTAGGATAATCATTACCAAAAATGGAAAGCAGTTCTCTTTTTCCGGCTGCAGTTTGAGTAATAAACGGCACCAGGTTTTGAGGTGTTCCTATAGGCAGCTCTCCAATATTGGCAGAATGATGGGCTCCTATTGGATTGAAATATCGCAAAGAAATTGCTTTTAAATGCGGTACCGCACTACAGGTGTCAAAAATGATCTCTTCGCCAATTTGTTTTGTATTTCCGTAAGGGGATTCTGCTTTCTTAACAGGGGCATTTTCAGTAATAGGTAATTCATCTGCCTGCCCGTAAACAGTACAGGAAGAACTAAAGATGAATTTTGGCGCCTCCTTTTCCTTTAGCTGTTGTAACAGATAGATAAGCGTATTGAGATTATTTTCATAGTAGAGCAACGGATTCTGAACACTTTCTCCCACAGCCTTAGAAGCAGCGAAATGTATGACGCCGTCTATATCCTGATATTTTTCAAAAAAATTATTAACTGCCTGTTTGTCCCGCAGATCCAGATTTTCAAATTCCGGAGAAATTCGGGTGATCTTCGTTATGCCACCAAGGACCTCGATTGAGGAGTTTGAAAGATTATCTATAATTACCACATCAAAACCTCTTTCCTGAAGTGCAACCACCGTATGGGATCCTATAAAACCCAATCCACCTGTGACCAGTATTTTTTTATTCATTTTTACTATTTCTGAGTATCCCGCAAATTAAGAAATTAACCACTAAAATTGAGAGGCCACGACCTAAAATGTTATGTCTTTTACATACTGCTAATATGTGATTAACAATCAAAGAACAAGAGCTTCAGCAGGAGCCTATAGGCAAAGAAAATAAGATTTTTCAACCTTATCTTAAGACCTTTTAAGGTATATTTGCAACTTGAAAAAAGCACAGCTATGTCATTAGAATCACAAGTAAAAATATTTAAGTGGATAAGCATTTTTGAAGGGATTTCCTTTCTGGTCCTTTTACTCATCGCCATGTCTTTAAAGTACATTTGGGAAGCGCCAGAAATGGTGCGTATTGTGGGAATGGCCCACGGTTTATTATTTGTAGCCTATATCTTTGGAGCTTTACTCCTATTCAAACCTTTACAGTGGAAGACAAAGACTTTGCTCATTGTTTGTCTTAGTTCTGTGTTGCCCCTGGGTCCTTTTTATGTAGAGAAGAAATATCTCTAGAGGATGAAGGAACAAACAAGGGAACTGGGTAATTTTTTAGCGAACTACTTTATTGAACAGGGAATGGACGTAGATGTCGCTCATTTCCTGAACATGCTTATCAACATTGCCATAGTAGGTGTTCTTTGGTATGTTATGCATTACATCACCAAGAAGCTGGTGCTTACCTCATTTCAAAGATTTACGAATAAGACCGTAACCACCTTTGATGATTATCTTGTAAAAAGCAATTTTCCGAGGTATATAAGCAACATCTTCCCGCTTTTGTTGCTCATCCTCACGGTGCCTGTAGTATTTGAAGATTACCCCAAGCTGCTCTCTGTATTCGAAAAGCTGGTAGACATCTATATTATTTTTCTTACTGTATTTATCGGAAGAAGCCTGGTTCGTACCACTACGAATTATATGAAAAGGCATGAGCGTTACCACGACAAGCCTATAGAGAGTTACGCACAGATTCTTATCATATTTTTCTGGTCTATAGGGATCATATTCATGTTCTCGGAACTCACCGGAAAATCTGTTGTCGGTTTTCTTATTTCGTTAGGAGCAGCTTCAGCCATTATCCTGTTTATTTTCAAAGACACCATTCTTGGATTTATCGCCTCCATACAGGTTTCGGTAAACGATATTGTGCGCATTGGAGACTGGATAACCTTCAGTAAATATGGAGCCGATGGTTTTGTGACAGAAATCAACCTCGCCACCGTAAGAGTCCAAAATTGGGACAATACTTACACCACTATTCCTACCTATAACCTGATTTCTGATTCTTTCCACAACTGGCGCGGAATGCAGGAATCTCCCGGGCGGCGCATCAAACGTTCCCTTAATATTAAACAAAACTCCATACGGTTTATTAATGATGAAGATCTGGCTAGGTTTCAGGAGTTTGATTTGATTGCCTCATACATACACGAAAAGCAGGAAGAGATCAACACTTATAATAGTAAGTTGGGAGTAGATAAAAAGTATCTTATCAATGGAAGACATCAAACCAACCTGGGTGTTTTCAGGCAATACGCCCTCTCCTACTTAAAAGCACATCCAAAGATACATAAGGAAATGACCATGATGGTAAGGCATCTCCCACCCACAACTCAGGGAATTCCTATTGAAATCTACTGCTTTAGCGAAGACAAGAGATGGGAATATTATGAAGCTATTACAGCCGATATCTTTGATCACCTTATAGCTGCCATTCCTTATTTTGATTTGCAACTATTCGAATCTCCTTCAGGTGACGATATTTTGAAAGCTCTTAAACCCCTGCAGTCCAAGTAAGCTTTACATTACACTTCTCTTCGGAAGGATTTTTTTTAAAAGTGGGAGTTTAGAAAACCTTGGAAATAAAGCAAAAAAACAGCACAAGCAACAGTTTTAAAAACTCCTGAAGCTTGTGCTGTTTGTAGTTTTATCACCGGTACCGGCTAATCTTTCAGTCGGTCTTTCACGTATTCGATCTTTGTCTTACCGTGAGGTTTTGCCTTTCCGTTTTCATCAAGAGAAACCATAACAATTCGGTCTATAGTAATGATCACTTCGCGGGTCATTTTATTACGTACTTCCGAACGAAGGGTTATGGAAGCATTTCCAAACTTCACCACATCCATTCCTATTTCAATAATATCCCCTTCCCTGGCAGAGCTTTTGAAATCGATCTCACTCATAAATTTTGTAACGGTGCGGGAATTTTCCAGCTGTATGATAGCGTAAAGCGCAGCTTCCTCGTCTATCCATTCTAACAAGCGGCCGCCAAAAAGCGTACCATTGGGGTTAAGGTCTTGTGGTTTAATCCATTTTCGGGTGTGAAATCTCATAGGGAACTCATTTTTTTAAGAGCAATAAAGTTAATCATTTTGCCCCAGAAATGCCTCCCGTGCAAGCTCAAGAATTTCGGAATGATCAAAAGCCAATTCGGGTAGATCATTCAGAAAAAACCAGCGTGCATCGGCAGCATCATCGCTTCCCTCAACTTTTTCTTCGGAAGTTACCTCGCCCCAAAACGGAATACTAATCGTCCAGCCCCTGGGATCTCTTCCGGGGGTTCCAAAAGCCTTAAGTTGTTTCAGGTTTTCCACTTTTAGACCTGTCTCTTCTGCAAGCTCTCTTTTGGCACCAATCTCCAGGGGTTCCTCATCTTCAAGAAAGCCTCCCGGAAGCGCCCACTGGTCCTTAAAAGGATCTTTTTTCCGCTTAACCAGCAACACTTTTGGCTGATTATTATTTCTGAAAAAAATCACACTATCTGTTGTAACTGATATATTCTGCCTTGCCATATTTCTTACTTAAAATACACTGTCTGGATATTTACAAATTCTCTAATACCAAATTTTGATAGTTCCCGGCCATAACCCGACTTTTTGGTGCCTCCAAAAGGTAAACGCGGATCACTTTTCACCAGCTCATTGACAAACACTGCCCCATCTTCTATTTTCGGAATAAGATTTTGAGCTTTTTCCCGGCTTTTCGTAAAAAGAGACACTCCCAGGCCAAATTGGGTCGAATTTATAAGTTTTACGGCTTCTTCATCAGATCTAAAAGTGGTAATCCCTATGGCCGGTCCAAAAGTTTCCTCTTTAAAAACCGGCATTTCAGGAGTCACATCTTTCAAAACAGTAGGTGCGTAAAATGCCTTTTTTCGCACCCCACCCGTGAGGATCTTCGCGCCCATTTCAACGGAATCATTTACCTGCTTTTCCAGGTCTTTCGCCAGGTCTTCCCTAGCCTGTACGCCAATAAAAGTATCTTCATCTATAGGATCTCCCGCTTTTAATTCCTTAACCTCTTTGAGGAACATTTCAGTGAACTTTTCAGCAATATTATTATGCAGCAAAAGGCGTTTTCCGGCTATACAGCTCTGTCCGGTGTTTTGAAACCTTGCCTGTACACAGGTTTTGACGGTTTCTTCCAAATTGGCATCATCAAAAACTACCAGGGCATTGCTCCCACCCAGTTCGAGCACCGATTTTTTTATTTCTTTTCCTGCTGTCGCCGCAACACTGCCTCCGGCACCTTCACTGCCTGTAAGGGTCACTGCTTTTACTCTTTTATCTTTCACCACTTCCTCCACTTTTTTACTTCCAATGGTGAGATTTTGGAAACAACCTTCAGGGAAGCCGGCTCTTATAAACACTTTTTCGATATTCTTCCCGCACATCATCACATTGCTAGCGTGTTTAAGCACCCCAACATTCCCCGCCATTAAAGCCGGAGCCGCGAACCTGAATACCTGCCAAAAAGGGTAATTCCACGGCATAATTGCCATAATCACTCCTAAAGGCGCATAATTGATGTAGCTTTTTTCGGCATCAGTTTCTATAGTTTCAGGAGCAAGTTGTGCTTCGGCATTTTCAGCATAATATTCGCACACCCAGGCGCACTTTTCTACTTCAGCAATAGCCTGTTTAATAGGTTTCCCCATTTCTTTGGTAATAGTTTCGGCATATTCCTGCTTATTTTTTTTAAGTTCTTCGGAAGCTTTCAGCATAAGCTTTGACCGAAATGAGAAAGATGTGGTTTTCCACTCCCGGAATACTGCCGTAGCTTTTTCCAGTGCTTTGTCGATATCTTCTGAAGTTGATTCTTTATGTTCTTGCAGGGTTTCCCCTGTATATGGGTTTTTTGAAAGGATCATAAAAATGGCTTTTTTTAAAGGTAAGAAGAACGTATCGCCAGAAGAAATTATTAAAAAGACTTTAACTGAAGCGCAATTGTTTACAACAGGTTTATAATTCACAAAGGCCGCCCGGGGAAGCAGGACTTACTTTCGCTATCTTTAAACAAAACCAAAGCGATGAAAGAACGTGATGAACTCCTTCTCCAACTAAGGCCACATATAGAATCGGCAGTCGTAAAAGCTTCAACCCTACCCGATGAGCAATTCCAAAACCTCACTTTGCGCCCGGTGATCTTACTGCAAAATGACCTGCTACTGGAAGCCTTCAGGAATTACGTACAAAAACACAAGAACGTGTTTTACGGCATGAGCATAGAAAAAAGACTGGCGTATATAGAAAATGCTGTTCAGAAGGACATGAAATTCCGAAACAGCTTAAAAGGAATGATCATAGGACAATTCACTATTAAAGAGTACAGCTACTACATTACCAATTCATCGGCACTTAACAAAAGGATGATGGATTTGGTGAAAAACAGGTTGCAAAGCAATATACAGCTGCTCGATAAACTGCCGGCGGTATAAGGGGATTCCGAATAAATTGTAATTATTAAACTTTTGCTAATTGTTCTTTTTTGAATATCACGTTGGCTAATTTTAAACAAAACGAGAAAAAAATGAGCATTAACAAAGAAGAATTATTTAATAAATGTCTGGACCAGGTCAATGATAAAATTGACCAGTATAATGAGAAAATGAACACCATTAGCGGCCAGAACGAGCAGCATAAATTTCATCCCGATTTTGACGAATACGGGAATAAAGGAGAGATGCTGACCGAATATGAGAAAAACGCAGTTTATCTTGACCGGGTGCGCAACATGAAAGAAACGCTGGCGAACCTGGACAGGGACCATCGCAGCGAAGTGGTTAGACCCGGTAGTGTGGTGGAAACCGAAAACAACTACTACTTTGTATCTGTCCCTCTTGGAGAGCTGGATATGGAAAGTGGCAGCAAAGTCTACGCAATCTCTACAGATTCCCCTATTTATAAGGAAATGGAAGGTAAAAAAGCAGGAGACTCCTTTAGCTTCAGAGACGGCGAAGTGAATATTGTAAAGGTGTGGTAAAACCTACTCCGGGTACTCTATCCTTAGATGGTAGATATTTTTAAGCTTGCGCTTCAGCACCTTTTTTACCTGCTGAATTTCCATAAAGGTAATATTTGAATTGAGGAACTGGCCATCTTCCATTTGTTTGTTGATGATCCTTTCTACAAACTCATCGATCATATTGGCCGTAGGTTCCTTAATACTTCTGCTTGCAGCTTCAACACTGTCGCACATCATAAGGATAGCAGTCTCTTTACTAAATGGCATTGGCCCGGGATACCTGTAATCGTCTTCATTCACGTGCTGATCATTTTCCATGGCTTTCTTTAAAAAATAATAGACCGTAGTGGTGCCGTGATGGGTTCGAATAAAGTCGATAACCCTATCTGGAAGGTTCCTTTTTTTGGCAACCTCTATCCCATTAATAACGTGTTCAATGATAATCTCTGCACTTTCTTTAGGGGAAAGTTCATCATGAGAATTTACCGATGTAGTTTGGTTCTCTGTAAAATACGTTGGATTTCGCATTTTCCCAATGTCGTGATATAACGCTCCTACCCTCACCAGCATGGCATTTGCATTGATCTCATTTGCCGCTGCCTCTGCGAGATTAGCCACATTGAGCGAGTGATGAAAAGTACCCGGGGCTTTATCTGAAAGTTCTTTTAGCAATTTAGAATTGGTATCAGACAATTCGAGCAGCGACATATCAGAAATTAATCCGAATATCTTTTCATAAGCATAGATTAGCGGCTGCACAAAAAGGGTTGCCAAGCCACCGAGCAGGAACATGAGGAAAGTTTCGGGTTCTACTTCATAGATCGAACCTTCCTGAATTATGGTAAAGGCAAAATAAGAGACAATATACACAAGGGTAATTTGCCCTACTGTAATAAATAAATTAGCTCTTTTATAAAGTTCTGAAACCGTAAGAATCGTAACAATACCTGCTATTATTTGAAGGAACATGTATTCATAACTATCCGGAACAATGAATCCAAGTAGCAATACAGTAATAACATGGGTAAACAAGCCAAGCCTTGAATCAAAGAAACCTTTAATGGTAAGCGGCAGCACACACAAAGGCACCACGTAAACGTATGCCACGTTAAACCTTATCACCAATACGGTGAGCAGCACCATAAGTGTGACGTTAAAGAAAATGAAGGTTACTTTTATGTTGTTCTGAAAGATGTCATAGCGATATTTTCGAATGAACAGCATCAACATGAGTAAAGCGAGAAAGACAAGCAGCGTATACCCCACAATCACCCAGTTGTAGTTGGCCTCACTCCACACCTGCGATTCAAATTCGGCTTTAAGGGAATTGAGTACCTGTAGTTTATCTCCCTCTACCACTTCTCCCTTCGCAACAATGATTGTCCCCCGTTCAACATTTCCGCGGGTATACGAAATCTGGTTATACCTGCTTTCAAGATCACTTTGCGTTAGGGCTTCATTATAGGTAACGTTGGATTTCACGCTGTCAAAAAACAACCCAATCAACTCCTCCCGATAATTTTGCAGCTGCGCCTTATCTATTTTCCTGTTGAGAAAGTCCCTCAACTGGTTCTGTTTTATAATGCTTTTATAGGTAACCTCGGTGACTTCATTCCCCTCCCGCAGGTAAACCAATTGATCTGGGCTTAGCGGAACGATCTCCTGCAGCACCCCGGCATCATAGATCTCTTCAAAAGTATTCTGAATAAAATCCTGAAGTCGCATATTTTCTCTCCGGGTGAGGGTATCCGGAAATATTCGGACAAACTGCTCATCCAGGCTAGCCTCAACCTGCGAGACAACTTCAGCATTGTAATCGTAGTAAGGAACATGAGTCTTGTTGATCTCCTCTTTTTCTGCAGCAAGTTCATCGGGGCCCTTTAAAATGGCAAAATCGAAAGGGGCATATAGGTTCTCATACTGCCATGGCTTTCCTCTAGGGATCTCATATTTAAATTTTCCACCTTTTGGAAACATGTACACAATGATGAAGGTGGTAAGTAGAAATAAGAAAACTTTGTAAAAAAGATCCTGATTTTTATAAAGGCTGTTTATAAATGATTTCATTCCGGGCTATCTCTTATCAAAAGTACTAAAAAAAGCTGGCTGTAGAGAACCCATTGGTTTCTTCCTTATAAAATGATTAAATTCGCAAAAAGTAAAATCTTAATCCGCTAAACCATGAATAAGGAAGTAGTCATAGTGAGCGCCGCACGAACTCCAATAGGTAGTTTTTTGGGTAGCTTATCAACAGTTCCCGCAACCAAACTGGGATCAATAGCCATTAAAGGAGCCCTGGAAAAGATCAACCTGAAACCTGAAATGGTAGACGAAGTCCTCATGGGAAATGTAGTACAGGCCGGGCTGGGGCAGGCACCTGCAAGACAGGCTGCTTTAGGCGCCGGTATTCCTCATTCTGTACCATGTACTACTGTAAATAAAGTTTGTGCCAGCGGTATGAAAGCAGTAATGCAGGGGGCACAATCTATCGCCCTGGGAGACGCTGATATCGTTGTAGCCGGCGGAATGGAAAATATGAGTATGATCCCTCACTACCTTCACCTTAGAAATGGCCAGAAGTTTGGGCCAGCTACTATGATTGACGGCTTACAAAAAGACGGACTTATGGATGCTTACAACCAGCTTGCTATGGGAGTTTGTGCCGATAATTGTGCCATAGAACATGAATTTACGAGAGAAGACCAGGATAAATTTGCTGCGCAATCTTATCAAAGATCTGCAAAAGCATGGGAAGAGGGAAAGTTTGACAATGAAGTGGTACCTGTAGAAGTTCCCCAACGAAAAGGAGATCCGGTAATTGTGAAGGAGGATGAAGAATACAAGAATGTAAAAATGGATAAACTTGCATCTTTACGCCCTGCTTTTTCTAAAGAAGGTACGGTTACAGCTGCAAACGCTTCTACTATAAACGATGGTGCCGGTGCTGTGGTTCTAATGAGCCGTGAGAAAGCCGAAGAACTGGGACTAAAGATCCTTGCCAGCATTAAAGGGTTCGCAGATGCCGCCCAGGACCCGGAGAAGTTTACCACTGCTCCCGCTATAGCTTTACCTAAAGCTCTTAAAAAAGCCAATATTCCTCAGGAAAAAGTTGACTTTTTTGAGTTCAATGAAGCCTTTTCTGTAGTAGGGTTGGCCAACATGAAAATATTGGGCTTAACCGATAAAAATACGAATGTTAATGGTGGTGCCGTTTCTTTAGGTCATCCCCTTGGTTGTTCTGGTGTGAGAATCATAATTACCCTGTTAAGTGTTTTGGAGCAAAACAATGCCAGAATAGGTGCTGCGGCCATTTGTAACGGGGGGGGTGGTGCTTCGGCAATAGTCATTGAACGTCCACAATAATTCAGGTTAGAAAGCACCTTTTTGATGCAATATGCCATTTGTATTTTAGGTACGGTTCCGCTAAGAGCAGAACCTGCACACACCGCCGAAATGGTTAGTCAGCTGCTATACGGAGAAACTTTTAAGGTTCTGGAAGAAAGAGGAAAATGGTCAAGAATACGCACTTCTTTTGAAGACCTCGAGGCCTGGATAGATAATAAACAACTGTTAAAGATCTCTCAATCCGATTTCGAAAAACTGGAAGCGGAAGAACTTCAACTTTCAGCAGACCTTATGGAGTTTGTGACAGGCGAAGGACAGCTTATTCCAATTCCTCTTGGCTCTGTGCTCAATGCGGTTACCCTCATGAAACATGAACATTCGGGTGCGGTCACTACAAAAGCACAACCAAAAGAAAAGCTGATAGAAACTGCCTTTTTATACCTGAATGCGGCCTTCCTGTGGGGCGGAAAAAGTCCTATGGGCATTGATGCCAGTGGTTTTACCCAAATGGTATACAAACTTAACGGCTATAAACTTTCACGAAATGCAGCCCAACAGGCGCAGCAGGGAGAATCTCTTAGTTTTATAGAAGAAAGTGAACCAGGTGACCTGGCTTTTTTCGACAGCCCCGACGGATCAATTAATCACGTGGGCATTATGATGAGAGACAACTACATTATCCATGTAGACGGTAAGGTGCGGCTTGATCGTATAGACCATTCGGGGATCTACAATGCCGAATTACGCCGGCATACCCATAAGCTTAGAGTGATAAAAAAGATCATATAAAAAAAGCCCGTTCAAAAAATGAACGGGCTTTTTTGTCAAACAAATATTCTGTTTACTGCTTTGGAGCCGCTGCGCTTGAAGCTTCAAGCTCTGCGATCTTAGCTTTCATTTCTTCTGCTTTTTCAATTTCATTTAACTGATAGTAGATATTCATAATCGTTCTGGCAGCTTCAATGTTACCGGCATCTCTGTCTATTACTTTTTGAAGGTGTGGAAGTGCGTCTTTATAAATTTGCTGACGTTCTTCAGCAAGCTCATCATACTTCTTTTGATCTGCCTTACTCATACCAAGACTATTCATCTCTTCTACCAAAGGAGTTTCTTTAGAAAGAATTACAAAAGCAATGTTGATTCTGGCATTGTTCATTTCAGGATCAATTTCAAGAGCTTTTTTGTAGTATTCTACAGCACGTTCTTTTTCTCCAAGTTCTGCTGAACTTACTCCCATATTGTAATATAGAGTGGCATCATTTGGATTTTGACTTACAACTTCTTCAAGAATTTCCCGGTATTTTGCCATGTCCCCCATTCTGTAGTACATGTCTGCTTCTGCCTGCATAAGGCTGGCATCATTAGGATTTGCCTGTTTGGCTCTTTCCATTGCCGCAACCGCCTTTTCATTGTCACCCTTTTCAATGTAGATTAAGGCAATGTTCTTAGCGATCTCTCCTTCTTTAGATTCCTCTTTCTTATCCTGAGGATTGATGTAATTACCAGATTTTACAAAAAGGTCCCTCTGCTCTTTGGAAGCCATTCTCTCTTCTTCCCCGGTTTCTTTGTTTACAGCTGTATAGATAGTTTCTTCTCCTGTAAAACCTAGATCCTGAAGCTCCTTATAATATCTTAAAGCTTCATCGTAATCTTGTGCATTTACAGCATTAGAAGCTGCATAATAAAGATATACGGTGTCACGATTACTCATTCTAAAGCTCGTCTCCAGTTTTTTGGATGCATCTGAAAAATTTTGAGCATTTTGGTCTGCAATAGCTGCATTTACCAGGGCATTACTTACTGCAGCCATTCCCTGCTCTGCCTCATCATGACCAAGTTCCTTAGCTTTTTTCATTGCTTCAGAAGCTGCCATTAAGTCGGCAGTAGCCACATTTTCTCCGTTTCCTACCAATGCATATCCTCTGTAAAGGTAGAAATCAGCTTTTTCATCCTCGTCAGCGCTAGCTAACTGTGCTTCTGCCTGCTGAAGGTAATTCTTAGCTTCCTGATATTCTCCTTTCTCAACCGCTTTACCGGCTCGCTTGATTTCCTTCTTTTGGGCAAATGATACGACAGTAAACATAGCGAATGCTGCCGTTAAAATTCTGGTTTTCATCTTTTTTGGTTTTGATTTAAAATTATTCCTCACTGTCATTCGCAATAGTTGTGCCATCCTGATTTTGATCAGTCGCTTCGGGGGTTGCGTCACCAGCTACATCCTCAACATCTTCTTCTTCATTGATCACTTTAGCCACTGCAGCAATAGAGTCATTATTTTTAAGGTTAATTAACCTAACACCCTGGGTTGCACGACCCATTACCCGTAGATTTGAAACAGATGTTCTAATAGCAAGTCCAGATTTGTTGATGATCATAAGGTCATCAAGATCTGTAACACTTTTAATAGCCACAAGACTACCTGTCTTAGAGGTTATAGAAATGGTTTTAACACCTTTACCTCCACGGTTTGTAATTCTATAAGTTGGTTCTCCATCTTCAGGATCATCTATATAAGTACGTTTTCCATAACCGTTTTCAGAAACAACCAGTACAGTTTCTTCCATCGGGTTCTCAATAGTGATCATACCTACTACCTCATCGTTATCATCGGCAAGGGTTATACCTCTTACTCCGGAAGCATTCCTACCCATAGGTCGGGTTTTACTCTCGTCGAACCTAATGGCTTTTCCGCTCCTTAAAGCCAGCATCACCTGACTTTCTCCTGTAGTTAGTCTTGCCTCAAGAAGTTCATCGCCTTCACGAATAGTAATTGCATTAATACCATTTGTTCGGGGTCTTGAATACTGTTCAAGAGAAGTTTTCTTCACCTGCCCTTTCTTGGTAGCCATCATCACATAATGGCTATTGATGTACTGTTCGTCCTTTAAGTCTTTAGTACATATAAATGCTTTAAGCTTATCATCGGGTTCAAGATTGATCAAATTCTGAATCGCCCTACCCTTTGAAGTTTTACTTCCTTCAGGAATCTCAAACACCCTCATCCAGAAACACTTACCTTTTTCAGTAAAGAACAACATATACTGGTGATTAGTACCAATAAACAGGTTCTCAAGGAAGTCTTCAGTTCTTGTTGTAGAACCCTTTTGTCCTACTCCACCTCTGTTTTGGGTTTTATATTCTGTAAGAGAAGTCCTTTTAATATAGCCTGCGTGAGAAATAGTTATCACTACCTGCTCATCTGGAATCATATCTTCCATGCTAAGATCTCCACCGGCATACTCAATAACAGAGCGTCTTTCATCTCCGTATTTTTCCTTTACCTCAAGCATTTCATCTTTTATCACCTGCATCCTTCGCTCCTTACGGGCAAGAATATCCTTAAGATCTTCAATGGTCTTCATGATCTCTTCATACTCAGCACGAAGTTTATCCTGCTCAAGACCTGTGAGCTGTCTTAAACGCATCTCAACAATAGCCTTAGCCTGTATCTCGGTAAGTTCGAAGCGTTCAATTAACTTAGTACGAGCTTCATCAGCATTACTCGAAGCTCTTATCAAGGCAATAACCTCGTCAATATTGTCTGAAGCAATAATCAAACCTTCAAGAATATGTGCCCGCTCTTCTGCTTTTCTTAGCTCATACTCTGTTCTGCGCACCACAACTTCATGACGATGCTCCACAAAATGATAAATCATATCCTTCAAATTCAACATTTGAGGACGCCCGTTTACCAGTGCAATGTTATTTACACTAAAAGAGCTTTGAAGCGCTGTATGCTTATAAAGTAAGTTTAGAACAATATTGGGGATAGCATCTCTTTTTAATATATAGACGATGCGCATTCCATTTCGGTCAGACTCATCTCTAATTAAAGAAATACCTTCTATTTTCTTTTCATTAACCAGTTCGGCGGTTTTCTTGATCATTTCAGCCTTATTGACCTGGTAAGGGATCTCAGTCACAATAATAGCCTCTTTCCCTGCAACTTCTTCAGTGTGGGCTTTCGCTCTAATAACAACCCTGCCACGCCCGGTTTTAAAGGCTTCACGAACCCCGTCATAACCATAAATGGTCCCGCCTGTAGGAAAATCGGGAGCTTTTACGTGCTCAATGAGTTCGTCTATTTCAATGTCATTATTCTCAATATATGCTGTTACACCGTCAACAACTTCTGAAAGGTTGTGAGGCGGCATATTTGTTGCCATACCAACAGCAATACCACTGGCACCGTTCACAAGGAGATTGGGAATACGTGTAGGTAAAACTGAAGGCTCGTGGATAGTATCATCAAAGTTAAGCTGCATATCAACAGTTTCCTTGTCAATATCGGCCAACATATCTTCACTTATTTTACGCATCCTGGCTTCGGTATAACGCATGGCAGCCGGGCTATCGCCATCAACTGAACCAAAGTTACCCTGGCCGTCAACTAACATATAACGCAAACTCCACTCCTGGGCCATACGCACCATAGTGTCGTAAACAGAAGAATCCCCATGCGGGTGAAACTTACCAAGTACTTCCCCTACAATTCTTGCAGATTTTTTGTGAGCCCTGTTGGATAGTACCCCCAGTTCATACATTCCATATAATACCCGGCGATGCACCGGTTTCAAACCGTCACGCACGTCTGGCAGTGCACGTGACACAATGACCGACATTGAATAATCAATGTAGGCCGACTTCATTTCATCTTCAATATTGATAGGAATTAACTTTTCTCCTTCAGCCATAAATATCTGTTATTTTGGTTCAAAAATCTAACGTGCCAATTTACGAATTTTGCCCCACACGGGCGCACTATTCATTGAGGTTTTCTTGTATTTTATTAACAAATTTTTAGTTGTGCTTGGTTAATAAGTTCATTACATTCTCCTTTGTTTTATTGAAGCAAATTCGTCAATTAGCTTTACTTCATAAAAAACGAACAAAAAGAATCGGGTACGGTTTTTGAAACCTGAATAAATATAATCAAGAGAGAAAGGAATTAACATGGATGATAATTTTTCACCAAGAGTAAAAGATGTGATTGCCTACAGCAAGGAAGAAGCCCTAAGGCTTGGTCATGACTTTATAGGTACAGAGCATTTAATGCTGGGTCTTCTAAGGGACGGTGATGGTAAAGCCATTAATATACTTAACGCCCTGGATGTTGACCTCACTCATTTAAGAAGAAAAGTAGAGATTCTTAGCCCGGCTAACCCCGATGTAGCTGTAGAGTCTAACGAGAAGAGAAACCTTCATTTAACCCGCCAGGCAGAAAGAGCCCTTAAAACCACATTTTTGGAAGCCAAGCTTTTTCAAAGCACTTCCATTAATACAGCTCACCTGCTGTTGTGCATTTTAAGAAACGAAAACGATCCTACTACCAAGCTCCTCAACAAGCTGAAAGTAGATTATGACGGAGTTAAAGATCAGTTCAAATATATGATCACCAATGATGATGATTATATGGACGCTCCTACTGCCGAATCATTTTCAGATGAAGACGCAACTTCAGACGACGCCGGAAAGAGCAACCCTTTTGCCGGTACACCCGGTAAATCAACAAAGAAATCCAAAACTCCCGTTTTAGATAACTTCGGAAGGGATCTCACTGCACTTGCAGAGCTTGATAAACTTGATCCTGTTGTAGGACGCGAGAAAGAAATTGAACGCGTTTCACAGATCTTGAGCCGAAGAAAAAAGAACAACCCGCTTCTTATTGGAGAACCCGGAGTTGGTAAATCGGCCATTGCTGAAGGTCTTGCCCTTCGAATTGTAAAAAGGAAGGTTTCAAGGATCCTTTTTGATAAGCGCGTGGTCACACTTGACCTTGCCAGTTTAGTGGCAGGCACCAAGTACCGCGGCCAGTTTGAGGAAAGAATGAAAGCCGTGATGAACGAGCTGGAGAAGAATGACGATATTATTCTTTTCATTGATGAGATCCATACCATTGTAGGTGCCGGTGGCGCTACAGGAAGTCTCGATGCCAGCAACATGTTCAAACCTGCATTAGCAAGAGGTGAAATTCAATGTATTGGTGCTACTACTCTCGATGAGTACAGGCAGTATATTGAAAAAGATGGTGCTTTAGAACGTCGTTTCCAAAAAGTGATCGTAGAACCTACTACTATTGAAGAAACTATTGAGATCCTTAACAACATCAAGGATAAATACGAAGAACACCATAACGTTACCTATACCGATGAAGCTATTGAAGCTTGCGTAAAGCTAACAAGCAGGTACATGACCGACAGGTTTCTTCCAGACAAAGCTATAGATGCGCTAGATGAAGCAGGCTCTCGTGTTCACATCACCAACATTGATGTGCCAAAACAGATCCTTGAACTTGAGCGTAAGCTTGAAGAAGTAAGGGAGCTTAAAAATACAGTCGTTAAAAAGCAGAAATATGAAGAAGCTGCAAAATTACGCGATGATGAGAAAAACATAGAGAAAGATCTTGCTCAAGCCCAGGCACGTTGGGAAGAAGAATCTAAACTGCACAGGGAAACCGTAACAGAAGATAACGTTGCCGATGTGGTATCTATGATGACAGGCGTACCGGTAAACAGGATCGCCCAAACCGAGATCAACAAACTATATAAGTTACCCGAATTAATTAAAGGAAAGGTTATTGGCCAGGATGATGCGGTTGGAAAAGTGGTGAAAGCCATCCAGCGTAACCGCGCAGGTCTTAAAGACCCTAACAAACCAATTGGTTCATTTATATTCCTTGGGCAAACAGGGGTAGGTAAAACCCAGTTGGCGAAGATACTTTCGCGTGAGCTGTTCGATAATGAAGATGCTTTGATACGTATCGACATGAGTGAGTACATGGAGAAATTTGCGGTGAGCAGGTTAATTGGTGCACCTCCGGGATATGTAGGATACGAAGAAGGCGGACAGCTTACTGAAAAAGTGAGACGTAAACCTTACGCCGTGATCCTGCTAGACGAGGTGGAAAAAGCTCACCCCGATGTTTTCAACATGTTGCTACAGGTTCTTGATGACGGATATTTAACTGACAGTTTGGGCCGTAAGATCGACTTTAGAAATACCATTATCATCATGACCTCTAATATTGGAGCAAGAAAACTGAAGGATTTTGGTCAGGGAGTCGGATTTGGCACCTCGGCGAAGAAATCTCAGGTAGACGAGAACGCCCGTAGTGTGATTGAAAGTGCACTGAAAAAAGCCTTTGCGCCCGAGTTTCTTAACCGTGTTGATGACGTAGTGATCTTCAATCCTCTTGAGCAGGAAGACATCCACAAGATCATCGATATTGAGCTCGAAAAACTCTTCGGAAGAATTGGAGCTTTAGGTTACAACCTTGAGTTAAGTCCAAAAGCCAAAGACTATATTGCTGAAAAAGGTTTTGACAAGCAATATGGGGCAAGACCGTTGAATAGAGCTATTCAGAAGTACATTGAAGACGCATTAGCCGAGGAAATAATCACCTCGCACATCTCTGAAGGAGATAAGGTCTTTATGGATCTGGATGAAGAAAAAAATGAATTGACGATCAAGGTCGAAAAGACCAAAAAAGAGAAGAATTCCGAAGACTCTAAATAGAATTGATTGAATTATTTTGAATAGCCTGTGATCCACATCACAGGCTATTTTTATTTACTGTGTCTTGACTTTAGAACTTCAATGACATCATTGAGCTTGTAGCCTTTGGCCTGCAACAGGATCAAATAATGAAACAAAAGATCGGCGCTTTCATTGAGAAACAGGTCATCATTATTATCTTTAGATTCAATCACAACTTCCACAGCCTCCTCTCCAACTTTCTGGGCGATTTTGTTTATGCCGCTTCTAAAAAGTGAAGCCACATAGCTCTTTTCATTTGCAGGATTTGATCTTCGGTCTGAGATGACTTCTTCCAGGGTATCCAAAAATGGCATTTCTGAAGTGTTTTTTTCTCCCCAGCAGGTATCGGTACCCTTATGACAGGTGGGACCTTCTGGGCTTACAAAAATTAGCAGCGTGTCATTATCGCAATCTATTTTCATTTCAACAAGGTGCAAAAAGTTACCACTTTCTTCCCCTTTAGTCCAGAGCCTTTGTTTACTCCTGCTGAAAAATGTTACTTTTTTGGTCTCTTTAGTCTTCTCCAAAGCTTCCTCGTTCATGTACCCAAGCATGAGCACATTTTTCGTTTGTGCATCCTGAATAATCGCAGGAACTAAACCGTCTTTATCTTTTGAAAAATCTATTTTCATTTATTTTAATTTTATAGTTGTGGTGGGTTGTCAGGTTCTTCTGCAGACCTCACAGGTTTTAAAAACCTGTGAGGTCTTAATTACTAAACATTAAATTCTAACTTCAATCCCTTTTTCCTTCATTTCCTGTTTTAAATCCCTGATTTCAATCTCCTTGAAATGAAATACACTGGCAGCCAGTGCCGCATCGGCTTTGCCTTTGGTAAAAGCATCACAAAAATGCTCTTTATTCCCTGCCCCACCTGAAGCAATCACGGGAATACTCACCAATTTTGAAATCCTTTCAAGGGCCTCATTGGCAAATCCTGCCTTGGTACCGTCGTGATCCATAGAAGTAAAAAGGATCTCGCCAGCACCGCGTGCTTCAACCTCCTTTACCCAGTCAAAAAGGTCAATTTCTGTCGGGACTTTTCCACCTACCAGATGTACCAGCCATTTGCCCTGTACCTGCCTGGCATCTATAGCCACAACAATACACTGCCTGCCGAATTTTGCTGCCAGTTCATTGATAAGTTCAGGATTTTTTACTGCGGCAGAATTTATAGATACTTTATCGGCTCCATTTTGCAGCAGCACATCCACATCTTCTACTGAAGATATTCCGCCGCCAACAGTGAACGGAATATTAACGGTAGCAGCCACTTTTCTAACCAGTTCTGCCAGGGTCTTTCTTTTTTCTTCAGTTGCTGAAATATCCAGAAAAACCAGCTCATCTGCGCCCGACTTTGAATATACCTCAGCAAGCTCCACCGGATCTCCGGCATCGCGCAAACTCACAAAATTTACTCCCTTGACGGTCCTTCCATCTTTGATATCAAGGCAGGGAATTATTCTTTTTGTCAACATTTTTATAATATTGAGTAATTAGAATTGAGTACTGAGTTGAACTCGTGACTCTATTTTATAATTTTATTCTATCGGCACATTATCCTCTTCACATTTCAAATTTGAAGCCTGGAATTTGGTGCTTGGAATTTGGAATTTTATCCAATGAATTCTTCCAGTTGCTTTAGACTGATCTTATTTTCATAGATCGCCTTTCCTAAAATAGCACCTTCACACCCAATTTCCTGCAGCTTTGGAAGATCATCAAATTCCGCTATTCCTCCTGATGCGATCAATTTCACGTCTTTTATTTCATCCAAAATTTTTCGATACAATTCAAAAGAAGGCCCCTGTAACATTCCATCTTTGGCAATGTCGGTACAGATCACATATTGCACTCCATTTTCAGAATATTTCTGAATAAATGGCAGCAAATCTTCTTTCGAGTCTTCCAGCCAACCACTTACGGCCACTTTTTCGTCCTTTGCATCTGCCCCTAAAATAATCTTTTCGCTTCCGTACTTTTCCAACCAGGACAAAAATGTCTCGCGATCCTTTACGGCTATACTTCCACCAGTGATTTGGGAAGCTCCGCTGTTGAAGGCGATTTCAAGATCTTTATCAGATTTTAATCCGCCTCCAAAATCAATTTGCAGGTTTGTTCCCGAAGAAATTTGTTCAAGAACTTTATAATTTACAATATGTTTCGATTTGGCACCATCTAAATCTACGAGGTGCAGATATTGAATCCCATGATCCTGAAACTGCTTCGCCACCTCCAACGGATTCTCATTATAAATCTTTTTTGAATTGTAATCACCCTGTGAAAGCCTTACGCATTTCCCGTCAATGATGTCTATGGCAGGTATTATTTTCATAGTAGTTAGTATTTAGTAGTGAGTATTGAGAACAAACCTGTGTCACCTCGAGCGCCCGCCTGCTGGCCGGCCGGGAGTCGAGAGGCCCTCATCTTCAAATTCTCACATTTTCAAATCTTCAAATTTTTAAAAAGTTTTCAAGAATTTTCTCCCCTGCTTCGCTACTTTTTTCCGGGTGAAATTGTACTCCGTAAAAGTTATCTTTTTGTAGTGCAGAAGAATAATTCACTCCGTAGTCGCATTTGGCAATAGTTTCAGAACAAACGGGAGCGTAGAAGCTATGTACCAGATAAACAAACTCCTGTTCTGCTACCCCCTCAAAAATGTCACTTTTGAGCTCCTTTATCCGGTTCCAGCCTATATGCGGTACCTTCAGGGTTTTCTCGAAGTGGATTACATCCACATCAAAGATCCCCAAACCTTCAGTGTCACCTTCTTCTGAACGATTGCACATCAACTGCATGCCAAGGCAAATACCCAAAACCGGCTGCTTCAGCTGCGGAATCAACGTATCCAGTCCTGTGCTTTTCAGTTTTTTCATGGCCGAACTCGCCTCTCCCACTCCGGGAAAAATGACTTTATCTGCCGACTTTATTTCTTCAGCATCGCTGCTCAAGACTCCGGTGTAGCCCAGACGTTCAAGAGCAAACTTTATACTCTGAATATTACCCGCCCCGTAATCTATAATTACAATTTTCATTTTTCTCAATTTTCAATACTAACTACTCAATACTCTCTTAAAGCATTCCCTTTGTTGACGGCAATATCATTTTATCGGGATCTCTTTTTACCGCCACTTTAATTGCTTTCGCAAAAGCCTTAAAAATAGCTTCAATTTTGTGGTGTTCGTTCGTGCCTTCAGCTTTGATGTTTAGGTTTGCCTTTGCACCATCGGTAAAGGATTTGAAAAAATGATAAAACATTTCCGTAGGCATGGCCCCTATCATTTCTCTTTTAAATTCAGTTTCCCAAACCAGCCAGTTTCTTCCTCCAAAGTCAATCGCTACCTGCGCCAGGCAGTCATCCATTGGCAACGCAAAACCATATCGCTCGATGCCCAGTTTATTACCTAAAGCTTTCGAAAAGACCTCACCCAAAGCAATCGCCGTGTCTTCTATAGTATGGTGCTCATCTACCTCAAGATCACCTTTTACAGTAATTTCCAGATCCATTTGCCCATGTCGCGAAATCTGGTCGAGCATGTGGTCAAAGAATTTGATCCCGGTGTCTATGTTGCTTTGTCCGGTGCCGTCAAGGTTTAGCTTGATAAAAATATCGGTTTCATTGGTTTTCCTGCTAATGGACGCAGTGCGTGCTTCCAGTTTTAAAAACTCATAAATGTCCCTCCAGGAATTCGTTTCCAACCGGATATCTTTTTGGAGCTCTTCCTTTTTAACTGAAATTTCCCCGCTCCCCAATTCTTCATGACCTGTTATAAAAATCCCTTTTGCACCGAGGTTTTTTGCCAGTTCCATATCTGTTAGGCGATCACCAAGAACAAATGAGTTTTCCAAGTCGTATTTTTCAGTATCAAAATAGGCCTTTAAAAGTCCAGTACCGGGTTTTCTTGTCGGCGCTTTATCTTCAGGAAAAGTGCGATCAATCACTATTTCTGAAAATTTCACCCCTTCATTTTCAAAAGCCTTCAGAATAAAATTTTGAACCGGCCAAAAAGTATCTTCCGGAAAAGAATCTGTACCCAAACCATCCTGATTTGTAACCATTACCAGCTCATAATCCAGCTCTTTTGCTATTTTTGAGAGGTATTGAAATGCTTCGGGATAAAACTCCAGCTTGGCAAAATTGTCCAATTGAAAATCATTGGGTTCTAAAACAATAGTACCGTCGCGGTCTATAAATAATACTTTTTTCATGCTTCAAGTTGCATTAATTTCTTAATTAATTCCCTGTTCTCTTCGGGCGTTCCCACCGTAAACCTCAGGGTGTTCTCACATAGTTCCTGGTTGCTGCGGTTGCGCACCACCACCCCGGCTTTGAGCAATTGCTCATATTTCCCGGCAGCATCATCTACTCTGGCCAGTAAAAAATTAGCGTCTGACGGAAAAATGTCCTTCACAAATGCCATTTTTGAGAGGTTAGTACGCAACAACTCTCTCTCCTGAAGAATCGCCTCAACCTCCCGGCTCACCTCTTCGGGCTTTGAAAGCCGCTCCAACGCTCTTTGTTGCGTTAGTTCATTGACATTGTAAGGCGGCTTAATTTTATTTAGTATTCCAATAATTTCTTCGGAAGCATAGCAGATCCCCAGCCTTATTCCGGCAAGGCCATAAGCTTTGGATAAGGTTTGCGTGATCACCAGGTTCGGAAAATCTTCTAACCGCTGAAGCCAACTTTTTTCGGCTGAAAAATCTATATAAGCTTCATCAATGACCACCAATCCATTAAAATTTTCAAGAATCTTTTCTACTGAAGTTTCAGAAAATGAATTTCCTGTAGGATTGTTCGGAGAGCAAAGGAAAATGATTTTAGTTTGCGCATCAATTCTATTTAAAATAGCATCCACATCGGGTTGAAAGTCGATTTTAAGAACTACCTCTCTGTCTTCAACTTCATTAAGGCCTGCCAAAACCTTATACATTCCGTAAGTTGGTGGCAGGGTGATCACATTATCTACCTGGGGCTGACAAAAGGCCCTGAAGATAAGATCCAGCACCTCGTCACTACCATTCCCCAGCAAAATTTTTTCCACAGAAACACCTTTTTGAGAGGCAAGCAGCTGCTTCAGCTTTCCCTGCTGCGGATCGGGATAACGGTTTACGCCATTTTCAAAAGGATTTTCATTGGCATCCAAAAATGTCATTTTTCGGCCGTCAGTTTTGTACTCGTCCCTTGCTGAAGAATAAGGTTTCATTTTCAGGACATTTGCTCGCACCAGTTTTTCCAGGTTAAAACTGCTATTCATTGTTCAGAGCTTTTAATTTGTTCAACCGTAGAGTCACAGCATTTTTGTGTGCCTGTAAACCTTCAGCCTCTGCCATTAATTCGATGGAAGGCCCAATCTTCTGGATTCCTTCCGAAGAGATCTTCTGAAAAGTAATGGCTTTGGTGAAACTGTCCAGATTTACGCCACTGTACTGTTTCGCATATCCATTGGTTGGGAGCGTATGATTTGTGCCCGAAGCATAATCTCCGGCACTTTCGGGCGTATAGTTTCCAATAAATACAGAACCTGCATTGTTTATTCCTTCCACAAAAAAATCGGGATTTGAGGTACAGATAATAAAATGTTCTGGGGCATACTCATCAATAAGTTGGAGTGCTTTTTCTTCAGAATTCATATAGATAAACCTCGAGTGGGCTATTGCTGCCTGTGCAGTCTCCTTCCGCGGAAGTTCTTCGAGCTGCTTTTCAATTTCAGAAGCTACCTCTTCCAGAAGTGCTTTTGAAAGAGAAACAAGCACCACCTGACTATCGGCACCGTGTTCGGCCTGTGAGAGTAAATCGGAAGCTACAAAGGCTGCATCGGCAGACGCATCGGCTACCACAAGTAATTCTGAAGGCCCGGCAGGCATATCTATCGCCACATTATACTTGGTAGCCATTTGTTTAGCGACGGTAACATACTGGTTTCCGGGGCCAAAGATCTTGTAGACCTTATCAATACTCTGTGTGCCAAAGGTCATGGCTGCAACAGCCTGAATCCCTCCCACTTTATAAATCTTTTTTATCCCGCAAAGTTGAGCGGTGTAAAGGATCACCGGGTTCAAAGAACCATCTTTTGCAGGCGGCGTACAAAGAACCACCTCTTTACAGCCTGCAATTTGCGCAGGTACGGCAAGCATCAATATCGTTGAAAACAAAGGCGCTGTACCACCCGGTATATACAATCCCACTTTCTGGATAGGCCGCTTCTCCTGCCAGCACGCTACCCCGGATACCGTTTCAACTGAAACAGGTGCTGTCCTCTGGGCGGCATGAAACTTCCGTATATTTTCTTTGGCCAGATCTATAGCTGTTTTAAGTTCTTCGGAAACTGCAGCTGATGCCTTCTTTATTTCTTCAGAAGTAACTTCAAAAGCATCAGATTTATACCCGTCAAAAAGTTCGGAATAATTTTTAACGGCTGCATCCCCTCCGGCTTTCACTTCCCTGAAAATCTGTTCGACAATTTGTTCAATATCTGCGACAGTTTTGGTTGGTCGCTCGAGTATTGCTTCCCATTCCTGTCTTTGCGGATTAAAAAATTTCTTCATTTTTTCAGATTTTAGAGTACCATTTTTTCGATGGGTGCAACAAGAATTCCCTCGGCACCATTTTGCTTTAGCTCATCTATCACTTCCCAGAACCTTTCTTCTGAAATTACTGTGTGCAGGGAACTCCAGCCCTCTTCGGCTAAAGGCAGTACCGTAGGACTTCTCATTCCCGGAAGCAATTTAACTACAGTGTCTAATTTGCTATTTGGAACATTCATAAGAATGTACTTCGAACTACGGGCGCGTAAAACTGCTTTTATCCTGAACTGCAACTTTTCAAGAACCTCTTTTCTTTCTGAAGAAATTTCGGGAGAAACTGCCAAAACTGCTTCACTTTTCAGCATTACCTCTACTTCTTTAAGGTTGTTTTTAAAGAGCGTGCTCCCACTGGAAACAATATCACAAATAGCATCGGCAAGACCTATGTTGGGAGCAATTTCAACTGAACCGTTTATAATGTGAAGATCGGCTGTAATTCCCCTTTTTGAGAGGTAATCTCTTACCGTGTTAGGATATGAAGTTGCGATCCTGGCGCCCTGTAGATCTTCTACACCCGAATATTTAGCCGACTTTGGTACGGCAAGGGAAACCCGGCATTTTGAGAAACCAAGTTTTTCGGCCACTATAATATCTTCCCCTTTTTCAACAAGTACATTCTCGCCAATAATGGCAGCGTCAACCACCCCATCCCGTAGATATTGCGGAATGTCTCCATTACGCAAATAAAACACTTCGAGAGGAAAGTTGCCTGAAGTTGCCTTGAGTTGTTCTCTCCCGTTGTCAATAGAAATTCCGGCGTCTTTTAAGAGCTTAAGGGAATCATCGTGTAATCTACCCGACTTTTGTACTGCAATTCTAATTCTGTTCATTTTAGTTGATTTTATGTTCAGGCAGACCAAGGGGAATAAAAAAACCCGTTTGAGCTGCTCAAACGGGTTTTTGAAATATGGATTATACACATATCAATCTCACCTCGCAAGAGCGAATGAATGAGAATGATGATGATGTAGTTGTTGTGCTTTCATTGTGTGAGACAAAAATATATTTTTATTTCAATTTCAGAAAGAAATTCTTAAAAAATTTAGTTATCCCCTAAAATCAATGGCATCCCGTCATCTCCCGAACCAATTACCACTACTTTTGCATTAGGCGATTTAGCCAGTTCTACAGTAGCCTGTATACCTTTTTCACGCAATACTAACGGAGTTAAAGATGCATTAAGAATCTCGTTGGCACGAGCCTTACCTTCGGCATCAATACGCTGTCTTTCGGCTTCCTGCTCGGCTTTTGTCAATCGGAACTCATACTCAAGAGATTCCTGTTCCTGGCGTAGCTTTCGCTCAATAGCCTCTTTAATAGTAGCAGGAAGAGAAACATCACGCACTAATACTTCGTTTACCTGCACATATTGGTCCTTAAGTAGTTTTTGAGTTTCTTCAAAAATTTCCTGTTGTATAGCTTCTCTCTTACTGGCGTAAAGCTGCTCCGGATTATATCTACCCACTACAGCCCGTGCTGCAGATCGCACCGCAGGTTGCAATACCCTTTGAACGTAAGCTTCACCCCGTTCTTTATGCAGCAATCCAAGATCTTCATAATCTGGCTCAAACCAAATTGAGGCATCCAGTTTTATTTCGAGACCATTTGAAGAAAGTACCTGCATTTTTTCATCAAGAGATTGTTGACGCACCTCATAAACAAAAACCTTGTTCCAGGGTGCTACAAAGTGAAAACCTTCACCAAGTGGGGGTTCATCTGTCACCACACCACCACCAAAAGTCTGGTAAAGCACTCCTGCTTCTCCCGAATTTATAGTGATTGTAGATTTAGCAATTAGAATAACTAAGATAATTCCTGCAAAGAGAATTGGCAGGCCAATTTTGGGCAATCTGTCCATAACTAATAAATAATAAGAATTTAAATAAGGCCGTAATATTTTCTTAAGAACCACTCTGCACCAAGGGCTAAAACAATGATTCCCAGTAAATATTTCCAGTCAATCAAAGATACGTTCTTTTCACGGCTTTTCTGGACTGTAGCGTAAGAATCGTTGGATAATAAATCGTTCTTGAGCTGCTGAAAATCCTGCAGAAAATAAACCTGCCCTCCTCTTTGATCTGCAATTTGCTGAAGCCCCTCTACATTTGCTCTTCCAAATTGCTTTTCTACTTCAAAATCGAGTATCCTAAAACTGCCCGACCGTGATAAACCTTCACCTGCCGCACTTACCCTGAAGTTGTAATCTCCTGCTGGCAGGCTGCTCAAATCTACTTTGTAAGAACTGCCATTGAGCAATAAGGGAATTTGCCGCTGTTTGCCTGTTTCCGCATTTTCTACCCGAATTTCAAGCCTTGCCCGCCGATCAAAAATATAACTTTGATCAAAATAATCTGCTGCAATAATGACTTCTTCGGTGCCATGATAAAGCGGTTCATATTGAACCAGTAACCTGTCCTGCCTGTCTTTTGAAGCAAGGAACTGCACCAATTTACCTATGAGGTCATCGAATTTCTCAAACGATCCGGTTTCTCTAAAAACCACACTTCGCCAGCGCCAAATATCTGCCCCAAACAAAAATGCAACTTTTGAATCTCCTGCTGTGGTCACCCCCATCAAAGGTGTACCGGTATTCACCCCCTGTACTTCCCTGCTAAGTAAGACGTCCAGATTTTCGGGAGCATTAAAATCTCCGAAGCTGCCTTCAAGCGGCGGAAAATCAGAAAACCCGATATCTTCTGTCTGGAAGGCTTTAAAATTTTCATTCCAAACCGGGAAAAATTCTTCGGACTGGTTTGTAAGCTCCTGCTTAAAAATATCCTGCTGCCGATTAAGAAAATTCCAATCGGTTTTTGGTCCTGTTATGAGAAAATAATTCTGATTTTGTTCCTGAAGTCCGTCCATCATAGGCTTAAACCTGGAATCGGGTTGATACAGTATTACAAGCTGATAACCTTTGGTATCTGAAACCTGAGTGATGGGTTGAAGCTCTACTTCCCTTTGCTGATTAGCTTCTATAGCATTTTGAAGCGCCCCCAGGTCGGGATGTAAAACGGAATAGGCAATAAGCACTTTTGTACGCTCATCAATGACTTCTACCGCAAATTCGCGGGTATTGTTGAGCAGGTTCTTTTCGGTATCAAGTTTTTCGAGGCGCACCAGGTAATTATGAACTCCCACTGCCCCTGCGGGAAGTTCAACTCTTATTACTTCGGAATTATTTTGGGAAGAAAATGAAAGCTGCTCTGAATACACCACTGAATTCCCTTCTAAAATCTCCAGCTTTGTTTCTACGGAAGAATTCCCGGAATAATTCAGCATGATCTCCACCGGAAAACGATTGTTCAAAAAGGCATATTTATTAATGTTGATCCTGGAAATATTTAAATCCTGATATTTCACAGTATCCCCCACCACTACTGGAAGTACAGGTTGCCGGTAACGTTCAGCTGCAAAGGTAAACTCTTCCCCTATGGTCTGGTTCCCATCTGTAATAAGCACTGTAGGTGCCACCTGATCTTTGTAAAGTGAAGTAAGACGGTTAAAAACGGCAGGAAGGTTAGTTTGAGGGGCTTCAAAATTCAGGGAATCATGCTGTTCAAGATCACTTCCGAAGGAAAACATCTTTATATCAAAATTTTCCTGCAATTGCTGATCCTGACGGATGGCTTCAGCAAAATTTATCACTTCTTCTCCTGCTCCAAATTCCTCAATAGACGAAGAATTATCTACAGCCAGCACTAAAGCTGGTTTTTGGGTATAATACCGGGTACTGCTAATTTTGGGATTGATAAGTAATACCAGAAGGGCGAATATTGCCAAAAAACGTAAGGTGGCAAAAATGGCATTTTTGGAACCCTTTTTTTTTGCCTTGTAGAAATACTGAAACAGCGCCACAATCAATGCCAGCACAAAAGAGCTTAGAATAAGTAAAAATGTTGAAACAGGCATTTAATAAATTAGAAAAAGAAAAGTACGTAAATAATGCCAAGAGAAAAAGGCTGCTTAAAAGTTCATTTACTAAAATGCACTTTTTAAGCAGCCTTTATATAAAATATAAAAAATTCAATATTAAATCTACGTCAGCATCCCTCCATCTACGTTGATCACCTGCCCGGTGATGTAAGCACTTAGGTCACTGGCAAGGAAAACGCAGGTATTGGCAATATCTTCGGGCGTACCGCCTCTTTTCAACGGAATTGCCTCTCTCCAGCCTTCAACAGTCTTTTCATCGAGCTTTCCGGTCATTTCAGTTTCAATAAAACCAGGAGCTATAACATTGGTCCTTATGTTTCGGGAACCAAGTTCGAGGGCCATAGATTTGGAGAAGCCTATCATTCCGGCTTTTGAAGCGGCGTAGTTTGCCTGGCCGGCATTTCCTTTAACGCCAACCACACTACTCATATTGATAATACTTCCCTGGCGCTGCTTTAGCATGGTTCTTTGCACCGCTTTGGTCATATTGAATACCGACTTCAGGTTCACCTCAACTACCTTATCAAAATCTTCTTCGCTCATTCGCATAAGGAGATTATCTTTGGTAATACCGGCATTATTGACCAGAATATCTATACTTCCGAAGTCCTGAAGCACATCTTTTACAAGTTCTTCAGCTTCTTTGAAATCGGCTGCATTAGATTTATAACCTTTTGCTTTAATTCCGAGTTCCTGAAGTTCCTTTTCCAGCTGGTTGGCAGCTTCAGCAGATGAGCTGTAGGTAAAGGCAACATTTGCCCCGTGTTTCGCAAAAACCTCGGCTATTCCTTTACCAATACCTCTACTGGCACCGGTAATTATAGCATTTTTTCCTTCTAGTAATTTCATGATAAAATATCTGTTTTCCTGGTGTGGATTAATTTCTTTCAAATATAATAAAAGAACCGGTCAAGACTGAAAAACCTCCGAAAACTGCCATTTTTGACAAGTCACGGAGGTTCTTACTATTTTTGACCCGGAATATTGACTATCCCAGAACTTCTTTTACTTTTTTACCAATTTCGGCAGGAGAATCAACAACGTGAATTCCGTTCTCCTTTAAAATGGCTTTTTTCGCCTGGGCTGTATCTTCGCTTCCACCAACAATGGCTCCTGCATGCCCCATGGTTCTACCTTTTGGTGCAGTTTCACCGGCGATAAATCCAATTACTGGCTTCTTATTACCATTTTCTTTCACCCACTTCGCTGCATCGGCTTCAAGCTGACCTCCAATTTCACCTATCATTACGATACATTCGGTTTCATCGTCGTTCATCAACAATTCAACAGCCTCTTTGGTAGTGGTACCAATAATTGGATCTCCTCCAATCCCAATAGCAGTAGTAATACCAAGTCCCTGCTTCACAACCTGATCGGCTGCTTCATAGGTAAGGGTTCCGGATTTTGAAACGATCCCAACTTTTCCTTTTTTGAAGACAAAACCTGGCATTATACCTACCTTTGCTTCTCCGGGAGTAATCACTCCAGGACAGTTAGGACCAACAAGACGACAATCTTTATCTTTAATATAATCGGCAGCTTTAATCATATCGGCAACAGGGATACCTTCAGTAATTGCAATAATCACTTTGATACCTGCGTCTGCTGCTTCCATAATAGCATCGGCTGCAAAAGCCGGTGGCACAAAAATAATTGAAACGTCGGCTCCTGTTTCTTTAACAGCATCAGAAACGGTGTTAAAAACAGGCTTTTCAAGATGTTTTTGTCCTCCTTTACCAGGAGTTACACCACCTACCACATTCGTTCCGTACTCGATCATTTGACCAGCGTGAAAAGTACCTTCACTTCCGGTAAATCCTTGTACAATTATTTTTGAATCTTTATTGACTAAAACGCTCATAGTTGATTTTTTGATTTTTCAGTTGCAAAATTAGGTTTTTATAAAAGAAACCTAAAGGGTTTTATTAATTAATTGGAAGGAAAGAATCCAGATTTTCAGGGCTGTCATCGGCCTGCTGACTTATTTGATGGCCTTTGTACATTTTCCCGTCCTTACATTCCCAAATAGATATAAAATGTGCCATGGGCAGCTCTTCATCGGGGTTCTCTACAGTTCTTACATAATAAGTGAAGCGAATGGTAACTGTATCCCCATCGCTTAACAAATGACTTATATCGGCCCGCAGATGTTCAAAAGACTGAGAAAGTTCTTTAGACATGCCGGCAATTTCTGAATAGCCAAGCTTGTGAAATCCGCCGCTACTGTTCCAAAACAGCTGTGCTTCGGGGTGTAAATAGTCTTTTACAGAATCAGGATTTCGGTAAAAATCTGAAGAATAGAATTTGGCAACGCAATCTTTAGGTGTTAAGCTCATAATCAACCGTTTATTTTGTCCATCAATTTAGGCAATCGGCGCAAAAGTGCCAACTCTTTAAGCCACTCGCGCGACTCCATTGCCGGATTTCCCGAATATACGGTATTTTCTTTAGTTGATTTTGTAATCCCTGCCTGCCCCATTACCACAGTACCTTTTTTGACCACTATCCCACTGCGGAATCCCGCCTGCCCCCATATAGTCACATCATCTTCAATAACCACTGCACCTGCAATACCTACCTGCGAAGCAATAAGGCAATTTTCTCCAATGACCGTATCGTGGCCCACCTGGATAAGGTTATCCAATTTGGTTCCTTTACCAATGGTGGTATCACCGGTCACACCTTTGTCTATGGTACAATTAGCCCCAATATCTACATTGTCTTTGATCACCACTCTTCCTCCGGAGATCAACTTGTCATAACCTTCGGGCCGTTTCTTGTAGTAAAAGGCATCGCCTCCTAAAACTGAACCTGAATGAATGGTAACATTATCTCCAATTATTGTGTTATCGTAAATACTTACGTTAGCATGAATAAGACAGTTCTTACCAATTTTTACATTGTTCCCCACAAAAGCGGTTGGTTGCACTACCGTTCCTTCTCCAATTTCTGCGGAAGAAGCCACATTTGAAGTAGCCTTTTCAAAAGGCTTAAAGTACCTGGTGAGTTTATTGAAATCCCTGAAAGGATCATCTGAAATTAATAAGGCTTTTCCTTCAGGACATTCTACTTCTTTGTTGATAAGAATAATGGTAGCTGCCGAATTCAGTGCCTTGTCATAATACTTCGGATGATCTACAAATACAATATCTCCCGAAGTCACCACATGAATCTCATTCATTCCCAAAACAGGGAAATCGGCCGGACCTACAAATTCCGAAGAAATTATTGTAGCGATCTGCTCGAGGGTATGTTGCTGCGGGAACTTCATGTTAGATATGAGATATTAGATGTAAGATTTAAAATTTTCTGATCTCTAATCACTATTCTTTAATTCTTTCCTTGTAAGTACCTTTATCGGTTTCTATCTTGATCTTATCACCTTCGTTGATAAAAAGAGGAACGTTCACTTCGGCACCTGTTTCTACTGTAGCAGGTTTGGTGGCGTTAGTTGCTGTATTCCCTTTAACTCCCGGTTCTGTATGGGTTACCTCAAGAATCACACTTGCAGGCATCTCAACAGATAGAGGCATTTGATCTTCGGTATTAATTAGAATAGTAACCACTTCTCCCTCTTTTAGAAGTCCCGGTGCATCAAGCGCGTTTTCGGTAAGTCTAATCTGGGTATAATCTTCAGTGTTCATGAAGTGGTAAAATTCGCCATCATTATACAGGAACTGAAACTTATGAGTTTCAACCCTTACGTCTTCGATCTTGTGACCTGCAGAAAAGGTGTTATCAATAACTTTTCCTGTAGTTACACTTTTCAATTTTGTTCTAACGAAAGCAGGACCTTTTCCCGGCTTCACGTGAAGAAATTCTACAACTTTGAATATGTCATGGTTGTATCTTATACACAATCCATTTCTAATATCACTTGTACTTGCCATATTTGCGCCTTATTAATTTGTACTTAAATATCCTTTCATAATTCCGCGTTGGGAATTCTTGATAAACTCTAAAATATCATCTCTTTCGGAAGTGGCTTCCATTTCAGCTTCAATGATGGCCACAGCCTGTGTGTTGTTGTAGTTCTTCTGATAGAGAATCCTGTAAATATCCTGGATTTCCCTGATCTTATCCGTAGAAAAACCACGACGTCTTAGTCCGATTGAATTCACTCCTACGTAAGATAAAGGTTCCCTTCCGGCTTTTACAAAAGGAGGAACATCCTTACGCACCAAAGAACCACCGGTTACAAAAGCGTGACTCCCAATACTACAAAACTGTTGAATAGCAGCCATACCTGCAAGCACTACATAGTCTCCTACATTGATATGACCTGCCAGGGTACTGTTATTTGAAAAGATACAGTTGTCACCCACCACACAATCGTGCGCAATGTGACAATAGGCCATAATCCAGCAGTTCTTACCAATTTTGGTCTTCATCCTGTCGGTAGTTCCACGGTTAATGGTCACACATTCCCTAATTGTGGTATTATCGCCAATTTCGGTAAGTGTATCTTCGTCATTAAATTTTTTGTCCTGAGGAACAGCAGAAATAACGGCACCGGGAAAAATATTACAGTTCTTTCCGATCCTCGCCCCTTCCATGATAGTAACATTCGATCCTATCCAGGTGCCTTCTCCAATAACCACATTGTTGTGTATAGTGGTAAAGGGTTCAATCACTACATTTTTTGCAATCTTGGCTCCGGGATGAACGTATGCTAAGGGTTGATTCATAGTTTTTATTTTTGTTTTACAATTTGAGCCATTAAAATGGCTTCAGTCACGAGCTTGCCGTTAGCATAAGCATATCCCTGCATTTGGCATATTCCTCTTCTTATTGGCGCCAGTAGCTCCAATTTAAAAATTAGTGTATCCCCGGGCACCACCTGTCTTTTAAACTTGACATTATCAATCTTCATAAAGAAGGTAAGATAATTTTCGGGGTCGGGCACAGATTTAAGCGCAAGTATACCACCGGTTTGAGCCATAGCTTCTACCTGAAGCACACCCGGCATTACCGGTTTCCCAGGGAAATGTCCTACAAAAAAAGGTTCGTTCATAGTGACATTTTTGACACCTACTACGGTATCGCTGGTCAACTCAATGATCTTGTCTACCAAAATAAAAGGAGGCCGGTGAGGCAGAATGTTCATGATCTCATTAACATCCATTAAAGGCTCCTTATCAAGATCATATTTTGGTACATTATTTCGCTTTTCAGCTTTAATGATCTTTGAAAGTTTTTTAGCAAACTGCGTGTTTACATAATGACCCGGCTTGTTGGCAATTACTTTTCCACGAATGCGGGTTCCCACCAAAGCAAGATCTCCAATCACATCCAGCAGTTTATGCCTGGCTGCTTCGTTTGGATAATGTAGCGTGAGGTTATCAAGAATCCCGTTGGGTTTAACTGCAATATTGTCTTTTTTGAAGGCTACCCTTAGTTTATCCATAGTATCGGGGCTAAGCTCCTTATCTACATAAACAATAGCATTATTAAGGTCTCCCCCTTTTATGAGACCGTGTTCCAAAAGCGTTTCAATCTCATGTAGGAAACTAAAAGTACGAGCATTCGAAATTTCAGTATTAAAATCTGAAATTTTTTGAATGGATGCATTTTGTGTACCCAAAACCTTTGTACCAAAATCTACCATAGTAGTCACCTGATACTCATCGGCGGGCATCACCAGGATTTCACTGCCCGATTTTTCATCGTGATAACGAATAACATCTGTTACCACGTATTCTTCCCTGTCACACTCCTGTTCTTCAATACCTGCCTGCTGAAGCGCTTCTACAAAGAACTTTGAAGACCCGTCCATAATAGGAGGTTCAGCAGCATTAAGCTCAATAATTATATTGTCAATTTCAAGACCAACACAGGCTGCAAGTACGTGCTCTGACGTTTGAATAGTAACGCCATCTTTTTCAAGGTTTGTACCTCTTTGGGTGTTGACTACATAGTTAACATCGGCTTCCACCATAGGATTCCCTTCAATATCTGTTCTTACAAAACAGTAACCGGTATTGTTTGGAGCCGGTTTAAATGTAAGAGTGACTTCATTACCGGTGTGAAGCCCCACTCCCTGTAAAGAAACTTCTTTACTTATGGTGCGTTGTTTAGCCATTATCTGATTGTTTTTTTTCTAGTTTGGTTAAGCGGTCTTCTATTTTGGGTAAATTCTTAAAATGTACGTAAGCTTTATTATATTCACTATAGCCAATGGCAGGAGAGCCCTGAATCATTTCTCCATCTTTAATATTACGACCTATTCCTGACTGAGCCTGAATTTTCACTCCGTTACCAATGTGAATATGTCCCACAATACCAACCTGTCCTCCTATAAGGCAGTTTTTACCTATTTTGGATGAACCGGCAATTCCAGTCTGGGCGGCAATAGCTGTATTCTCTCCTACTTCAACATTATGAGCGATCTGGATTTGATTATCCAGCTTCACACCTTTTCTTATTATGGTAGATCCAAGAGTAGCCCTGTCTATGGTGGTACCGGCACCAATATCAACATTATCTTCTATAATAACGTTACCAATTTGTGGCACTTTTGAATACACACCATCGGCATCTGGTGAAAAGCCGAAACCATCGGCACCAATCACTACTCCGCCGTGCAGTACACAATTATTCCCTATTATGGTTTCAGAATAAACCTTAGCGCCCGAAAAGATCGTAACATTATCTCCAATCTGAACATTATCCCCAATATAAGAGTTGGGAAATATTTTGACGTTATTTCCAATTTTTACCTGCTCTCCAAGATATGAGAAGGCACCCAGATAAAGGTTCTCCCCATAAGAAACCGATTCAGAAATAAAACTTGGCTGCTCTATCCCAGATTTGTTCAGTTTCACCTGATTGTAGTATTCCAAAAGCTTTGAAAACGCCGTGTAGGGATCTTTTACCTTTATAAGGGTAGTAGACAGATCATCTTCTGCCTGAAAATTTTCACCTACTATAGTAATAGTAGCTTTGGTGGAATATATAAAAGAGGTATATTTAGGATTAGCCAAAAATGTGATGGAACCGGCAGTCCCTTCCTCAATTTTGGCAAGCCTGTCAACCTCGGCCCCGGGATCTCCTACTACCTCTCCCCCGAGTATTCCTGCTATTTGAGTTGCTGTAAACTTCATTCTGGCAAAAGTAAAAAAAATGAGTTAATCTTTTGGTTTTGGATAACAGATATAAAATTTGGTCACCGGCCTGGAAAGTGCTTTGAGATTAAAATGGTCTGAAGCCTTTATTACATCGGTTATTTTCCCACTTTTAAAGAGGATATGAATTTTTTCATCTTCTCTTTTATAGGCGAGGTTACTTATGTCTCCGTTAAACACAAAGTAGCTTGCCTCTTCCCTGCTTATACCAAACCGCGAGATCACTTTTTGAAGCTGGCGTTCTACTTTTTCTTCTGAAACAGGTTTTTTCTTCAGCTTAATTTTTAAAAGATCCCTGTTGATGATCATTTGACATAAGCTGCTCAACACGAAATCTTCATCATTCGCCCATTCTTTCATAGCTGAAAGAATATCGTAATCATCAAGTCGCGCAAAGATTTGTAAAGTTTCTTCGGAAAAACTTTCGGCCGTAATTTGTTGTTTTAAAAAGTAAGTGAACGCAGTGCTCGCAAATAAAGTGCGCCCAGACTGAACAAGTTCTTTGGCACGCTGAAGCACCCTAATTAAAAGCTGCTCTGCCACCACACCGGTTTTGTGCAGGTAAACCTGCCAGTACATGAGGCGGCGGGCAAGCAAAAACTTTTCAATAGAATAGATCCCCTTTTCTTCTACCATCAATTCATTATCTACTACAGTGAGCATACTAATAAGCCTCTCGCTATTGATGTTCCCTTCGGCCACCCCGGTATAAAAGCTATCACGCTTTAAGTAATCGAGACGATCCATGTCCATTTGACTCGAAATTAACTGGCAAAGAAACTTTCGGGGGTATTTTCCGCGGAAAATTTCTATAGCCATAGTTAATCTTTGGTTAAACTTCCGGTTCATTTCTTCCATAAAAAGGAAAGAAATGGTCTCATGGCTCACCCCTTCAACTATGCTGTGCTCCATAGCATGAGAGAAAGGCCCGTGGCCTACATCATGAAGCAATATGGCAATTTGAAGGGCCTCCTCCTCTTCCGCAGAAATCTCTACACCTTTAAGCCTCAATACCCTCACGGCTTTTTGCATTAAGTGAAGACAACCCAAAGCGTGGTGAAAACGCGTATGATGCGCACCCGGATAAACCAGGTATGACAAACCCATTTGAGAAATACGCCTTAGTCTTTGAAAGTATTTGTGCTCCATGATATCAAAAAGGAGCTCATTAGGTATAGTAATAAATCCGTAAATTGGATCGTTTAAAATTTTGAGTTTGTTTCCTGGAAGCAAATCTTGTCCTTTAATATTAATCTCAACAAAGATACATATATGAACGATATCAAAATATTATGGGTAGACGACGAGATCGACCTGCTTAAGCCTCACATTCTATTCCTTGAAAGTAAAAATTATAAAGTCTACACCTGCCAAAGCGGGACCGAAGCTTTAGAAGAAATAGAAAAGGAGAATTTTGATATAGTTTTTCTGGATGAGAACATGCCAGGCTTATCTGGACTGGAAACGCTTTCAGAAATCAAGGAAAAACAGGCAAACGTGCCGGTGGTAATGATCACCAAAAGCGAAGAAGAATATATAATGGAGGAAGCTATAGGGTCAAAAATAGCAGATTACCTCATTAAACCTGTGAATCCCAATCAAATTCTTTTGAGTATTAAAAAGAACCTTGATCATTCCCGGCTTATTTCTGAAAAAACCACATCGAGCTATCAGCAGGAATTTAGAAAGATCGCGATGGATATGGCCATGATCAATTCTTTTGAAGGATGGGCCGAACTTTATCAAAAGCTTATTTACTGGGAACTGGAACTCGAAAACATCGAAGACACGGGGATGTTTGAGATCCTCGAATCCCAAAAAACGGAAGCAAATTCACAGTTTTGCAAATTCATAGATAAGAATTATCCTGCATGGTTTAAGAAGAATGCCGATGCCCCCACCATGTCACATACTTTGTTCAGGGAAAAGATACTTCCCGAATTAAGTAAAGAACAGCCTACGCTGCTGGTGGTAATAGATAATTTAAGGTATGATCAATGGCGGGCATTTGAACCGGTGGTGAACAACTACTATAAGAAGGAGCTCGAAATCCCCTTTTACAGTATCCTCCCTACAGCAACGCAATACGCCAGAAATGCTATTTTCTCGGGACTTATGCCAAGTGATATGGAAAAGCTCCACCCCAACTTATGGAAGAATGACACAGACGAAGGCGGAAAAAATCTTCATGAAGCCGAATTTTTACAGGCACAGCTAAAGAGACTGGGTAGCGATATTAAACACGAGTATCACAAGATAAGTAGTCTCAAAGCCGGTAAAAAACTGGTTGAAAACTTTAAGAGCCAAAAAGAAAATGATCTTACTGTAGTGGTCTACAACTTTGTTGACATGCTTTCTCACTCAAAGACAGAAATGGAAGTAATCAAAGAACTGGCATCTACTAATAAGTCTTACCGGTCCCTTACCCAAAGCTGGTTTAAGAATTCCCCGCTGCTCGAGATTATCCAGCAAGCTCAAAACCTCGGATTCAAACTTATAGTGACTACAGATCACGGAACTATTAATGTAAAGAATCCCTCAAAAGTGATAGGTGATAAACAGACCAGTCTTAACCTGCGTTACAAAACCGGAAAGAGCCTCACCTACGAGGAAAAAGACGTTTTGGCGGCACCTAACCCAAAAACAATTCACTTACCTGCTATTAATATGAGCAGTTCCTTTATTTTTGCAAAAGGAGATCTCTTCTTTGCATACCCAAATAATTACAATCATTATGTTAGCTACTATAGAAATACTTTTCAGCACGGAGGAGTATCTATGGAAGAAATGATTATCCCTTTTAGCGTCTTATCTCCTAGATAACAAGATTTTAACTATCTTTACAGTCCCAAATCATAATACTTTTGAATGGAAGTAACCTACCTTCTATCTGAAATTGATACTGTTGCCCGGAAACTTCTGGAAAGATCTGGAAGCAAAACCCTATTGTTCTACGGAGAAATGGGAGCGGGTAAAACAACTTTAATAAAGGCCCTCTTAAAGGCCTTAGGTGCCGTGGATACTGGCAGTAGCCCAACTTTTTCCCTTGTAAACGTTTACGAAACTGAAAATGGAACTGTGAATCACTTTGATTTTTACAGAATCAACGATGAATCTGAAGTCTGGGATATGGGTTTTGAAGAATATCTTGAATCTGACAACTGGAATTTTATAGAATGGCCTCAAAAAATTCAAAATTTTATTGAAGAAGGGGATCAAAAAGTGGAAATTTTGATACTGGAAAATGAATTAAGAAAGTTAAAGTTTTGTTAATTTAGCGTCAGATTTTTAATAGCCAACAATGAATCTGCTGTGCGAATTTTCTTTCATATTTTTCATTTTATTAACATATATATATAATCTCAGGGTCATTAACCGAATTAATAATTATTTTAACTGTATTAATTGAAATATGATATTTTAAAAGTTTAAAAATAATTTCTCTAAAAAGGCGGCAAAAGTACGAATAATGCACTAATTATTAGCGGGTTAGTTTTTTATAGGTTTGTATCAACAAATCGAAACATACACAACCTTAAAAAATTATATTATGAAAATTAAAGCCCTTTTCTTAGCCGTATCTATCTTTGGAGCAACTTTATTTGTAACTTCTAACACAGATAACGACCATAAAAATGAAATCAAAAAAACCGCTGTCGATCGCAGGCTCATCAAAATTCCTACTAACGGGTAGTCTAATCGCACTTTTTATAGGTTTTTCTCCATATTTATTTTATTTATATGAAATTTTCCCAAGCGGATCCGTTTGGGAAAATTCTTTTTTTACCTACGAAAGTAAATATTATCAAAGTGTTAATGTCGCAATTTGGACATACCTCAACAAATTAGTACCACTCCTCCTTCTATTGATTTGGTTTTTTACCTGTAAACACTGGTGGTATCATGTTATCTTGATTCCTTTGGTTATGTACGCTTATCAATTGTTCTCGGCATTTTATGAGGATCAATATATGGATGTAATTGCTTTAGATAGCGACGATCTCATTTTTTTGGCTCCCTTTTTTATTATTATTTTTTCAATTGTGTATTTAATTAGAATAAAGATTTTTGATCGTATTTACGGTATAGATCTCTCCGAAATTGAACGTGAAAATATCTCCCCCTTCTCCCCTTTTTCAGATAAAGAATACAAAGAAATAAAAGATTTTAGAGAAGGTACAGGAAACAATGGTGACATTCAGGAAGAGTACTACGTTAAACTCTAATTCTTTCACTCCATAAAAATGTCGTAATTTTATCTTTGTGATCAACAGATTATGACAGAGCAGCTATCTCCCTTTACCAGGGAACAATTAATTCCGCAGGAAGAAACCCTGGAAGTCTATAAACATAAAGGCCAGTTATTTATTGGTATCCCTAAAGAAAACGCTTATCAGGAAAAGAGGGTTTGCCTTAGTCCCGACGCTGTAGCTGCCATGACAGCACATGGCCATCGAGTACTTATAGAATCGAATGCCGGGGAAGGCGCCAAATTCAGTGACAAAGATTATTCTGAGGCAGGAGCCGAAATCACTAAAGATACCAGAAAGGTCTTTTCCTGCCCCATGATCCTTAAGGTAGAACCTCCTACCCTCGAGGAACTTGATATGGTGAATCCGCAGACCACCATTATATCAGCTCTTCAGCTTAAAACACAAAAGAAAGCCTATTTTCAAAAGCTGGCATCCAAGAGAATTACAGCGCTTGCTTTTGAATTTATAAAAGATGACGATGGTTCCTACCCGGCGGTTAGAGCTCTTAGTGAGATTGCCGGTACAGCTTCTATACTTATTGCCTCTGAGATTATGAGCAATAATCCTGCCGGGAACGGACTCATGTTTGGAAACATTAGCGGAGTTCCACCCATTGAAGTCACCATTCTTGGTGCCGGTACAGTAGGTGAATTTGCTGCCCGTTCTGCACTTGGCCTGGGTGCAAATGTCAAGATTTTTGATAATTCCCTTACCAGGTTAAGGGCAGTGCAGGCCAATCTTGGAAGGCCGTTGCATACATCCACAATTCAGCCAAAGAATCTCATCAAAGCTTTAAAAAGAAGTGATGTGGTGATAGGTGCCGTTCGGGGGAAAAACCGCTCCCCTATTCTCGTTACCGAGACCATGGTAGAACACATGAAGAAAGGTGCTGTGGTTATAGATGTGAGTATAGATATGGGAGGTTGCTTTGAGACCAGTGAGATTACCACACACGATAAGCCCACGTTTGTTAAGAACGGAGTGGTTCATTATTGCGTCCCTAACATCCCGTCCCGATATGCCAGAACTGCTTCCCTTTCTATAAGCAACATTTTCACACCCTATCTACTACACATCGCAGAACAGGGCGGCCTTGAAAATACATTAAGATTTGACAGAGGTCTGCGAAATGGTTTGTACTTTTACCACGGAATTTTAACCAACAAATCTATTGCTGAATGGTTTGATCTTTCTTATAGAGATATCAACCTGCTTATTTTTTAATTCTCCATGAAATTTATTCACAGACTCGGCTATTACCTGGGAGGTTTTGCCATAGGATTGATCATACTTGCGTTTTTTCTTAGCGGAAAAAAAACTTCCTGCGCTTACGGCCCCGATGCACGCGTACTTAAGAATATTAGGATAAAGGAAAGAGCATATTCCCAGGAAGCTATTTCTGAGATTGAGAGGCTGCAAATAGATACAGCCTCTATTACCAGAGTTCTGCATAAAGGAGATGTAGATTTCAGCCGCAGCAATACAGATCCCGATTCCTGTAAAGTTTATATGGTGACAGGAGATTCAGATTCAGGAGAACTGGAAATGCTTTTCGAGAACTGTGATTCTCTTGCCACCCTTCAGAAGATCTGGAAGAAAGAATAACATTCATAATATTATTCCTTATCCATTTAACTTAATCCTTTAAAGGATTTGCCCCGCGTGCTCTTTAGTCTTTACTTTTGAAATCACATCAGCAATTACACCCTGCTCATCAATAACAAAGGTGGTGCGGTGAATTCCGTCGTATTCTTTTCCCATTAATTTCTTTGGACCCCATACTTTAAAGGCATTGATCACTTCTTTGTCTTCATCGGCCAACAATGGAAAAGGCAGATTATTCTTCTCTTTAAAATTCTGCTGCCGCTTTGGCGAATCGGCACTTACTCCTAAAATTTCATAACCTTTAGCCTGAAAAGCTTCATAATTGTCTCTCAAATTGCAAGCCTCGGCAGTACAACCGGGAGTACTCGCTTTAGGGTAAAAGAAGATGACTAATTTTTTCCCTTTATAATCTTCCAGAGTATGTTTTTTCCCTTCCTGATCTATGGCTGAAAAATTGGGCGCTTTATCGCCTGGTTGAAGTGTTGTCATAATTAGTACTTTTGTTTCAAAGTTACACATTAATGACCAAGCAGGAAAAAGTTCAATTTGTCATAGACACTTTAGCAGATATTTACCCAAACGTCCCTATTCCATTAGATCATAAAGATCCTTACACCCTGCTGATTGCCGTGCTGCTTTCAGCGCAAAGTACAGATGTTAGGGTCAATCAAATCACTCCTTTACTCTTCGCGAGAGCAGACAATCCTTATGCCATGGTAAAACTTTCCGAAGAAGAGATTAGGGAGATAATAAAACCTGTAGGCTTATCTCCTATGAAAGCTAAAGGCATCTACGGTCTTTCAAAAATTCTTATTGAAAAATACAACGGCGAGGTTCCACAAGATATTGATGCACTCGAAGAGCTTCCTGCCGTTGGGCATAAAACTGCGAGCGTGGTAATGTCTCAGGCATTTAACATCCCTGCATTTCCTGTAGACACACATATTCATCGGCTCATGTACAGATGGAATCTCTCTAACGGGAAAAATGTGGTACAGACAGAGAAGGACGCAAAACGCCTTTTTCCGAAGGAATTATGGAATGAGCTTCACCTTCAAATCATTTGGTACGGCAGGGAATATTCCCCCGCAAGAGGATGGAATCTGGAAAAGGATATTATTACCAAAACCATAGGTCGCAAAACAGTTTTGGAAGAATATCACAAAAAAAAGATCCGCCGTTAGCAGATCTTTTTTTGTTCAATTAGTTTAAAATTGATTCAAATTCCAGCTTCTTGTAAGTGTTTATTCTTAAAGCTTTAGAATAGCTTAAAAGGAAGTTTATGGTTTCCTTTTTTGGGTTCATGGGTTGCAATTTTTTTCGAGAGTAGAGTTTCGCCATTATTGAACTTTTAAAGTTGTAACATAATAACGGCCAGACGCTAATCTTATTGTGCTAATTAGTCAAAACTAAATTGTGCTTTTCAATAACTTTTCGAAGATTGATCAAAGCATACCTCATTCTCCCCAATGCCGTGTTAATACTTACGCCGGTTCTTTCTGAAATTTCTTTAAAACTCATGTCTTTATAGATCCTCATGACCAGCACTTCCAGTTGATCTTCAGGCAATTCTTTAATTAACTCCTGAACATCTGCCTCAATCTGATCTTTGATGATCTGTTTTTCGGCATTTAAACCTGAATCGCACAACACCGAAAAAATATTAAAGTCGCCACTGTTTTCAAACTTGGGCATCCTTTTATTTTTTCTGAAGTGGTCTATCACCAAATTATGCGCAATACGCATTACCCACGGAAGAAACTTCCCTTCTTCGTTGTATTTTCCTCTTTTCAGGGTTTTGATCACCTTAATAAAGGTATCCTGAAAGATATCTTCAGCAACATCTTTGTCAAAGACCTTTGAAAAGATAAAACTGTAAATTCGTTGTTGATGACGGTTGATAAGAATAGAAAGTGACTGCTCGTCTCCTTCCATATAGCTCTTTACGAGCACAGCATCATTTGCCTCGGCGTTATCCATAAGAGTTACTTTTGCAGGCTGTTGGGGTGGCCTGGGGGTTAGTTATTACAAGTTCAAAGTAACTTTATGCAATAGGCAAAAATGATTTTAGATTATATCAGCAAATATAAAAGGAAAAAATTCACTAATGCAAATAAAAGGTTAATGTTTTTAACATGTTAGCACAGAAACAGTTATTATACCACACACCTTACTCAAAAATTTGAAGTTTGAGTACCTTTGCTGTTACAACACAAAATAAAGTATGCAAGTAGATATCTCAGGAGTAGATCCAAAAGAGAACATTATAATAAAAGGAGCACGCCTTCATAACCTAAAGAATATAAATGTAGTAATTCCCCGGAATAAGCTGGTGGTTCTAACCGGGCTTTCGGGATCGGGAAAATCATCTTTAGCTTTCGATACCTTGTACGCCGAAGGCCAACGCCGGTACGTTGAAAGTTTATCATCTTATGCCCGCCAGTTCCTGGGAAGGCTGAACAAGCCACAGGTAGACTCTATAAAAGGGATTGCCCCGGCTATTGCAATCGAACAAAAGGTAAATTCCACCAATCCACGTTCAACAGTTGGAACTTCTACGGAAATATACGATTACCTGAAACTCCTTTTTGCCCGAATTGGAAGAACCTACTCCCCTGTTTCGGGAGAGGAAGTGAAAAAAGACACTGTTACCGATGTAGTGAATTATGTACAATCTTTTCCTGAGGGGTCAAAAATGCTACTTTTGGCACCTGTTCATGTTGAACAAAGTCGCACGCCACAGGAGAAACTGAAAGTTTTGCTACAACAGGGATACAGCCGTATAAAGTACAAAGGTGATGTACTGCGGATCGATGAAGCTGACCTTTCAAAAGTAGCAGAAAAGGACCTGTTTCTTGTAGTAGACAGAATTGTGGTGAAAGATGATGAAGATTTTTTAAATAGGCTTGGAGATGCTGCTCAAACTGCCTTTTTTGAAGGGAAAGGGGAATTATTCATTGAAAGTTTATCAGACAGTAAGATCAGGCAGTTCAGTAATAAGTTTGAGCTTGACGGCATGACCTTTCTGGAGCCTAGCGTGCATTTGTTCAGCTTCAATAATCCTTATGGTGCCTGCCCAAAATGCGAAGGTTATGGAGATGTGATTGGTATTGACGAAGACCTTGTCATTCCCAATACCGGTTTATCGGTGTACGAAAATGCCATTTTTCCGTGGCGTGGTGACAGCATGAGCTGGTACAGGGATCAATTGGTAAACAACAGCCACAAATTCAATTTCCCAATTCACAAGCCTTATTTTGAACTCACCCAGGAGCAAAAAGATCTTATCTGGAATGGGAACCAGTATTTTGAAGGATTAAATCAATTCTTTGCTTTCCTGGAATCCAAGGCTTACAAAATTCAGAACCGTGTAATGCTTTCCCGCTATCGCGGAAAAACAAAATGTTCTGTATGTAAAGGAAAAAGGCTGCGCCCCGAAGCTAATTATGTAAAGGTAGGAGGAGCTACAATTACCCAACTGGTAGAAATGCCGGTCAATAAATTAGCCGACTTCTTTACAAACTTAGATTTAAATGAATCAGATGCCGCCATTGCAAAAAGGCTGCTTACCGAAATAAACAACAGGCTCGGATTTCTTTTAAAAGTAGGCCTCAATTATTTGACTTTAAACAGAAAATCGAACACCCTCTCGGGAGGAGAATCTCAGCGAATTAACCTCGCCACTTCCCTCGGCAGTAGCCTTGTGGGTTCTATGTATATTCTTGATGAACCTTCTATTGGATTGCATCCCCGCGATACGTTAAAGCTCATTGAAGTTCTTAAATCTCTTCGTGATCTTGGTAATACTGTAATTGTCGTAGAACATGATGAAGATATCATGAAAGCTGCAGACGAAATTATTGATATTGGTCCTGAAGCCGGCACCAACGGCGGAGAAGTCGTAGCTGCCGGGACCTATGCTGACATACTCTCTTCAGATTCTCTCACCGCACAATACCTCAACAACGTTCTCGAGATCAAAGTTCCTTCTAAAAGACGGGATTATAAATACTTTGTTGACATTATTGGAGCCAGGGAGAACAACCTTAAAAATTTGGATGTAAGATTTCCGCTGGGTGTTTTTACAGCCGTAACGGGGGTTTCAGGAAGTGGAAAAAGTACTCTGATCAAAAAGATCCTTTACCCTGCCCTGCGCAAGGAAATTGGGGGCTATGGAGAAAAAGCCGGACAGTTTACCCGAATTGAGGGGAAGTTTGGAAATGTTACCACCATTGAATTTGTAGATCAGAATCCTATTGGCCGTTCCTCACGCTCCAACCCCGTGACCTACATTAAAGCCTATGACGATATTAGGAACCTGTTCTCCAATCAAAAGCTAAGTGATATTCGAGGTTACAAACCCAAGCATTTTTCGTTCAATGTAGATGGAGGGCGTTGTGAAACCTGTAAAGGCGAAGGGGAAGTAACTATTGAAATGCAGTTCATGGCCGATGTTCACCTAATTTGTGAAACCTGTAATGGCAAGCGTTTTAAAAAGGAGGTTTTGGAAGTTAACTTCGCCGGAAAGAATATAGATGACGTGCTTAGCATGACCATTGATGATGCTGTTGCTTTTTTCTCTGAAAATGGGGAAGAAAAAATTACTGCAAAGCTAAAACCACTACAGGATGTGGGTCTCGGTTACGTCCAGCTCGGGCAAAGCTCTTCTACCCTTTCGGGTGGGGAAGCCCAGCGGATCAAATTAGCTTCTTTCCTTGTAAAAGGAACTTCAAAAGAGAAAGCCTTATTCATATTTGATGAACCCACCACAGGTTTACATTTTCACGATATTCAAAAGCTGCTCAAATCATTTAATGCGCTGCTGGCCAAAGGCCACTCTGTTATTGTAATTGAGCACAATATGGATCTTGTAAAATGCGCCGATCATGTTATTGATCTGGGACCTGAAGGTGGTGACGCAGGCGGCCAACTCATTGCTGCAGGAACCCCTGAAGAAGTAGCAAAGAACAAAAAATCCTATACGGCTCCTTTTCTCAAAGAAAAATTATAGAAGCATATATTCGAGCTTAGAATTTAACACTATAAAAGATCAAATATAGAATCTTGGCACAGCCTTTGAATCAGAATAAATAATTGCAAGAGTAATGTTTACATAATTTGATTGTAATTAATAATTTTTGGTTGGTTAGTTTGGAAACCCCGTGGAGCTTAATGTTCGCGGGGTTTTCTAATTTGTGGCACGTAGTTTGAATATAAGTTAATGTACTTTTTTAACGAGTACACAGGTCTTAACCTCAAATCCATTTATCATGAAAAAAATTTACCTCATATTGACAATGATGCTTGTAGGTGCTTCCTCCAATGCCTCTCCTGAAGCACAGGGAAATTTTGATCGCAGGGCTTATGAAGAAGCTTTCATTTTTGTGGAAAGAGGGGTTGAATTTGCCGTTTTTCCAGATGGGCAGTTTGATTTCTTCTTTCATCCACAGGCAAATTTCCAGAGGGTTTCTCCTCATATTAATTACAGCTATAATTCCGGTTATAACTACGGTCCCTTTGTACAGTACGACGATTACGGTGCTGTAATTCAAATTGAGAATGTACCGGTTTATTATGATTACTACGGAAGAATTATTCAGGCCGGCCGGGTACAGGTAAGGTATAATGCCTTTGGAATGGTGAACAGGGTTGGGAACCTCTTTGTGCATTACGATCCTTACCACAGGTATAGTCATACTTCAGGTTTTATAAACAATAGAAATGTAAATTACGTTTATAGGCCATGGCATGATTACTACATGAGGCCTACAAACTTCTCTGTGGTTTACAATCAGCCTTACCGCCTGTATTATGAACCTTACAGAATGAAGTACAACAGCTATAAAAAGTACTATTATAATAATCATTTTGACAGGAACTCTTTTCAGAAGAGCTACTACAAACCGGGCGACAGAGTTACCTCCTATCAGCGTGGAAGAAGGACAGAAGCACAGAAGCAGGAAAGAATTGAAAATGCTACTGCTACAAATGCCCCAGTATCTGTGCCGCAGGCAAGAAATAATTACCGGGATTCACAGCAGATGTTACCTTCAAGGGAAAAAGCAGTACAAAGAACAAGGACTTCAAGAACTGAAACTCCTGCAGTTCAACAACAGGAAGCCCGACAAAGCCGCACAGAAAATCGTTCTGTTAGGAGTGTACAACGAAGTACAAATAGAAATAACACTTCAATAAACACTTTTCCGCAAAGAAGCGTACAGGCAGAGAGCAGAACAAGAAGGTCGGCAGAAACGGTTAATCCCGCCACAAAAACCTCAACTCCTGCAAGAGAGACCAGAAGTTCTCGGGGAAGAGATTAAATAATTAGTTTGGTTGGTTAGTTGGTAAATCTCCGGTTACATTAGCGCCGGAGATTTTTATTTTAATACCCCTGCTGCCTTAAAATCTATCTCTGCGGAAGTCTCAAGGTCTTTTCAATGATCTTGTTTATTTCGGGAGATAATTTTAGCACATAGATCACCAGGACGTATAATACTCCGATGATGCCCGATTTAAGCACTATATTGATCACCGGGTGCCATGAAAATTCCCAGAAGTAAAATCCTAATCCAAAAATCAGGATGAGAAGCAGACTGTAAGCTGTCTCTTTTGAAAATGGATGTATTTTAAATTTCCTGAACACAATGATCAACTTTACTGTATTGTAACAGGCAAAAGCTAAAAAGGTCGCCAGCGCCGCTCCTAAAAGTCCGAGAACGGGAATAAGCAAAATATTGAGAACAAACGCAAGTACTGCAAGAAAAACTCCAATAGCCAGCACCAGGCGGTAATAATCTGAATTAAAAAGAATACTATTGTTGTTCCCCAGCAGGTTATCGTAAAGCTTCACAGCACTAATCAAAATTACAATCACATAGCTTATCTGGTATTCGTCGGGAATGAGGGCGTAAAGCTGGGAAATATTAGTAATGATCACTAAAAAGATAAGTCCGCTTATTATCAGTAAATTCAGCGAACTTTTTTCATAGAGCTCTAACAGTCCTTTTTTATCTTTTTTATTGAGCAGCGTAGCCGTCATTGGATACGTAATTTGGTGCATCGCCCGTGAAGGAACAGCGATTACAGAAGAAATATAAACCGCAATCCCATACACCGCAACCATTTCAATAGGAAGAAACCTTTCCATCATCACTTTATCAAGATCGAGTAAAACCATTGCTACTGAACCTGCTATGAGAATTAATGCGGAATACTTCAGGATAAAAGCTCTATTCTTCGGAAATGAAAAACCAAGCTTCGGAAAGTACAAATTGAAGGCATAAAACATCATGAGAACCAGTCTTAACACAAAAACTGCACCCACGGCATAAACAAATTCTTCCACCGAAAGATATCCGAAGTAAACAGTCAGAAGAAGCAGAGAAATACATCCCCTGTGAAAAACCTCCTTCATGAAATTTCCGAAAACACTTTTATAGGCCACCTTTGCCCACGAAAAGAAGATCTCAAAATATGAAGTCGCCAGGGCAATGACAAAAATAAGCCAGATATAAGGTTTTACAAGCCCCTCCCCGTCTGAAAAATAATCGAGTAGCAAGTCATATGAGAAGTACCCGATCAATCCCAATATCAGGGAAATTCCCAGCGGCAAAAACAGGATTACACTCAGCAGCCTGTCTTTTTCTTCTTTGGAATCGTAAAAAGTATAAAACTTCACCAGGGTATTGTGTACCCCAAAAGCCATTAACGGCCAGATAAGGTTAGCAGCCGATAATAGAAAACCTACAAGCCCATAATACTCGGGCGTAAGAAAATTGGTGTAGAGAAATAAAGTATTGATGGCACCAATTCCAAAACCAACATAAGTGGTAGCAAGGTTTTTAGCCGATTGGCTTACAATAATTCCCATTACAACTGCTTTATTAGATTTGCCAATCTCTTTGCCAGGGCACTCCTGCTGTACTGCTGCAAACCTATGGGATACGACCTCAATTCGCCTTTTTTGAAGAGTTCATACTTCTCTAAAATGTAAGCCTTAATTTCCCCTTTTTGAGGGTACAGAAAATAAGATCCTGTATTGGTTTCTCTAATGATCTTTTCAATATCGGCATCTACAGGCCCTACCGCAAAAATGGGACGTTCACTCACCATATACTCAAACAATTTCCCCGGAATTATTCCCTTTGTTTCCTCACTATCTATTTCAATTAGCAGGAGCAACTGCGAACTTTTCTGCAATTGCAAAGCTTCTGAATGAGACACGTAATTCTTTAAAACCAACCACTCTTCCAAATGCCATTTTTGAATACTCTCCAAAACCTGATCTCCCACAGCTCCCACAAGCTTAAGCTGAAAATCTTTTGCAAAATCTTCATTTTCGGCAATTAATTCTGAAATCGCCTGCCATAGATTCTCCGGATTTCTTCCTGAAAGCAACGAACCAATATGCGAAATACTAAACTTTTCGTCCATAGGAAGTTTTTCTACCTTCTCAATATCATATCCGTTAGTAATTACTTCAACAGGCCTGTTCGTTTTTGAATGAAATTCCGCTTTAGTGGTAAAACTGGTGGTTATAATTTTATCGGCGCTCTGCAGCACCTCTTTTTCAAGTTCCTCATGTTTTTTACGGGAAGAGGGGAGCAACCTTAACTTACTGTGGTACCCAATCTGCGTCCAGGGATCGCGAAAATCGGCCAGCCACTTTACACCCAGCGTTTTTTTAAGCTCAAGGCCAATAAGGTGCATACTGTGGGGCGGCCCTGTAGTAATAACCGTATCAATTTCATGCTCCTTCAGGTAGCTCGTAAGATATTTTACTGAAGGTTTTATCCAGAACTTCCGCGCATCTGGAATAAAGAAGTTACCCCGAATGAACAGCATGAACTTCTGCAAAAAGCCCTGCTTCTGTTCCTTCGGAATAATTCCGGAGCTAATCTTTTCCGTATCTTTTTTTGACAGCATTCCGGCGACAGCATAGGGCTCAAAAATAGCATTTTTGAGCACCTTTATTTCTGAAGGAATTTCGGCTTCAAGACTGGTATCTTTCAGAGGGTAATGAGGGTTTTCGGGGGTGTAAACTATAGGTTCTATTCCATTTTCAGGAAGATATTTTACAAATTTAAGCCACCGCTGCACCCCGGGGCCACCGGCCGGGGGCCAGTAATAAGTAACTATAAGTACTTTTTTCATAGCCCTGCTTAAAATGTCAAATTACTTACGTCGTACCTTCCAGAAAAGACCGCCAATTAACAGGAGCCCTAAAAGTATAGAACTGGCTAACGCAATTGAACTTCCCGTCTTTACTACTTCTGGCTCAAACCTAAAGGTGATCTCGTGTTCTCCTGCAGGCACCATCATTGCCCGCAGCACGTAATTTGCTCTAAAATGCGGAACTTTCTCACCGTCAATATAAGCTTGCCAACCGTGCGGGTAATATATTTCAGAAAAAACCGCCATACGATCGCTTTCTGAAGAAGCACGGTAAATCAATTCATTCGGTTGATAAGAAACTAATTCAATACTCGCTGTACTATCGGCTTCAAATTGCTTTTTTGGAAGGAATTCAGCAAAATCAATGTCTACAACCGCCACTCTTTTGGTGTTGATACCATCAAGCGCCTGAATAGCTTCATTCGCGTTCTCTACCATTTTCACTTCCTGAATGAACCATGCATTGCCATTAGTTTCAGGATTTGCCTGAGCTACAGCACCCTCTTCCGTAGGAATAATGAAATATTTGGTGTTGAGCATATTGAGCACCTGCAGATTGTTTTGTGACAAATAGAAGTCATAAAGTTCCTGCATCCTGCCCGGCTTCGCGGCATGATAACCTCCTATAGAATTGTGGAAAAATGATGTGCGGGCCGTATTAAAAGGACTGCCGGTAAGGTCAAAAACCCTGTAGTGGCTCTCATCCCTCATAATCTCCCTATCGGCTTCAGTAGTCTGGAAAGGCCTGTTCACCACACTTGATCTTACAAAATCTTCGCTATCAACGTATCTTTTACCAACACCAACCAAATCAACAAGAATGAGCAAACCAAGTCCCAAAAATGTCAAATTCCGGTTAAGCTTTTGTTTTATAAAAAACCAGAGTACAGCAGCGGTGAGCAGCACATATATCAACGATCTAATGGCGTCGGCTGTAAAGACGGCTTTGCGGTCTTCCTTTAATGCCCTCACAAAATCGGGCCCCAGCTGCTGAATTATCACTCCGTCGCTTGCGCCTGTAAAACTGAAAGCTCCCCTAAACAGCAGGAACAATAAGGCAATACCGCCGGTAATTATTGTGGCCCATTTTATAGAATAAACCTTTCTTTCCACACTTTCTTCTTTAAAGAACAATCGGGAAAGACCGGCGATAGCAAGCACCGGAATACACAATTCTAAAATCACCTGAATTGAAGACACCGCCCTGAATTTGTTGTAAAGCGGCACATATTCAATAAAGAAGCGGGTTATAAATTCAAAAGGATAGTTTTTACCAAATGAGAGTATCAGGGCCAACAGGGAACCTCCAACTACCCACCATTTCAGTTTTCCCCGCACCAGAAAAAGTGCGAATACAAACAGAAAAAGTACCGTGGCGCCAACATAGGCCGGGGCACCCACAAAAGGTTGATCTCCCCAGTAAGTGGGGGCTGCTTCGGCAAATTGTGCCGCCTGTACCGGGTTAGCGCCCAACTGCAGCAACTGCGAATAAACAGCAGAATCTGTCCCCAGGTTCTCTGCGCTCGAACCTCCCATAAAACGCGGTATGAAAAGATTGAAGCTTTCCAGAACTCCATAACTGTATTCGGTGATATAATTGTAATCAAGTCCACTAGACTTCTCTGGAGTACCTTCGGGGTTAATGGTAAGTCCGGTATCTCCACGAGTACTAAAGTCGGCATATTCCTGGGTGGCCAAAAGATTGGTAGCATTCGTGCCTATTGCCAACACTACTGCAACTACCATCACAGCAAGTGCCTTAAAGAATTCGGGTAATTCCTTTTTTCTGAAAGCTTCGATCAAATACACAATACCTATTACGATCACCAGCAAGAGCAGGTAAAAAGTCATCTGGAAGTGATTCGCACTTATTTCCAGCGCCATTCCGAAGGCCAGCAGTAAAAATCCTATAATATATTTTTGCCTGAAGCACAGCAAAATACCGCCTATCACCCACGGCATATAGGCAATGGCATGAGCTTTTGCGTTGTGCCCCACTCCAAGTATAATAATGAGATAGGTAGAAAACCCGAAAGCCAGTGCTCCCAAAAAGGCCAGTCTGTAATCAATTTTTAGGACCAGAAGTAAAATATAGATTCCCAGAAAGTACAGAAATAGATAATCGGCCGGGCGGGGTAAAAAACGCAGGGTTCTGTCGAGTTCTTTTATGTAGTTATGAGGATAATTTGCACCCAGCTGGTACGTGGGCATCCCACCAAAAGCAGCATCGGTCCAGTACGGCTCCTCGCCTGTCTCGGCCCTAAAATCATTTTGTTGACGGGACATCCCTATATACTGGGCAATATCACTCTGGTAGATTTCCTTCCCCTGAAGTACAGGATAGAAGTAGGCAAGAGAAATTATAATAAACCCCAGGAAAACAAAAATGTGAGGCAGTACTTTCTTTAGGGAAAAATTCATACGAAGAGAGTTTTGGAGCGGAAATTAGTCAATTTCTTCATAATCGATATACTCTCCCACGTCATTCTTTGATTTAGGGGTGCTTTTAGGTTTTTTTTCAATGCTCACCTCACCCTGTTGGCGTTGTTGCCCTCTGCCAGGATCAAACTGGCTAAAACGCTGCTCAAACTTCTTTCCAATCTTCTTTAAGACCCAACGAAGTAGTATGGGGCCAAACCAGCGTATTAATAATTTTAAACCAAAGTAAACAAGAAGGACTATAAGTAACACCCTTAATACCTCGGTCAATGAAGCTTCGTGCATTCTAAAAGTTTTGGTAAAATTACTATTCTACTCAAAGAAAACCATTGCTGCAACCAAAAAAAATGAGAAAAACTCTATATTTGATCATCACCAATCAGCTCTAATATGAGGATCTACCTGACTTTTTTTCTCTTTTGTTTCTTCGGAAGTTTTAATGCCACTGCTCAATATACAGAAACCATTAATTCAAACAGGCCGGGAAATTCCCAGGGGGCTTTTGCTGTAGGGCCCCTGGTGCTTCAGGTAGAAACCGGGGCAAAATTAGGAAATGACAATCATGAGCTGCTGCAGACGGATACCGATCTTTGGGGAATAGATTACGCTATAAGATTTGGGTTCCTCTTTGAAGAACTCGAGATCAACCTGATGGGGTCTTACCTCAATCAAACCACCAATTATGTGGTTGGAGCCAACAATGAGGCTTACGAAATTTCCAATTTCGATGCTAATGCTATAGGAGTAAAATACCTGGTATACGACCCCAATAAAGATGCAAAAGAGAAGAAACCCAATCTTTACAGCTGGAAGGCAAATCAACGCTTTGACTGGAGTACATTGGTACCCGCCGTATCTTTGTACGCCGGCGCCAATTTTTCATTTGGTGATAACCCGTTTCTCTATGAGGGGCAGTCTAAATTCTCACCTCGTGCGGCCGTAATTACTCAAAACAACTGGGGTCCCTGGGTACTGGTTCTTAATATTATTGCCGACAGGATTGGAGATGATTCTCCTACCTATTCGGGTATAGGTACGCTCACCCACTCTTTCTCAAAGAAATTTGCAGTGTTTGGAGAATTTCAGACTTTGATTAGCGATATCTACAGCGATGAGATTGTTCGTGGCGGTTTTGCCTACCTATTTCACAAAAACTTCCAGGCAGATATCTCGGGACTTATCAATTTTAAAGACACGCCTTCGAGATGGCAGGTTGCTGCCGGTGTTTCTTACAGGTTTGACTGGCACAAGCAAGACCAGTACCTCGAAGCACAGCAAGAACTCTAATCATTCTAAACAGAATATAAATTTAAAGCATCTGGCATGATAGATATAAGCGGTACTTACACAGATCAGTACCAGCTCACAATGGGACAGGTATACTTCAGCAAAGGAGAAGCAGAAGAGACTGCCATTTTTGATTATTTTTTCAGGAAATTACCTTTTGAAGGGGGCTTTGCAATATTCGCGGGGCTAGAAACTTTACTGGATTACCTTCAGGATTTTAAATTTTCAGATAAAGACCTCGAGTTTCTCAGCACTCAAAACTTCTCTAAAGAATACCTCGACTATCTCAAAGACTTTCGCTTCCGCGGAAAGATCTTCAGCATGAAAGAAGGAGAGGTGGTATTTCCGGGTGCTCCCGTGGTGAGGGTAGAAGCAAATATTATTGAAGCCCAGATCATTGAAACCCTACTTTTGAATGTGCTGAATTTCCAGACGCTCATAGCTACAAAAGCAGCAAGAATGGCTATTCAGGCTAAAGGCAGTACGTTGATAGATTTCGGACTTAGAAGAGCACAGGGGTTTGGAGGCTATCATGCGAGCAGGGCAGCTATTATCGGCGGCTTTGAAGCTACAAGTAATACCCGTGCAGGAAGGGATTTTCACTTTCCGGTTTCAGGAACCATGGCGCATTCCTTTATTCAGAGTTATGAGAACGAGCTCGATGCGTTTAGAGATTTTGCTGAAGTTCATCCGAAGAATACAATTTTACTGGTAGATACTTACGATACCTTGAAGAGCGGAATACCTAATGCCATACAGGTTGGCAAAGAGATGGAAAGCCGTGGAGAAAAGCTTAAGGGAATTAGGCTGGATAGCGGCGACCTTGCCTATTTAGCAAGAAAATCACGTGCAATGCTAGACAAGGCGGGGCTGAATTATGTAAAAATATCAGTTTCCAATCAGCTGGACGAACATCTTATCAAGAGTTTGCTCGACCAGGAAGCTCCTATAGATATTTTTGGGGTGGGAACAAACCTGGTTACAGGAAAGCCCGATGGCGCTCTTGATGGCGTCTATAAACTATCTTTTTTTAAGAACAAACCCAGGATCAAACTTTCGGAAACTATTGCTAAAGTAACCCTGCCACATCGCAAGCAGGTGTATAGACTACTTGATGACTCAGGTAACTTTTTGGGTTCAGACGTGGTTTGTATGGAAGGTGAAGGAAATCCTGAAATGATGTACCACCCCTACGATCCTTTAAAATTCAGGTTTGTTGGTGATGTGGAAAAAGAAGAACTTTTGATCCTGGTCATGGAAGATCAAAAAAGGGTTCACCAAGAGACCAGCATCAAAGAAATAAAAGAATTCAGCAAAAAGAGACTGGAACAACTTCCTACGGAATACAAGAGGTTCTTTAATCCGCATATCTACAAAGTAGGTATAAGCGGAAAACTCAAGGATGAAAGAAATTCCCTGATTGAAGAACACAAAAATAAGAGATCATGAAAACACTCATCATAGTAGATGCCCAAATAGATTTTATGCCGGGCGGTGCACTTGAAGTTAAAGGCGGAGACAGGATTATCCCGGTGATCAATCAAATTCTTCCGAAATTTGAACTCGTAGTGGCCACCCAGGACTGGCATCCAAAAGAGCATAAAAGCTTTGCCGTAAATCATCCCGGAAAAAACGAGTTTGAGGTAATTGACCTTAATGGACTGGAACAAAAGCTTTGGCCGGTGCACTGTGTGCAGGGGACAAAAGGAGCCAATTTTCATCCCAACCTGGAAACAAAACCCATAGAAGCCATTTTTAGAAAAGGAATGGATCCTGAAATAGACAGCTACAGTGGCTTTTTTGATAACGGCCACAAGAAGATCACTGGCCTTGGCGGATATTTAAAGGAAAGAGGAGCTGTTGAACTCTATTTTTGCGGACTTGCTGCAGATATTTGTGTTTATTTCAGCTTACTTGATGCCCTTAAAGCAGGTTTTAAAGCGACGCTCATCGAAGACGCAGCCGTGCCCCTTCTTCCGGAAGAATTTGATAAAATTAGAGAAGATATTATTAGAAATGGCGGAAGAATAACTCATTCAAAAGAGCTTTGAAAAATGCCATTTTTGACAATTTTCCGAACTCTTAACTCATAACTAACGCCTATGCCACCTTCGGGTAAACCACCATACGGCGGCCTGCAAAAAGGCAGTGAGCACCACAGAGCTCATAATGTGCTGCAAAGCATGCAGTACCCCAAAAGAATAACCGTCCCTAAATTTGTTAGGTAGGTCATATTGGGTCACTAATTTTTGACCCAAATATCCAAGAAATCCAAAAGCCACTACCAAAAAAGCATAGGTAAAGAAGAAAAAGAAATTCTTCTGTTTGGTCCATTTAAAATACACCGAAGCCACAACCAGTACAAGCCAGCTCACCCAGATGCTGATTTGGTAATTTAATACCGACTCATGAGCCTCCTGTAGTCCAACATCTCCTAAATTTCCAACAGTACCAAACAGTGTGAATAGGGGATAAAGCAGAATTACCAGAAAAAGGAATTTTAAGATGTTTTTCTTTTTCATAACGGCTTTTGATTGTAGTCTTAAGTTACAAAAAGATTACTGTTATCAATAAAAAAAAACTCCCGACTCTTTTAAGAACCGGGAGTTTTTTAAAATATGATTTTCTCTTTATTACTTGGCTATATTTACTGCACGGGTTTCGCGTATTACGGTAATTTTTACCTGCCCCGGATAGGTCATGTCTGTCTGGATCTTTTGAGAGATCTCAAAAGAAAGATTGGAGGCTTTTTCATCGCTCACTTTTTCGCTTTCCACGATCACCCTCAATTCTCTTCCTGCCTGTATTGCATAGGCTTTTTTCACTCCGCCAAAACCAAAAGCGATATCTTCAAGATCTTTTAACCTTTGAATGTAAGAATCCAATACCTGTCTTCTCGCACCCGGTCTGGCTCCGCTTATAGCATCACAAACCTGTACGATTGGAGATAATAGAGATGTCATTTCAATTTCATCGTGGTGGGCTCCAATAGCATTGCAAACTTCGGGTTTCTCGCCGTATTTTTCAGCCCATTGCATACCAAGGATTGCGTGAGGTACTTCAGTCTCTGCATCTGGCACTTTACCAATATCATGAAGTAATCCTGCACGTTTGGCCATTTTTGCATTTAAACCAAGCTCAGCAGCCATAACTCCGCATAACTTAGCAACTTCTCTTGAGTGTTGCAACAGGTTTTGACCATAAGAAGAACGGTATTTCATTCGCCCTACAATCCGTATCAATTCAGGATGTAATCCGTGTATACCAAGATCTATCACAGTACGTTTTCCAACCTCAATGATCTCCTCTTCTATTTGTTTGGAAGTTTTCTTGACCACTTCCTCAATACGTGCCGGGTGAATCCTTCCGTCGGTTACAAGTTTGTGGAGCGACAGGCGGGCTACCTCCCTTCTTACTGAATCAAAACAGGAAAGAATGATTGCTTCCGGGGTATCGTCTACAATGATCTCCACTCCTGTCGCAGCTTCAATAGCGCGAATGTTTCGACCTTCCCTACCAATAATTCGTCCTTTTACATCGTCACTTTCAAGGTTAAATACCGAGACGCAGTTGTCTATGGCTTCTTCGGTACCAATGCGCTGTATAGTGTTTACAATGATCTTTTTCGCCTCCTGCTGTGCAGTAAGTTTAGCCTCCTCAATGGTATCCTGAATAAGGCCCATGGCATCGGCTTTGGCAGTATCCTTTAATGACTCTACAAGTTGAGCCCTGGCATCTTCGGCTGAAAGCCCGGAGATAACCTCCAGTTGCTGAACTTTGCTGGAATGAAGTTTATCTACTTCTTCCTGCTTTTTCTCCAGAACATCGTTTCGGTGATTATAATCGGCAATCTTTTCTTCCAGATCCTTGTTCAGGTTTTTATTCCTGGCAAGTTCGCTGGAAACCTGGGATTCTTTATCCCTTACCCTCTTTTCGGCATCAGCAATTTTCTTGTCCCTCGAAAGAATAACCTTTTCGTGTTCGGACTTTAATTCGATGAATTTTTCTTTAGCCTGTAGGATCTTGTCTTTCTTGATCCCTTCAGCTTCCTGTTTGGCTTCTTTTAAAATCCCGGCTGCCGATTTTTTAGCTCTTTGAATAATTTTAGAAGCGTTCTTCTTCTCCAGGTACTTTGCCAGTCCAAATCCAATTGCCAGTCCCAGGACAAGTGAAATAATAGTGATCGCTATAGTTAGTGTATCCATTAGTTAGTTTTTATGTAAAAAAAAAGCCTGTACTAGTCGTTGATTTGTATAAACTCTCTAAATCAAGTTTAGGGCTAACAAGCTGATCAAGGATCCGCTCAAAGGCGGCTTGCTTTTACAACTTAAACTCACCCTTTTTAAAGAATTGGTGTTGAGTTTATCAAAATAAATTAACTAATACAGGCAGTAACCTTTATTTTCTAATTCAAAGAACAGTTAAACCAAGTGTTTGTCAAGCAGGTCATTGAGCGCTTTCAATTTATCTTCAGCCAAAAGTACTTCACTGCTGCGGTCAATTGATTTTTGCTCGGTTTGGGCAGCAAACTGTAAGGCACACATTGCCAGCACATCCTGCTTATCCCTAACGGCATAACTCTGTTCAAATTGCTTAATCATGAACTCTATTTTTTTTGCAGCCTTTCGAAGCCCCTCTTCCTGCTCAGGAAGAATGGTCATGGGATATACCCTGTCTGCAATAGAGATCTTTATTTTAAGCTGATTCGACATTTTTTTATTCTTCTACTCAGAGAGGTGAACAATACATTGATCTATTTCCCTGATCAAGCTATTTATTTTAAGCTTGGTTTCTTTTTTATAATCATTACTGCCCAGCAAGGCGTTGGCAGCTTTAAGAGTTTTTACCCTGTTTTCTGAAGATTCCAGGCTTTCCTGTAATCTCTTTTTTTCGGATCTTAAAGAAGTTAATTCCTCCTGAAGGCTTTGTTGTTTCTGCTCCAGTTTTTTATAATTCTGAAGCAACTTCTCAACCCTACCTTCAAGAATATCAATTATTTCTGTTAAATCACTCATTAAAGCTAAACCTGCTGCTTACCCTCACAAAGTTAATATACCTGCCGAAATATCCCAATATTTTGATCTCTATTTTGAGTTGTGCTTTAAAATAATTTTAACTTCCTCAAAAATAAGGGTTTAATTTTATGCCCGGGTTTGGTATCTTTATCCCGCTATTAAAAAGTAAAAATTCCCTTACATGAAAAGAATACTTGCCCCCCTCCTATTCTTAACCGGTTTTATTGTGTCGGCACAGGTTGCTAACGTTCCCACAAACTATTTTGATGATCCGCTTCAGGTACCCCTGGCTCTTGCCGGCACGTTTGGAGAATTGCGATCCAATCATTTTCACAGTGGGCTCGATATTAAGACACAGCAACGGGAAGGGTTACCGGTGTATGCTTCTGCTGAAGGTTATGTAAGCCGCATAAATGTTTCTCACTATGGTTACGGAAAAGCACTTTACATTCAGCACCCCAATGGATACACTACAGTATACGGCCACCTGAAGAACTTTTCTCCAGAGATTGAAGCCTATATTAAGAAGCTGCAATATCAAAATGAAAGCTATGAGGTAGAAGTTTATCCAACTGCTTCTGAAATTCCTGTAGAAAGAGGGGAACTTATTGCCAATAGCGGAAATACCGGTGGCAGCGGCGGCCCGCACCTGCACTTCGAGATAAGGGATGGCGAGCAGCGCCCTATGAACCCGCTTATGTTTGGAATAGAACTCGAAGATACCCGCGCGCCAATCGTGTCGGCCTTGTTTGTTTACCCGGCGGGAGAAGAAGCACATGTGAATGGTTCGGCCACAAGACAAAAACTTAGGCTTATACCACAGCAAGATGGTTCTTTTAGAGCTGAAAAAATTGATGCCTGCGGGGAAATAGGTTTTGGTATTACTGCAGTAGATCAACTTAATGCAGCTCCAAACCACAACGGCGTTTATAAAATTGAAAGCAGTGCTAATGGCGAAAAACTCCTGCAGGTCAATTTTGAAAAATTCTCATTTGCAGAAACCCGCCACCTCAACCAGTTGATAGATTACGGATATTATACCCAGAACAATAGCAGGATCCAGAAGCTTTTCGTAGAACCTTCCAATCCATTAAGCATTTACAGTGACGTGAAAAATGAAGGCTATCTTAATGTGCAGGACAGCCTTTCGTATAACTATACGATCAAAGTAAGCGATTTTGCAGGCAATGAGCGTATAGTTCACGTGCCTATAGAAGGAAAACACCGCAATGACATTAAAGAAGACCCTTCCAAGATTACCGATTTTTTTGTCCCTGCAAGTACAGGAGCTCAGTTTGAAAGCAATGGTATAGACGTTTATATTCCCGAAAACAGTCTCTATCAGGATGCTTACCTTGATGTTAGCTTTGAAGATGAAAAGGTAAGCCTGCACGAAGACGTAATTCCCATTCATTCGAACATCAGCATAGGCTTTAATGTTAGCAAATACAAACCCGAAGACAGGGAGCAAATGTTTATTGCCAGGCTTAACAAATGGGGAAATCCTCAATATTCAGACACTACCAAAGACGGGGAAAGATTTACCACCAAAACCCGCACTTTTGGCACCTACACTTTAGGCAGGGACGTGAAAGCGCCTACCGTAACACCTGTTAACTTTAGGGACGGACAGTGGATCTCAGGTAATAAAGACCTGAAAATTAAGATCTCTGACGATCTTTCGGGCATTAAAAGCTACCGGGCAACAGTGAATGGAAAGTTTATTCTGATGGAATATGAATACAAAAGGAATTTACTCACTCACGATTTTGCCGACGGGGTAGTCACTGACACCGAAAATCACCTGAAACTGGAAGTAATTGATAATGTAGGAAATACAACTGTTTTTGAAAGCACCTTCTTTAGAAAATAGGTTTTTCAGCTGAAGTGTTTTTTCTGTTTTTACTGCATTGGTGGCCTTTAGCAGAAACTCAAAGCTAACGGTTAGACCTGTTGGTTCCAAAAATGTCATTTTTTAAGTTCCTTTAAAATTCTGAAAAGAACTTTTTTCAATCCAAAGTTGTGAAAGTGAATGGAAGAATCAGGTGCAAATAATTATCCCCCAGAAGTAGCACGACTTTCAGCAGGAAATTTTAGCGCAACTGATGTCAACGGGAATTTAATCCTGCTAAAAAAGGAAGCCTTAAATATGATTTTTGAAGCGAAAAGTGTCAAAAATTATGGCAAGTGCCGATAATTTCTGAATTGTCGGCACTATATGAAACCCTAAAACTGAAAGTTGGATAAATATTCTCTTCCTATTTTTCCATGAACTCCTTCAGCACATTTACCACGTATTCAATATCTTCTTTAGTATTGTACCTGGAAAAAGAGAACCGCAAAGAAGGCTTTTTCAGATCTTCGGCAGGCAAAAAGGCGTTTAGCACGTGGCTTCCCTGATCGCTTCCGCTTTGGCAGGCACTACCTTTAGAGCACGCAATCCCATGAAGGTCCAGCTGGAACAACAGCATTAACGCTTTTTCCTGAGACATGGGCAGGCATACGTTGATAAGCGTGTAAGTACTATTCTCAAAGTCACCGCAGTCGCCGTTGAATTTTACTCCGGGAATTTCCTTTTTTAAGAGATCTGTAAAATGCCTTTTTAGAGAGGTGATATATTCCCTCTCTTCGTGTAAATTTTGGTAAGCTAACTTCAGTGCTTCCTCCAGCCCTACAATATTATGGACGGCTTCGGTCCCGGCGCGAAATCCCCGCTCCTGCTCGCCTCCAAAAATAAGTGGCTGCAAACCGCTGTTTTTTCGGATATAAGCAAAACCAACACCTTTGGGTCCGTGGAATTTATGGGCACTTACAGCGGTAAAGTCAACTTTCACCTGAGAAAGGTCAAGTTCGTAATGCCCAATGGACTGCACGGTATCTGAATGAAACAAAGCATTGTGAGTACTACATAACTCCCCAACTTTTGCAATATCCAGTAAATTACCTACTTCATTATTCACATGCATCAGGCTCACCAGTGTCTTTTCATCTGAAGATTTCAGGATTTCTTCCAGGTGCTTTAGGTCAACCCTTCCGCAGTCATCAAGGTTCACGTAAATAATTTCGGTTCCAAAAACATCGTGAAGTTTATCAATGGTATGAAGCACGGCATGGTGTTCAATTTTTGAAGTAATAATGCGCTTCACGCTCAGGTCCCGAACGGCCGAATTGAGAATAAGATTATCGGCTTCTGTACCGCCCGAGGTGAAAATAATTTCTGAGGCCGCAACATTGAGGATCTTTGCCACTGTTTTGCGAGCCTGTTCTATTAGAGTTTTTGCACTGCGGCCAAAGGTGTGAGTTGAGGAAGGATTTCCATATACATCACGCATTACCTGGGCCATTCGCTCTACCACTTCTTCGCGAATCTGCGTAGTTGCGGCATTATCAAAGTAGACTTTTTTCATGGTCTACAAAAATAACAGATTTAAAATAATTTAAGCTTGTCTCGGTTAAATTATATATTACTTTTAATTTTGCCGAAAACCCGTCTTATGAAAAAAGTGTTTAGTTTATTTTTTGCAGCCGCGCTGCTTACCGCATGCAATGACGGGGAAATTATTGTGACCGATTTTAATTTTGAAGACCCCGACCTTAGCTGGTGTGGAGATAACCAGTCACAGGTATTGTATAAAATAAACAATACCGATGTAAACGAGGCAATTGCGTTTCGTTTTAACCTCGATACTGAAACCGAAAAGCTTTTTCTTTCGGAAGAAGGCCGCCTCAGCATTGCTTTGAACGGCACCACTAATGAAATTGTGTATCGGGTTTTTGACGGGGAAGTAACCGGCAACTATTTTTGTAATGAAATTCCGCCCGTTTCCCCAAAAGTGGTGCGGGAATTTAAAAGTACCACGGGAGGTGAGGTCATCATCACTTCTACTATTGCAAATGCGACCGATCATGATGGAGATGGTATACCTTCAGCCAGTGAAGGAATGGATACTAATTTAGATACCGACGGAGACGGAATTCCCAATTACCTCGATATTGATGATGATGGGGATAACATCCTTACCCGAATTGAAAGACAGGTAGAAGCTGAAAATTCAGTGAACTCCTATCCAGATTCCGACAATGACGGGATCCCTGACTATCTCGATGCCGATGATGATAACGACGGTGTACCTACCAGGAATGAAGACTGGAACCTAAATTTGAATCCCGCCGATGACCAGGATGAGGATGGGCTGCCTTATTATTTAAACCCTGATATCATAGATTCTTTTGAAGTTGAAGGTTCGAGAGAAAATACTATTTCAAGAAGCTATAGATACCTCCTTACTGTTAATAACCTGACACTGGTTAACCAGGGAGGAGACGGGGAACAAATTCGCCTTGAGAATTATGAATTGGGCGTTATCACCTCACCTTCCCAAAATATCACAATTCAGCCTACAAACGGTGAAGATGAAAACGGCGAAGAGGAAGGAGAAGATCAGTAATTCTGAAAAATATAAACTTCGGTAGCTCCCACCCCATACTTTTGATAATCGGCATCATAAAATTTGATGTTATCATACCTGTGAAAGAGGGTTTCGAGTTCAGCTCTTAATACGCCCTCTCCTACTCCATGAATAAATACAATTTTTTGTATGCGTTTACTTATGGCAAAATCGAGTTGCCGCCGGGCAGTATCCATTTGAATGTTGAGGATTTCATAATTTGAGAGTCCGCCGGTCTTAGGCACGAGTTTCCCTATATGCAGGTCAACCTCCATGGGCGGCTGATTTCGCTCTTTTGGTTTCACTCTTGAAGATCTACGCTTTTTTGAAGATTCTTTTTCCCTGATGACTTCGGAAAAATTTTCAACTTCAGGAGGAAGTATATCGGGTAATACATCTTCAACTTTAACTAAATCCCGGACATTAAAGGATAAGAGAAAACCTTCAGAAGTTTCTATATCCACCTCAGCGCCGCTAATTGAAAGAACCCTACCTTCCAAATCTTCGTCAAGTACAGCTACTTTATCTCCCGGTTTCAGCATCACTAAAGAGAATTATTATTTTCACCTTCTTCATCTTTTTTATGGTCGTCTTTAGTCTCAACCCAATAATTGGTAGCTCTGTATAGCCCAAACATCAACATCACCAGCCCAATAATCATCACATACACATTTCTCTCTTCTCCCGAAATTTCAAAAATGAGAAGCACGCCACCTATTATTATGACCGCAGAATTGATAAACTGAGAAGAAGGCTTTTTCATAATTATTTGTTTGCCAGTTGATTAAAATCAAAAAAGAGTAGTAACTTGAATCGTCAAAGCTACAAATTTCGGGAAAATGAGAAGATTTCTACTGGTTACGGCATTTTTATTTGCTTTTCACCCAATTTTCGGCCAGTTGAACATCGCTCCTTCCGGCAATGGACAAAACAGAACTTACGTTTATGTAGAAAAATCTTTCCTGTTTATTGAGAATGATATCAGGTTAATAAAAAACCCTTCCCCAGTAAATGAAGCTTCATTATACCTGCGCGATAATGCCGAATTACTACAGGGAGAGCAACAAAACAAAGAAAATTCCGGAACCGGGAGCATCTCAGTTTTTGCTGAAGGAACCACCAATGCTTACGACTATAATTACTGGAGTTCTCCCATAATATCTCCTGAAAATGGCCTTTTTGGCATCTCACTTTTACAGGTTCCCGTTTCAACCATTGTAAGCCGGCAACCCCAACTCACCACTGCCCCAAACGGCACCGCAAACCCGCTCGCTATCTCTACCCGCTGGATCTACACCTACCAGGGCAACGGGTACTCAAGCTGGAAATTTGTTGGCGGCAACACGGTGATCCCGCCAGGTTATGGTTTTACCATGAAGGGCACAGAGGGAAAAGATTTGGTGGTTGTTAACGGAAGAGCAAATAACCCTGGAAATTCACAGCGTTACGACTTACGTGGAAAACCGGTCTCCGGGACTTTAGATATCCCAATAACGCCAGATGCTTTTGTGCTGGTAGGTAATCCATACCCATCAACTTTCAACCTGAGTCTTTTCCTGCTCGAAAATTCTGGCAGCGGCACTTTGAGCACAAATTGCTACGGAAGCATCCAACGTCAAAATATTACTACCGGTGTCGCCTACTTTTGGGATTCTAAAGAGAATGGTTCCTCACATAATCTCGAAGATTATATGGGCGGCTACGGAGTTTTTAGTCCGATAGATCCCTGTACTGATGGAATTTATGAACCTCCGGTTTTCAAAACGGTCAAAAATATTGAAGACGGCAGCACAGGCAAACCTTCTCAAAAGAAATTCCTGCCTGTAGGCCAGGGCTTTATGGTAAAGGGTGCACAGGCAGGCAACATTACCTTTAAAAATTCTCACAGAACGCCATCAAAAAATGCATCGGGAACAAATACCCCGGCACCCGAAGCAGTTAAGAAAGATCACCAACACACTTCTGAAAAGAACAGCCTTGCCAGGGTACAACTTAAGGTTACAGTGAACGACCTTTACGAAAGAAGCCTGAGCCTGGCCTTTTGGCCCGTTGCAACACCAAAAATTGACGCAGGTATGGATGCCCGGGCTTTTGAACTTGCGCCTACCGATGTGGGCTGGCTCCAGGGTGAAGAAAGTTATATAATTGATGTACGCCCTTTTGATATTTCTGAAGAAATCCCGCTGTTTATAAAAGTTGAAACCGGGCATCAAATAATGACATTTTCACAGGGAATTATTGAAAATGCCGCAATTCATGAACTTTTTATTCTAGATACTCTTACAGATGAATATTTTTCTATTAAAAAAGAACCCTTAACTTTAGAGCTGCAACCGGGAATTTATCACGGGCGTTACAAGCTTGCTTTTGCTGAAAAAGTAGCTAAAGAAGACCTGCCACAGGTGATTTTTGAGGAAGAGGCGTATTTAAAATTCAGCATCCATCAAAATAACCGTCTGGGAGAACTGCAAATAATAAGCAACGATCTTTTCCCGGTAAAGGCTGTAGAAGTTTTTGACCTACAGGGAAAAAGGATGTGGTACCGCAGCAACTTTGACAACCGAAGGTCTGTAGAAATTTCAACCCGGCCGTGGGGAAACGGCGTTTATATTGTAAAGGTGATTAATATGAATAATCACAAAACAGTCAAAAAAATATCAGTTTACAACAATTGACCTATATGGAAGAATTCATGCTCCCTTGTTTGAACAAGCAGTTGTTTGGCATAGATTGCCTGGGTTGCGGTGCACAGCGGGCACTGGTACTGGTACTTCAGGGAGAATTTAGCGCAGCTTTTAAGATGTTTCCCGCAATTTACCCTATCCTCATCCTGTTACTTTTTCTTATCACCAACTTATTTTATAAGTTTAAAGGTGACTGGTATATTAAGGCCGGACTTATTGTAGTGAGTGCCGCCGTGATAATAGGTGCTTATATATATAAAATGAGTTTTTTGATCAACTAACCAATAATAATTATGGAAAAACAAACTTTACCAAACTCAACACTTATCCTGGTTTTCGGAATCCTTTCTATCGTAACTTGCTGCTGCTATGGGATCCTCGGCCTTATCTTTGGGATTGTCGCCCTGGTATTGGCAAAGACTGCTAAACAAACTTACATGGCTCAACCGGATATTTACGAAGGCTATAACAATGTAAAAACCGGAAGAATTCTTGCTATTATAGGAATTGTACTTTCGGGACTATACCTGCTTCTAAATATTGTACTTGTGGCTATCTACGGATGGGATGGGATGCAGGAAATGGTCATGGAATCTATGGAAGTTTACCAAAACCAGTAGTTTTAAGTGATCAATATTCGGTGCTCAGTGTTCAGAATCCTGAACCTGGAACTTTGAACTTTGAATAAAAAAGGAGGGCGAAAAATGTCATTTTTCGCCCTCCTTTTTTTACTTCCTAAATTACTTTTCGAATTCCTGAAGTGTTTTGGTTATAATACCTACACAATCCATAAGTTGTTCTTCGTTCATCACCAACGGTGGTGCAAATCGTATGATATTGCCGTGAGTTGGTTTAGCCAGAAGTCCGTTTTCCTTCAGTTTCATGCAAATATCCCAGGCTGTAGAGTTATCTTCAGAATCATTGATCACAATGGCATTCAGTAGGCCTTTACCTCTCACCAGGTTTACAATGTTAGATTTTCGTATGTAATCATCGAGCTTTCTTCGGAAAAGGTTCCCGAGTTTTTCAGCATTTTCAGCAAGATTTTCATCTTTAATCACATCAAGGGCAGCCATTGCTACGGCACAGGCTACGGGATTTCCGCCAAAAGTGGAACCGTGTTGTCCCGGTTTAATAACGTTCATAACCTCGTCATTGGCCAGTACTGCCGAAACTGGATATACCCCGCCAGAAATGGCTTTTCCGAGGATCAATACATCAGGCTTAACGTTCTCATGCTCTACTGCCAAAAGTTTCCCGGTACGTGCAATTCCCGTTTGCACTTCATCAGCAATAAAAAGCACATTATGCTGCTCGCACAATTCTTTAGCCCGAGCCAGATAACCTTCGGAAGGCACGTATACCCCGGCTTCTCCCTGAATTGGTTCTACAAGGAATCCGGCAATGTTACTGTTATTTTTTAAAGCTTCTTCAAGCGCTTCAGTATCGTTGTATGGTATTTTAACAAATCCCGGAGTGTACGGGCCAAAATTCTTGCGGGCACCCTCATCATTAGAAAAAGAAATGATCGTGGTAGTTCTTCCGTGGAAGTTATTCTCACAAACAATGATTTGAGCTTCAGTCTCCTCTACTCCTTTTTTCTCATAGGCCCATTTTCGTGCAATTTTTATTGCAGTCTCAACCGCCTCGGCACCGGTATTCATTGGCAACAGCTTGTCAAAACCAAAATATTCTGTTGCATACTTCTCATACCTTCCTAAAATGTTATTATGGAAGGCCCTTGAGGTAAGGGTTAGTTTTTGAGCCTGTTCTGTCATGGCTCCCACAATTCTTGGGTGACAATGCCCCTGGTTTACTGCGGAATAAGCCGAAAGGAAATCGTAATATTTCTTACCTTCAACATCCCAAACGTGAACACCTTCTCCTTTTTCAAGCACAACCGGAAGCGGGTGATAATTATGAGCCCCATATCTATCTTCAAGTTGAATAGCCTCCTGGGAAGAAATTTTTTCTGAAATCTTCATTTTCATTTTTGTTTTCAATTACTAAATAAGCAATTCCTACTTTCCGGAAATACCAGCAAATACGGTATTTTGAGGAGAGAAATCATCCTGAATTCAGAAGTCGCAAATTACTAAATGTTTCCTGATTTTTTAAGGCCTGCGCCCAATAATTCTTGGCATTTATCCTATTTTTGCCACATGGCGAGAAAGAATAAAAACAAAGAATTTAAAAACCTCGAAGTCATTGATGCCGGGGCAAAAGGGAAAAGTATAGCCAAAGCCCCCGATGGCAAAGTGATATTTATTGGAAATGCAGTGCCCGGTGACGTGGTAGATGTGCAGACTACTAAAAAGAAACGCGCTTTTTACGAGGGTACAGCTACCAAAATACATGAATTTTCAGATAAACGGGTAGAGCCACCCTGCATACATTTTAGCGTTTGCGGGGGCTGCAAGTGGCAGTTCATGGGCTATGAACACCAGTTGTTTTATAAGCAAAAAGAAGTAACGAATAATCTTACCCGCCTTGGCAAAATTGAATTGCCCGAAGTCACTCCTATTCTGGGAAGTAAGGAAATTTATTTTTACCGCAATAAGATGGAGTTCTCTTTTAGTGACAGCCGCTGGTTAACACAGGAAGAAATTCAAAGCGGCAAAGATATTCAAGACCGAAATGCACTTGGTTTTCACATTCCGGGAATGTGGGACAAGATCCTCGATATTAAGGAGTGCCACCTTCAGCAGGCACCCAGCAATGGAATCAGGAATGGTATAAAACAATTTGCCATTAAAAATAATATTCCTTTTTTCAATACAAGAGATCAAAAAGGAATGCTGCGCACGTTGATGATAAGAACTTCTTCTACAGGAGAGATCATGGTGCTGCTTCAGTTCTTTGAAGACAATAAAGCGCAACGGGAATTACTTCTGAATTTTGTTGCTGAAGAATTTCCGGAGATAACTAGCCTTCAGTATGTGATCAATTCAAAAGGTAATGATACCATTTATGATCAGGAAGTGATTTGCTACAAAGGTCAGGATCACATTTTTGAAGAAATGGAAGGCCTGAAGTTTAAGATCAATGCAAAATCTTTTTATCAAACCAACTCGGCACAGGCTTACGAACTGTATAAAATTACGCGCGACTTTGCAGGTCTAACCGGAGATGAAGTGGTTTACGACCTGTACACCGGTACCGGAACAATTGCCCAATTTGTGGCTGCCAAAGCTAAAAAGGTTATAGGCGTAGAAGCAGTACCCGAGGCTATTGAAGACGCCAAACAAAATGCCAGAAACAACAACATCACGAATACCGAATTTTACGTTGGAGACATGAAAAAGGTGTTTACCAGTGAATTTGTGAAAATTCATGGGGAGCCCGATGTTCTCATTACCGATCCACCACGAGATGGAATGCACAAGGATGTGGTTGCGCAAATAATTGGTATCTTGCCACAAAGAATTGTGTATGTTAGTTGTAATTCGGCAACCCAGGCAAGAGATCTTGCGCTGCTAGACGAGCACTACAAAGTAACAAGAACACAGGCGGTTGACATGTTTCCACAAACGTTTCACGTAGAAAATGTTGTTTGTTTAGAACGAAGACAATGAACAGGTTCCAAAAATGGCTTTTTTTAGCAGGTTTTATTTTCCTCACCCTTGGGTGCCAGCGGGACGATATTTGTCCCGAAGGAACTGAGACCACTTCGCTACTGGTAATAGAATTTTATGATCCGCTTGACCCTACACGTTTAAAGGCAGTATCAAACCTAATGGTTCGCGCCAGTGGTAAGGAAGAAATTTTGATGGGGCCAACCACTGTAAATACTGTTAGCCTGCCACTTAGAACCGATGAAAACTTCACAGAATATATTTTCACTATCAATTCTGGCAGCGAGGAAGAAAATGCAGATACAGTAACTTTTACTTATTCTCCAGACCTTGAATATCTCAATCGCGCCTGTGGTTATAAAGTAAATTACAACAGCCTTGATGTTGCAATTCATGAAGATGAGAATAACTGGATACTTTCAGAAACTATTATACAAGAAAGCGTTGAAAATGAAACAGAGGCTCATATTTATTTTACTCACTAGTTTTTGGTTTCATTCTTCAGCAGTCTTTGCCCAGGAAGCGGTAACAGACACTGTTGATGTACGTGAAAAATATGGGCTGCGCGTCGGGATCGACCTATCTAAGCCCATCAAGATGCTTATTGAAGAGGATTATCAGGGCCTGGAGGTCAAAGCCGATTACAGGTTGTATGAAAACATATACCTGGCCGGAGAAATTGGAAATGAACAGAACGTGATTTCGCAGCCAAATGTGACGGCTTCTGCAAAAGGAAGCTACGTTAAACTTGGGGGAGATTACAATTTTTACCATAACTGGACCGGGATGCAAAACCTAATTTACGTCGGATTGCGTTACGGTTTCGCCTCATTTTCCACCGAACTGGAGGAATATTCCATATACGACCGGAATCCTTATTTTGAACCGGATATTAGAGCTGAAGGCCGAGAATTCAACAATCTTACTGCAGGATGGCTGGAAGTAAAATTAGGTACAAAAGTAGAAGTTTTGAACAACCTGTATCTTGGAGTGCATGTAGAGCTCAAGAAAAAGATCAATGAAACTAAACCCGGGAATTTTGACAATCTTTATATCCCTGGCTTTAACAGGACCTACGACGGGAGTAGCCTTGGCGTAGGTTACGGCTATTCTATTTCTTATTTAATACCTCTTTACAGGCAGTAGTCTAATTCTCCTGTTTTTTAGCTTTTTTGGAACCTTCGTAGATCTCGTATTTAAGCAGCTTTGATTCCAGGGCTCCATTAAATAATTTGATTTTGCGGGAAGGCCTTAAACCTACATGTTTAATAGCTTCAAGATTAGAAGTAATAAACCAGGCATGGGTGCCCGGATAACTCTGCTTAAGCGTGTCGCCAATAGATTTGTAGAATACAGGCATATCTATACTAAGACGTTCTCCATAAGGTGGATTGAACACCATATGCAAATATCTTTCTGTTTGCTTTTCAGTCTTGAAAAAATCTTCGTGTTCTACCGAAATAAATTCCGCAAGATTAGCATTATCAACATTATCTTTAGCTTTATGAACAGCTGAAGGTGCTTTGTCATAGCCTTTGATGGTGAAATGAAAATCCCGCATTTTCTTTAATACCGACTCCTGAATCTTTTCAAAAAGATCTTCATCCCAATCTTTCCACTTTTCAAAGCCAAATTCCTTTCTATTCAAATTGGGGGGAATATTACAGGCTATCATGGCAGCTTCTATAAGAATAGTACCACTACCACACATGGGGTCAATAAAATCACATTGCCCATCCCAGCCTGAATGTAAAAGCATTCCCGCTGCTAAAACTTCATTTATTGGCGCAATATTGGTAGACGATTTATAGCCACGTTTATGCAACGATTGTCCCGAACTATCGAGTGAAACTGTGCAACTATCTTTCTCTATGTGAATGTTGATGCGCAAGGAAGGGTAATCAAGGTCAATCCCGGGGCGTTCTCCGGTCCTGTCCCTAAATCTATCAACAATAGCATCTTTTGATTTAAGAGCTACATATTTAGAATGAGTGAATTTTTCGGAATGTACAGTAGCATCAATTGCCAGGGTCTGATTTGAATCCATGTATTTTTCCCACGCAATTTTGTTGACCTCATTGTAAAGGTCATCTTCAGAAAAAACCCTGAAGGTCGCAATTGGTTTCAGCACTTTTATAGCCGTACGCAGGGAAAGATTGGCTTTATACATGAAACCTTTGTCTCCATAAAATGAAACAGATCGTACTCCTTCCCGTACATCTATAGCTCCCAGGTTTCTCAATTCTTTGGCAAGTAATGGTTCAAAACCAAAAAGCGTTTTGGCAACCATTTGATAATTATTTCCCATTTGTTATTTTCTGTGAGAGACAAAAATACACTAATTTTGCAGGATATGGAATTAGCAGCAAATAGATGGTTTTCTTCGTGGTTTGACACTCCATACTACCATATTTTATATAAGAATCGGGGTGATGAAGAGGCACAGCAGTTCATGCAGAACCTCACTACCTTTTTAAAACTTCCCCAAGGGGCAAGTATACTAGACCTTGCCTGCGGTAAAGGAAGACATTCTGTTTATCTCAACAAGCTCGGGTTTGATGTTACTGGGGTAGATCTCTCTGTAAACAGCATTGCGTATGCCAAACAGTTTGAAAATGAAAATTTGCACTTTCAAACCCACTGCATGTGCAAGCCTATGAACCAACAGTATGATGCCGTTTTCAACCTATTTACCAGCCTTGGTTATTTTGAAGATGAAAAAGAAAACCGGGAGAGTATTTTATCTATAAAAAAGGAGCTCAAAGAAGGTGGCTGGGGAGTTATTGATTTTATGAACGTGGTTAAAGTGATTGATAACCTCGTGCCTTCGGAAGTAAAAACGGTGCAGGGAATTACTTTTAATATTACCCGAAAGGTTGAAAACGGATATATAGTTAAAGATATTGAATTTGAAGACGAAGGAGAAGAATATGCTTATTCAGAAAAGGTGAAAGCTTTTACTTTGGAAAATTTCCTTTACTACTTTGAAAAAGCCGGAATTGAACTGGTTCACACATTTGGGAACTACAACCTACAGCCATACGATAAAATTAAATCTGACCGATTAATACTTGTATTAAAATAATGCTGTATATACTGCCATTAATAGCGGTGGTAATAGGGTATTTAATTTCCCTATTTTTAAAACCGTCCTCCTCCACCGGCTTTCAGCTATTACTTTCTTTTAGCGGTGCTTTTCTCCTTTCGGTAACAGTATTCGAAATGTTACCCGAAGTCTACAGCTCCGGATTTGATAAGGTTGGATTGTTCATCATGGCCGGACTCCTCTTACAGATTTTCCTGGAATTTCTCTCTAAAGGTGTAGAACATGGGCACATGCACCATAGCGAAAATTCGGTGAAATTTCCTTACCTCTTACTCCTGAGTCTATCACTTCATGCCCTTCTTGAAGGTTTTCCATTGAATCAAAGCAGCGATTTACTTCATGGGGTAGTGATCCATAAGATTCCAGTCGCCGCAATACTGGCTGCTTTTTTATTCCATTCAAAAATAGCAAAATACAAAGCCTTTCTTTTTCTCGCGGTCTTCGGATTAATGACGCCACTGGGCAGCTGGATGCATGCGAATTTTATGATTTCTGAAGAATATTCGGCTTACATCAATGCAATGGTCATAGGGATTTTTCTTCACGTTTCTACAACCATACTCTTTGAAGCCTCAAAAAACCATAGTTTTAATGCTACAAAACTGGCTGTGGTCATTTCCGGAATTTTATTGGCTTATTTTCTATAGTATATGTACAGTCGTGCTGAAAGTAAAAAGATTCGCCAGGAATTCTGGACCAGCTTCGGAAAAAATCACCCCCGAAAGTGGCTTTTATACAACACCAGAATTAAAGACCTCTCTTTAAAATTCACCTTTACCCGCGATACTGCTGAAGTTTCTATAGATCTCGATGCTAATGATGAGATCATGAGACTTTACTATTTTGAGAAATTAGAAAGCCTGAAGGGGATTCTTAAAGATGAATTTTTACCTGAAGCAGTTTTTGACAAATCTTATCAGCTAGACGATGGGAAAATAATTTCCCGCATCTACGTCACACTACCCGGTGTTGATATCCACAATAAAAAAGACTGGCCAAAGGTTCAGTTATGGCTCTATAAAAATATGGATTCATTGGAGCGCTTTTTCCTTGAGTACAGGGATTTTATTGAGCAGTAGAAATCCGCGCCAACGGTTTCCAAAATAGTATTTTTTAGAAAATCTACCCTCCTCTCTTTATTGGGGTGGCCTCAGGGCATGCATATTTCCAGGAAGTTGTTGTGGAACCCGGCACGGATTGCAAATCCGCGCCAGCGGGGTGTGCTCATTTATCAACCCGCCACTTCTCTGAGGAGGGGTGGTTCGCCGGGAGGCGGAGACGAGGTGGTGCATGGGGACCGGGATGCTTGTTGGGTAAACTGCACGGATTACAAATCCGCGCCAGCCACATTTCGGAAGCGAGACCCTCCCCATCCGCCTGCGGCTGATTGCCCCTCCCTGGAAGGTAGGCGTGCTGAAATTTGTTTCCAGATTAAGCTTTTGTACTGCAATCCCCCTCCTCTCTGAGTAGGGGTGCCCACAGGCCTTGCTGATTTTAGGGCATAAAAAAACCCTTCATCAAATGAATGATGAAGGGTTTAAAAGAAAGGCGGCGACATACTCTCCCACAAATAGCAGTACCATCTGCGCTAACGGGCTTAACTTCTCTGTTCGGAATGGGAAGAGGTGAGCCCCGTTGCTATAACCACCTTAAATCGTTGAGTAGTAATGAGATTTTAGTAGTGAGTAGTGAGATAAAAAATCTCAATACTCAATTCTCAATACTAACATCTAATGAGTTGACATAGTTGGAAAATAATAATATAAGAAAACACTTTGAGCAGTATATTAAGCTTTAGGTTATCCTCCCCGGCCCTTGCAGGCCGGGAAGCGCACTAAGCTATACGGATTATTAGTATCACTCGGCTATGACATTACTGCCTTTACACCTGTGACCTATCAACGTGGTAGTCTCCCACGATCCTTTAAAGAAATCTCATCTTGTGGTGGGTTTCGCGCTTATATGCTTTCAGCGCTTATCCCTTCCCAACGTAGCTACCCAGCAGTGCTCCTGGCGGAACAACTGGTACACCAGAGGTTGGTCCAACTCGGTCCTCTCGTACTAGAGTCAGATCCACTCAAATTTCTAACGCCCACTGTAGATAGAGACCGAACTGTCTCACGACGTTCTGAACCCAGCTCGCGTGCCACTTTAATGGGCGAACAGCCCAACCCTTGGGACCTTCTCCAGCCCCAGGATGTGACGAGCCGACATCGAGGTGCCAAACCCCCCCGTCGATGTGAGCTCTTGGGGGAGATCAGCCTGTTATCCCCGGAGTACCTTTTATCCTTTGAGCGATGGCCCTTCCATGCGGAACCACCGGATCACTATGCTCTACTTTCGTACCTGATCGACCTGTATGTCTCTCAGTCAAGCTCCCTTATGCCATTGCACTCTACGCACGGTTACCAAGCGTGCTGAGGGAACCTTTAGAAGCCTCCGTTACTCTTTTGGAGGCGACCACCCCAGTCAAACTACCCACCAAGCACTGTCCTTCCAATGGAAGTTAGGCTTCAAACAAGTAAAGGGTGGTATTTCAACAATGACTCCACGATACCTGGCGATACCGCTTCAATGTCTCCCACCTATCCTACACATCACTTGTCCAAAGTCAATACTAAGCTATAGTAAAGGTTCACGGGGTCTTTTCGTCCCACAGCGGGTAATCGGCATCTTCACCGATACTACAATTTCACCGAGCTCATGGCTGAGACAGTGTCCAGATCGTTGCACCATTCGTGCAGGTCGGAACTTACCCGACAAGGAATTTCGCTACCTTAGGACCGTTATAGTTACGGCCGCCGTTTACTGGGGCTTCAATTCAATGCTTCGCCAAAGCTAACATCTCCTCTTAACCTTCCAGCACCGGGCAGGTGTCAGACCCTATACATCATCTTTCGATTTAGCAGAGTCCTGTGTTTTTGATAAACAGTCGCCTGGACCTTTTCACTGCGGCCCCACCGGAGTGGGGCGACCTTTCTCCCGAAGTTACAGGTCAATTTTGCCTAGTTCCTTAGCCATGAATCTCTCGAGCACCTTAGAATTCTCATCCCAACTACCTGTGTCGGTTTGCGGTACGGGCTGCTTTTGCTCGCTTTTCTTGGAAGTCGATATTCAGGATTATCACCGCCGCCGAAGCTTGGGTGTACTATCGGGGTGTTACCACTCCCTTCAACGCACTATTCCGTCAGTGCGCACCTAATTCTCGCCTCCGTCACTTTTAACGCAAAGCAGGTACCAGAATATTAACTGGTTGTCCATCGACTACCCCTTTCGGGTTCGCCTTAGGCCCCGACTAACCCTCAGCTGATTAGCATAGCTGAGGAAACCTTAGTCTTTCGGTGTGCGGGTTTCTCGCCCGCATTATCGTTACTTATGCCTACATTTTCTTTTGTAACCGCTCCAGCATACCTCGCAGTACACCTTCTACGCTGTTACAATGCTCCCCTACCACTCTATACTATTGTATAAAATCCATAGCTTCGGTAGTATGTTTATGCCCGATTATTATCCATGCCGAACCGCTCGACTAGTGAGCTGTTACGCACTCTTTAAATGAATGGCTGCTTCCAAGCCAACATCCTAGCTGTCTAAGCAGTTCAACCGCGTTTTTTCAACTTAACATACATTTGGGGACCTTAGCTGATGGTCTGGGTTCTTTCCCTCTCGGACATGGACCTTAGCACCCATGCCCTCACTGATTAACATCATTTTATAGCATTCGGAGTTTGTCAGGAATTGGTAGGCGGTGAAGCCCCCGCATCCAATCAGTAGCTCTACCTCTATAAAACTAATTAATCGCTGCACCTAAATGCATTTCGGGGAGTACGAGCTATTTCCGAGTTTGATTGGCCTTTCACCCCTACCCTCAGGTCATCCCAAGACTTTTCAACGTCAACGGGTTCGGTCCTCCACTATGTGTTACCACAGCTTCAACCTGCCCAAGGGTAGATCACACGGTTTCGCGTCTAACACTACCAACTAAAGCGCCCTATTCAGACTCGCTTTCGCTACGGCTCCAGGGCTTAACCCCTTAACCTCGCTGGCAACGTTAACTCGTAGGCTCATTATGCAAAAGGCACGCCGTCACCCCCTAAAGGGCTCCGACCGCTTGTAAGCGTATGGTTTCAGGATCTATTTCACTCCGTTATTCACGGTTCTTTTCACCTTTCCCTCACGGTACTGGTTCACTATCGGTCTCTCAGGAGTATTTAGCCTTAGCGGATGGTCCCGCCAAATTCATACAGGGTTTCTCGTGCCCCGCACTACTCAGGATACCACTATGGTTTATGTTCATTACTTATACCGGGCTATCACCGTCTATGGCCACTCTTTCCAAAGTGTTCTAATTCTGTTCACAACCAATGTCGTGGTCCTACAACCCCGGTAAGTCCGTAAACTTACCGGTTTGGGCTAATGCGCGTTCGCTCGCCACTACTAGCGCAATCACTATTGTTTTCTTCTCCTCCGGGTACTTAGATGTTTCAGTTCTCCGGGTTCGCCTCCTTGCGGATACTTAACCTTCAGTTAAGTGGGTTGCCCCATTCGGATATCTGCGGATCAACCTGTATGTGCCAGTCCCCGCAGCTTTTCGCAGCTTATCACGTCCTTCATCGCCTCTGAGAGCCTAGGCATTCCCCATACGCCCTTATTTAGCTTATGTGCTTTTACCTAATATGCTCTTTTAAAAGTTATGAGTTAAGAGTTCAGAATTATAAATAACTCCTATTCTTACTTCAACACTCCTATTTAATATAATTTGCTCTATCTATAATCTTACAACTATAGAAATTTTTATGTTTCTCGTATTCTTATTTTCCAATATGTCAATGAACGTTTTTCAAATGTTTAAGGTTTAATGTTTAAGGTCTAATGAGGTTAATCATTATTCCTTAAGCCTTAATCATTTAAATGGTGGAGAATATCGGAGTCGAACCGATGACCTCCTGCGTGCAAGGCAGGCGCTCTAGCCAGCTGAGCTAATCCCCCGTTTTTTTAGTTGGCAGTGATCAGTATTCAGTATTCAGTTCTCACTGTACTGCGTACTGCTTAACTGCGTACTGTAAACTGGTTGCCCAACTTCTAAAATTTCCTTTCAATAATTCTCAATGAACTTCGTACTTCGTATTTCTACCTTCGTACTTCGTAGTCTCAGGCAGACTCGAACTGCCGACCTCTACATTATCAGTGTAGCGCTCTAACCAGCTGAGCTATGAGACTGCAATTAGTAGTGAGTAGTTAGTATTTAGTAGTGAGATAGCTTTTCGCCTCATCTCAATACTCAATACTCATATCTCAATACTATATATTATTAAATTGACAGTGAATTAAGACCAAAAGAAGCTTATCACTTCATTTGTAAAAAGGCTCCTTATGTCGTAATTGCGTTTTGCCTTATAAGAGGCAAAATCTCTAGAAAGGAGGTGTTCCAGCCGCACCTTCCGGTACGGCTACCTTGTTACGACTTAGCCCCAGTTACCAGTTTTACCCTAGGCGGCTCCTTGCGGTGACCGACTTCAGGTACCCCCAGCTTCCATGGCTTGACGGGCGGTGTGTACAAGGCCCGGGAACGTATTCACCGCATCATGGCTGATATGCGATTACTAGCGATTCCAGCTTCACGGAGTCGAGTTGCAGACTCCGATCCGAACTGTGATAGGGTTTATAGATTCGCTCCTGGTCGCCCAGTGGCTGCTCTCTGTCCCTACCATTGTAGCACGTGTGTGGCCCAGGACGTAAGGGCCGTGATGATTTGACGTCATCCCCACCTTCCTCACGGTTTGCACCGGCAGTCTGATTAGAGTTCCCGACATTACTCGCTGGCAACTAACCACAGGGGTTGCGCTCGTTATAGGACTTAACCTGACACCTCACGGCACGAGCTGACGACAACCATGCAGCACCTTGTAACTTGCCCGAAGGAAAAGGTGTTTCCACCCCTGTCAAGCTACATTTAAGCCCTGGTAAGGTTCCTCGCGTATCATCGAATTAAACCACATGCTCCACCGCTTGTGCGGGCCCCCGTCAATTCCTTTGAGTTTCATTCTTGCGAACGTACTCCCCAGGTGGGTTACTTATCACTTTCGCTTAGCCACTCAGCTCTCAATCGAGCCAAACAGCTAGTAACCATCGTTTACGGCGTAGACTACCAGGGTATCTAATCCTGTTCGCTACCTACGCTTTCGTCCATCAGCGTCAGTAAATTATTAGTGATCTGCCTTCGCAATCGGTATTCTATGTAATATCTATGCATTTCACCGCTACACTACATATTCTAACCACTTCATAATTACTCAAGGTATGCAGTATCAATGGCAGTTCTACAGTTGAGCTGCAGACTTTCACCACTGACTTACAAACCCGCCTACGGACCCTTTAAACCCAATGATTCCGGATAACGCTTGGATCCTCCGTATTACCGCGGCTGCTGGCACGGAGTTAGCCGATCCTTATTCATACGGTACCGTCAAGCCCCTTCACGAAGGGGTGTTTCTTCCCGTATAAAAGCAGTTTACAACCCATAGGGCAGTCTTCCTGCACGCGGCATGGCTGGATCAGGCTCTCGCCCATTGTCCAATATTCCTCACTGCTGCCTCCCGTAGGAGTCTGGTCCGTGTCTCAGTACCAGTGTGGGGGATCTCCCTCTCAGGACCCCTACCTATCGTAGCCATGGTAAGCCGTTACCTTACCATCTAGCTAATAGGACGCATACTCATCTTTTACCGCCGAAGCTTTAATTATCAAACGATGCCATTTAATAATACCATGGGATATTAATCCGGGTTTCCCCGGGCTATGCCCCTGTAAAAGGTAGATTGTATACGCGTTACGCACCCGTGCGCCGGTCGCCACCATCCGAAGACGTGCTGCCCCTCGACTTGCATGTGTTAAGCCTGCCGCTAGCGTTCATCCTGAGCCAGGATCAAACTCTTCATCGTTAAATCTTATATACTTTAACAACTACTAAAGGAATTCCTCTTCTTCATCCCGTTTAACCGGGAATCAAAGCTCAAAACGTTCTTCTAGTCTTAATTCTTATTTGCATTTGTTGCTAATTAAAGCAACATACGCGCTGTCAATTCAATATGTCAATGAACTCAAACCCCTCCGCCTTCGGCACCTCCCCTTTATAAGGGGAGAATCATTCCGTATTACTGGAAGGATCGTCTTGTTGAAATCAAAGGAGTCGAACCTTATTCTATCTCACCCAACCCGGGATTTCGTTTCAGCATGTTTTTATGAACTTTCGCTCTCTCTCAAAGCGGATGCAAATGTACAACCTTTTTTGAAACTGACAATAAAAAAATTTTATTTTTTTTCAGCCACTCTCGAAGCTAATCCCGTAAAAGCGGATGCAAACTTACAACCTTTATTACTTAACTTCAAAATGTTTTTTAGAGAACTTTTTCAACCCTAAAAGAACACTTACCGTGCCTCTCAAAGCGGATGCAAAGATAAAAGCAATTTCCTTTACAATCCAAGATAAAATTCAAAAAAATTTCAGAGAACTTATTCGCTTTAAAGGCTTGCTACATATAGGCTCAGACACCGTCTCTCCTACCCCCGTCACTCCCTCTCAAAGCGGCTGCAAATATACAACTGAATTCTAATCCCACAAGCCTCCAACAAAAATATTTTAAGGTTTTTTTGACAATTTTATAAACCCCAAAACTAAGGTGCTGAAAATGACATTTTTGAAGAGAGATTTTTTCTACACTTTTTTATCCTGAAATTGAAAGTAGAGGATGTATGGTTACAAGGATGGGCATTTTTCGATGGTGCGACCCCGCCGGGGTCGTGTGGGGCGTGATCTCTTGGTTATAAATATTGCCCCCCCTTCAGGGGTCACAGTTCCCTCCACTCCTGTTATAGTCATCCAATCCCTTTTCGGGATTGGGGGTACATGATATGTCTTATATATAATATGTAGATCAATTACCAGCAGGAGGTGCAATTTTGTGAAAGTACTACTATTATATGGCTCCTTCGGACCCTGAGACATACCTTATGAGATAAGAGGTGCCGAAAATGGCATTTTTGAGAGGTGACATTCACAAAGGTGCGACCCCTTCGGGGTCGGGATCATCACGGTATCCAGGTTAAAAACATGTGACCCCTTCAGGGACGTGGTTTGTAACCTGTTCCTGTAATTAAAGTAATAAGACCCATTGTGTCTTGGGCTCGTGACCTATTACGTTACAAAGACCTGTTAGGGTTTAACCATCCGGATCCAAAGGATCGGTATTTGTATTATTCTTCAGCAGGGATGACCCCGAAGGGGTCAAATGTTTATAGCTGATAAACGAAATATCCATCGAATTGCATTAATAGGAATCAAAACAAACAATCCAATCCGATTATTTCAATGCCAATCGAAAACGAAAAACCCCAATCCCATTACATTATTATGAATCGAAGACGTGTACCCGCGTTAGGGATAGCAGCGGAAATCCTTTTTGCAAGGCACGAGCAAAAAGATTGGAGCGGATAGCCCGACCCGCATGAGCGGTAGCGAAGGCGGGGAACGCCCAAATGATTAAAATTATCAGGATTTGCGGTCTCCTTTTGCAGCAGGGGAAGACCATTTATCTGTAAGTTCGAGGAAATTATAGTCGAGCGCAGAGGGTTGTCTTTCTAGCTGTCTTCCCTGAAAGGCCCTTTGTAAAATATCTTCTATATAATAGTCTTCCTGATTTTTTGCTGGATCGAATTCTTCTTTCAGCGAAATATCAAAGAAACTGGCTGTGGTATTGTACCAAAAAGCCCGCCAGCCACTCTTGAGATCTTTAACAAGATCAAAAGCCGTAATCCCGGTTTGCCTATGAATCAATTTTACAAGGATCTGTCCCTCGGTGCGGGTCAATTTCTTTAATTCGGCCGAGAATTGATTTTCAATATAATTCTGGACTATTTTTGTGTAGCGTTTTTGATCACGCCTGGATTTTATTTGATCAAGCCTGCTATTAAGCTCTACCAAACGCTCTGAAGCCAGTTTGGCATAAGGGTAAACTTTTATCGTCTTACGGCGAAGAATAAGATATTTACGTCTTTCAAGATCATTATCAAACTTAAGCCTGCTCAAAATAAGTACCTCGCCCAGGTCTATATGTGAACGTGCAATGGTATCTCCCTCAATGATGTAATATTCATATTCCACACTGTCCTGCACGGGCTCTTTAACCTGAGCAAATGCAGCGGCCGGGATCAAACAGAGAAAAATGAATAAAATCTGCTTCAAAATATTCGTTTTCAACATGGGAGCTAAAATCATTCCAAAATTACATTATCTATAAATTGTCAGCTCTTCAAATCTTCCTAAATTCGTGCAAAAGAATAAAATAATGAGTCAGGAAAAAATTCTTACTGAAAAGTCGATAGATTTCTTAGAAAAATATTTAAATAACGCAGCGCCTACAGGCTACGAATGGGAAGGCCAAAAGCTGTGGATGAATTACATAGAACCTTATGTTGATGAGTTCATTACAGATACTTACGGTACCGCCGTGGGAGTGATAAACCCCAAAGCAAAATATAAGGTAGTAATAGAAGGTCACGCCGATGAGATCTCGTGGTATGTGAACTATATAACCGACGACGGACTTATCTACGTGATTCGTAATGGCGGCAGTGATCATCAAATCGCCGCTTCCAAAAGGGTAAACATTCACACCAAAAATGGTATTGTAAAAGGGGTTTTTGGATGGCCAGCTATCCATACCCGCGATAAGGAGAAGGAACAGGCTCCAAAACTTGACAATATTTCTATAGATGTTGGCTGCTCTTCTAAAGAGGAAGTGGAAGCCCTGGGCGTTCACGTGGGCTGTGTGATCACCTACCCCGATGAGTTTTTTATTCTGAATAAGGACAAATTTGTTTGCCGTGCTCTCGACAACCGCATTGGAGGTTTTATGATTGCTGAAGTTGCCCGTCTGCTGAAGGAGAATAAGAAGAAATTACCTTTCGGACTTTACATTACAAATTCGGTACAGGAAGAAATTGGCCTAAGAGGTGCCGAAATGATCACCCAGCGCATTAAACCTAATGTTGCCATAGTGACCGATGTTACGCACGACACCACTACCCCCATGATCGAGAAAAAGACCAACGGCCTTACCAAAATTGGAGATGGCCCGGTAATCTCGTATGCACCGGCCGTTCAAAACAAACTGCGCAATCTTCTCATCCAAACTGCTGAAGACAAACAGATCCCTTTCCAACGTATGGCTTCTTCAAGAATGACAGGGACAGATACTGATGCATTTGCCTACAGCAACGGCGGTGTGGCATCGGCTTTGATCTCCCTTCCCCTACGCTACATGCACACCACTGTTGAAATGGTGCACCGCGATGATGTTGAAAACGTTATCAAATTGATCTATGAAAGTTTATTGCAACTAAAGGATGGGGATACCTTTAGCTACTTTGAATAAATAGCATCCAAAAATGCCATTTTTGAGCCTCCTTTTTTTAGGAGGCTTTATTTTTTCTGAAGTTTTCACATTTCTTTACATAGAAGAGATATCGATGAAAACTATATTTAGGAAAAAAAATTCATGGTGCTTTCTTCAGATGAAGTAAATTCACTCATCTCTAACCCAGACCTGGCCGCCGAAAAGGCAAATCTTCAATATACTTCTGAAGACGACCTGTGCATAGAACGCCGCAAAAGAGGAAAAGGATATCAATACCTGCACGAGGGAGAGCCTGTAAAAGATGAAGAGGCCCTGGCAAGGATCAAAAAACTGGTAATCCCACCAGCGTGGGAAAAAGTGCGAATCTGCCCCCACTCCAACGGGCACTTACAGGTCGTGGGGCTGGATGCCAAGCAACGCAAGCAGTACATGTACCACCCCGACTGGACAAAGCTTAGAAATCTCACCAAGTTTTACAAAATGATCTCCTTCGGAAAAGTTTTACCTGAAATTCGGGCGCAGGTAGACAAAGACCTTGACAAAAAGGGCATGCCGCAGGAGAAAGTGCTGGCCCTGATTATAAGGCTCATGGAGGAAACCCACATTCGCATTGGTAATGAGACTTACGCCAAACAAAACAAATCTTACGGACTTTCCACACTTAGAAGTCGGCATGTAAAGATCTCAAAAGGGGAAATGCAATTCAACTTTTTTGGGAAACACGGCATTGAAAATACGGTATCGGTACGCGATAAGAAGCTCATTAAGCTGGTGAACCAATGTGAGGAAATTCCGGGTTGGGAGGTCTTCAAATATATTGGGGAAGACGGAAAAAAGCACAGCATTGATAGCGGGATGGTCAACGAGTACATACAGGATTTGAGCGGCGCACTTTTTTCGGCTAAAGATTTCAGGACCTGGAGCGCTACTAAGATATTTTTTGAGAAACTTCGGGAAATAGGTTTTACTGAAGAAGAAAAGCAGAATAAAAAGAACATTCTTGAAGCTTATGATGCCGCCGCCGAAGCTTTGAACAATACGCGTAGCGTATGCCGCAGTTATTACGTACACCCACACGTGGTCAAGCTTTATGAAACCGGGGATATTGTTACTTATTTCAAAAAGGTGGAAAGAAAACGCACTTCCAAACCTAATCTTTCACAGACTGAAGAAGTACTTCTTGAATTACTCAAAGATTTTGAAATAGAACTGGAAGAAAAAGAAGCTATATCTTAATTTGCCTTTCATTTTCTGCTGAAAAAAATCCTTCTGAAATTTCTTAAAAAAGGCTTCAGCATAGAATATTCCACATATTTCTTTTGCCTAAATTAGCTGTATGAAAAACACCATAGCAGCCAGGATAGCCGATTTTCTGAAGAATTTTCCGCCGTTTGACCTGCTTCAGCAAGAACAGCTTTACACCCTTGCCAGCGAAGTGAAAGTGGTTTATGTTGAAAAAGGAAGAAGCATTTTTAAAGCCGGAGAAGAACAGCATCAGTACTTTTACGTGGTCAATAAGGGAGCGGTTTCAGTATTAAAGCCCCAAAATGACATTTTTGAGACCATAGATAAATGTGATGAAGGCGATATTTTTGGGTTGCGGCCATTGTTTGCGAAAGAAAATTACCTGCTGGAAACCCTGGCCGTCGAAGAGTCTATATTGTATGGAATTCCTATTGATATCTTTAAACCCATTGCAGAAAATCATCCGAGGGTAAGAGAATTTTTATTGCAGAGTTTTGCTTCAAATACCCGAAACCCTTATGCTTCGGGAGACAAAGGAAAACTTCTCACCTCAACTCCCCCCGTAGTTGCAGCGCAAAATCTTTTTGAATTACAACCGGCACCCATTACCCGTAAAGTAATTACCATTTCTCCTGCCACCACTGTTCAAAAAGCAGCACAGAAAATGAAATCCAGAATGGTAGGTTCTCTTGTTGTTGTAGAAGACAATATTCCTGTGGGTATAGTTACCGATGAAAATTTTAGAGACCTTGTTGCTAACGAAATGGCTCTTGAAGCAGTTCCTGTTTCAGAAATCATGAGTTCCCCTGTGATTTGTTATTCAAAAGGCATTACTATTTCGCAGGCGCAACTCACTATGATGAAACACGGGATTGACCATATTTGTATTACTGAAGACGGCACTCCAAATTCACAGGTCATCGGGATTCTTTCTGCTCATAACATCATGCTGTCTGAAGGGAATAACCCTTCGATACTTATGAAGGCTATTCAGCGGTCCAACAGCACCAATGAACTGAAGAAGATCCGGAATAAAATTACTTTGTTGCTAAGGGGGTATCTTGAAAGTAATATTCCTCTAAACCTTATCTCAAAGATCATTTTTGAACTTAATGATGCCTCTATAAAAAGGATCGTAGAAAGATGTATTAAAAAAATGCCTGCTCCTCCCCCAGCCGAATTTGCCTGGCTGTCTTTAGGGAGCCAGGGCCGGAAAGAGCAACTGCTGCAAACCGACCAGGACAACGCCATAATTTTTGCAGATGTTGCCCCTGAACATCATGCTGCTACCAAAGCTTATTTTCTTGAATTGGCAAAAAAGGTAAATAAACGCCTGAGTATAATAGGTTATGAATATTGCCCCGTAAATACAATGGCGAAAAATGAGCAATGGTGTAAAAGTCTTTCGGAATGGAAAGAGCAGGTGGCACTATGGATCACTAACGCAGGAAATGATGAATTGCTGCTAAGTTCAATATTCTTTGATTTTGATATCTCTTACGGAAATGTAAAATTATCTAACGCACTATCTGACCACATTTTTGAATTAACCAGAAACAACAGAAGATTCACTTCTGCCCTGGCTGCAGTTACATTAAGAAATCCGCCGCCTCTTGGATTTTTTAGGCAATTCGTAGTAGAACATGATGGGGAAAACAAAGACACTTTTGATATTAAAAAGAGAGCCATAACACCCCTCACAGATGCAGGAAGGCTTTTGATCCTCTCCCACGAGGTTAAAAATTTGAGCAATACTTCCGAAAGATTTGATAAACTGGCACAACTGGAACCATCAAACAGTGAACTTTACCTCGCCTGTTCATTTGCATCTAAAGCTCTTCTGAAATTTCGAACAAAACAAGGTATTAAAGAACGTAATAACGGCAGGTTCATCAAACTCGAAGAACTAAGTAAGGAGGAAAAAATGAAGTTAAAACGGTGCTTTAGAAGCTTAAAAGAAGTGCAGGATCTTGTAAAGATTAGATTCGAAATTTCGGGATATCATGTTTAATTTTTTTAGAAAAGAAAGTCCAGATTACCCAGAATTCTGGAACGCTTACGAAGCGAAATTTCAGGAGGAACTACCTGCATTAGTTTCGCAGACAACTTTTGTTGTTTTAGATACAGAGACAACGGGCTTTGATTATAAAAACGACAGAATCCTGAGTATTGGTGCTGTGAAAGTGAAGTCTAATGAATTAGATGTTTCTCAAACTTTCGAGCATTATTTACAGCAGGAAAGATTTAATCCCGAATCGGTGAAAATTCACGGTATACTTAAGGAGGAAAAAACTGAAAGCCTTGCAGAAGAAGAAGCTATCCGCAAATTTTTAAAGTACATAGGGAATGCCGCCCTGGTTGCCCATCACGCGGTTTTTGATATTAAAATGATCAATTCAGCATTGAAAAGAAAGGGATTGCCAAAATTGAAAAATCCGGTTTTGGATACGGGATATTTGTACAGGAAGACGTTATTAAACTCCAACCTCATAGACAGGGAGAAAAATTATTCCCTAGATGAAATTGCCGAAGCTTTTATTATTGATGTTAAAGACAGGCATACCGCAATTGGCGATGCATTCATTACTGCAATAGCTTTCCTAAAGATCCTCGGAAAAATCGACAAGAAAAAGGAGATGAAATTAAAGGAACTATTAAAGCTTTAATCCTAAAAATTCATCTCCCTGTAAATTAATTATTTTTTCTACGCCAATTTAATCATGCTTAGCCTCGGCCATGATCTCATCCACAATTTCGGGGTTGAGCAGCGTTGAAGTGTCCCCAAGATTATCGGTATCATTAGAGGCGATCTTCCTTAGAATCCTCCTCATAATTTTACCGCTTCGCGTTTTTGGAAGTCCGCTAACAAACTGGATCTTTTCAGGTTTTGCAATTGGGCCCAGGGTTTGAGAAACAATATCTTTGATTTCTTTTTCCAATTCTTCCGAAGGTTCCACTTTATCGTAGAGAATAACGTAAGCATAAAGTGCATTCCCTTTAACTTCGTGTGGAAAACCTACTACCGCACTCTCTACTACGTTTTCATGTTCATCAATAGCATTTTCTATGGCAGCAGTTCCCAGGTTGTGACCAGATACAATAACGATATCATCAACCCTTCCTGTAATTCGATAGTTACCTGTGGCATCGCGATATGCCCCGTCACCTGTAAAATAATTGTTTTCAAAAGTAGAAAAATAGACTTCTTTATAACGTTGATGGTCACCGTAAATAGTACGCGCAATAGATGGCCAGGGGAACTTAATGGCCAGCCTACCTTCAACAGGTTCGGTGGTATTGGGGATCTCCTCTCCTTCATTATCCATTAGCACAGGCTGTACACCCGGCAGTGGCAGGGTGGCAAAAGTTGGCCTGGTAGGGGTGATCCCGGCAAGCGGTGAAATCATGATAGCGCCGGTTTCGGTTTGCCACCACGTATCAACCACAGGGCAATTTCCTTTCCCAACATTATCATTATACCAGTGCCAGGCTTCCTCATTAATTGGTTCGCCTACACTTCCGAGGGCTTTGAGAGAAGACAGGTCATGATTCTCTACAAAACTCAGGGGTTGTTTAGCAAGCGATCTTATTGCTGTAGGGGCAGTATAAAAATGGGTGACCTTTAATTTATCTACAATATCCCAAAACCTTCCGTAGTCAGGGTAACTGGGAATTCCTTCAAACATCACGGTAGTGGCACCCGAAGCCAGCGGACCGTAAATAATATAGGAGTGACCCGTGATCCAGCCAATATCGGCAGTACACCAGTACACATCATCTTTCTCTAGCTGAAACACGTTTTGAAAGGAGTAAGTAGTACCCACGAGATAACCTCCCACTGTATGCACCATGCCCTTAGGTTTTCCTGTTGAGCCTGAAGTATAAAGTATAAACAACATATCTTCGGCATCCATAACTTCTGGAGGGCATTCTTTTTCGGCTTTTTGAAGTTCATCAAACCAGAACTTATCCCGCCCCTCTTTCATAGGTGTTGGTTCTACTGTACGGCGATAAACAATTACTGTTTCCACCCCGGGAGTTTGCTCCAGGGCCTTATCACACATCTCCTTTAAATTCACCTTTTTGGAACCTCTGTAAACTTCATTTGCCGTGATGAGCATCTTACAATCTGAATCATTAATCCGCTTTGCAATGGCAGAGCTGGAAAATCCGGCGAACACAATAGAGTGAACAGCGCCAATACGGGCGCAGGCAAGCATAGCAATGGCCAGTTCGGGGATCATGGGCATATAAAGACAAACCCTGTCTCCTTTTTTAATGCCATTGTTCTTGAGCACATTCGCAAAATGGGAAACTTTTACAAAAAGCTGCCTATAAGTAATGTAGCGGGATTCCTCATCAGGGTCGTTAGGTTCCCAAATTATGGCAGTTTTATTTCCCAGGGTGTCCAGGTGACGGTCAAGGCAGTTTTCTGTGATATTCAACTTTCCGCCCTGAAACCATTTTACTTCTGGTTTTTTAAAATCCCATTCCAGGGTTTTATCCCACTTTTTCTGCCAGGTAAAAGTAGATGCTACTTCATCCCAAAAAGCTTCAGGATCTTTTATGCTTTTTTTGTAAGCCTTCTTATAGTCGGCAAAGGTGCGTAATTGTAGATTTTCCATTTTTTAAAATTAGGAAAAGCTTCTTCAAAAACAAATAAATTTTCAGTGGGTACTCAAAAATGACATTTTTGAGAGGTATTTTTCCGAAGGAATAAATGTTACCCACGTTCGTTATTTTTTCTGAAATATGTATCTTTAAATAAATACAGGATTTTTTAAACTTCAGAAAAACCTATGGAATTTATCGATTATTACAAGGTTTTAGAGCTGGATAAGAATGCTACTAAAAGTGATATTAAGAAGGCTTACCGAAAGCTGGCCCGAAAATACCACCCCGACCTCAACCCAAACGACACCGCTGCCCAAAAGAAATTTCAGCAGATCAATGAGGCTCACGAAGTGCTCATAGACCCCGAAAAGCGGAAAAAATACAACCAGTACGGCAAAGACTGGCAACATGCCGAAGAATTTGAAAAAGCAAAAGCCCAACAACAGTATCAGCGGCAGTCTGGTGGCGGTTTTGGCGGAAGAACCGCAGGATTTGGCGGTGCAGAGAGTTTTAGCGGCGGCGGATTTGAAGGTGGGGATTTTTCAGACTTTTTTGAATCTATGTTTGGAGGAGCTGCTGGCGGAAGACAGAGAACCACGCGTTTTAGGGGGCAGGATTACAACGCCGAACTGCAACTTAACCTCACCGATGTTTACAGAACCCACAAACAAACCCTTACCGTAAACGGAAAGAACATAAGGATCACCATTCCTGCAGGAGTGGAAAACGGGCAAACCATACGGATTAAAGGCTATGGTGGCGAAGGAATGAACGGCGGGCCCAGCGGAGATTTGCTCCTCACTTTTGCCATTAACAACAACAGCACGTTTAAACGCGAAGGGCAGCATCTTTATAAAGACGTGGAGCTGGATATTTTTACGGCTATATTGGGCGGCGAACTCATGGTGGATACTTTTGACGGAAAGGTAAAACTTACCGTAAAGCCTGAAACTCAAAATGGCACTACCGTAAAGCTGAAAGGAAAAGGCTTTCCGGTGTATAAAAAAGATGGCAAATTTGGTGATCTATTTATAACTTATACCCTAAAGATCCCAACCCATCTGAGTACGCGCGAAAAGGAACTTTTACAGGAACTGAAAAAACTGCGAAAAAATGGATGATCAATATATCTCAATCGTAGAATTTTGTCACTGCCACAAACTGGAGTATTCGTTTATACAATCGCTCACCGAACACGGCCTGATACAGACAGTGATTATTGAAGAAAATGAATACATAGAACAGGAGCAAATAAGGGAGCTGGAACGCTTGATGCGCCTGCATTATGACCTGGATATAAACCTGGAAGGCATAGAGGCTATAAATCATTTACTTGACCGGGTTTCCCACTTACAGAATGAAGTGAGGCAGCTGCAAAATCGGCTTAAATTATATGAAGACTAACCATTAAAACTACTTATGAAATTAGCACTTATTATTTTTACAGGAGTTACTTTACTATTATCTCTACAAACCTGCAATAACAGCCAGGCTAAGCAAGATCATCCCGCTTCGGCTGAAGCAAATGAGAAAACCATGGAATTGACCGGCATCATTCGGGAACAGGGAATAACCTCTTACCAATACGGCACCCATACCATTACTACTGCAGACGACAAGTTCTATGCTCTCAAAAGTGATGCAGTAGACCTGAATGATTATGTAGAGGAAAAGGTCACTTTGGTTGCTGAAAAAATTGAAGGCTACCCTCTTTCAGGAGGCCCTGATTATTTGCTGGTGCTGGAAGTGAAATGAAGTACGAAGGTAGATTTACGAAGGTAGAAATACGAATTTTGTATGTCCCTGATATAGGTTGACCACTAAAATCAACTTATATGAAAGCAAACATTCGCTCGGTAAAGAAGCACAGACATTATTCCTTAGAGTTTAAAAAACAAATTGTAGCAGACTTTGAAAGTGGAGACTATAGTGTTCCTCAGCTTGAGAAGCTACACGGTGTAAGTAATAACTCCATTTATAGCTGGATTTATAAATTTTCTACCTTTAACGAGAAAGGTTTTAGAGTTGTAGAAATGAAAGACAGTAGCGAAAAAAAGATGCAGGAAATGGCATCCCGGATCAAGGAACTTGAAGCTGCTTTAGGACGTAAACAGATCCAGGTAGAGTATTTTGAAAAAATGATCGAATTAGCCAAGACAGAGCTGGATATCGACATTAAAAAAAACTACAGCACCCCACAATCACATGGTTCAGGGAAAACAAAAAACAAATAAGTTTTTCTATGAATCAACTTTATGAAAGTGTTGGAATCAGTAAACAGGCTGTACATCAATATGCGCGAAGACAGACTTTATTTGATCGTCGCTTGATGGAGTTAATGTCTGAAGCCGATGATATTCGTAGAGACCATCCTGGTTGTGGGGTGGAGAAAATGTATTATACCTTAAAGCCTAATTTTATTGGAAGAGATCGCTTTGTTGAGACTTTTATGCAATTAGGTTATCGTCTCAAAAGGAAAAAGAACTACAGGCGTACTACCATTGCAGGTAGCATCTACTATCCCAATAAAATAAAAGGCATAGAGATCAATGCACCTTCGGTAGTATGGCAAAGCGATATTACTTACTACAGGGTAGGAGATAGATTTTATTATGCAGTCTTTATTATAGATGTTTACACTAAGAAAATAGTGGGTTATGAAGTCTCCGATCACATGAGAGGGACAGCAAACCTAAAGGCTTTAAAGATGGCTTTAAAAGATAATAAAGCTCCAAAAATCCATCACTCAGATCGTGGAAGCCAGTACACTTATAAGTCTTACACAGATCTTTTAAAATCAAATAAAACAACTATAAGTATGGCTTTAAGCGCCCAGGACAATGCCTATGCCGAAAGGATTAACAGAACAATTAAAGAAGAGTATCTGGATCATTGGAAGCCAAAAACCTTTAATCAGCTCAAGAGCCAGATAAATAAAGCAGTGAACAACTATAACAACAAAAGATCACACGATCATCTGGGGAAAAGAAATCCAGAAAAGTTCATTAATTATTGGTTAACCCTTAAAACAAAAGACCGTCCAATAATTACTATTTTTGATAATGAAAATTAATATCTAAAACCGGTCAACACTAATCAGGGAAGTTCATTTCAGTTGGCAGTGCGCAAGGTTAAGCAGGCAGTGGTAAGAAAAGTAAGACTATAATTTTTTTAGATAGTTCTGGGTGTGGCCCTATAGGTTTGAAAATATCTAAGGTGACATAATAGGCGCTTATCTGGAACACAGGTTGGGCTAAAGCCCTGTTGAACTGGATCGCATTAGTTCCCGACTCGAAAGTCGGGGCAATTTATTTTCTGAGAGACATTGTTCAAATAGCGGCTTCGAACATTTTTTTCACGCCCTACCGATCATGAAAAAAGCTCAACCTGGCAATCTGTTAAACTGACTTCTAACTTCGTATTTCTAAAATCTAACTTCTTCAATCCTAACTCCTAAGAAACTCCAGCACATTTTTCTCAATCCGCTCTTCGATCCTTGAGATGTCGGCTTTTATGAATTGTTCGCCGGTAATTTGTTCGTAAAGTTCAATATAACGTTCGGAAACTGAATTGATGTACTCCTCGCTCATCTCCGGAATTTGCTGACCTTCTTTTCCCTGGAAGCCATTCTGAATAAGCCATTGCCTCACAAATTCTTTGGAAAGTTGCTTTTGTGGTTCTCCAGATTCCAGTCTTTCCAGATAACCTTCAGCATAAAAATAGCGGGAAGAATCGGGCGTGTGGATCTCGTCGATAAGTACTATTTCTCCATCTTTTGTTTTACCAAATTCATATTTTGTATCAACCAGGATGAGCCCGTTTTTTTTTGCAAGCTCGGTTCCACGAAGAAAAAGCTGTCGGGTATAGATTTCGAGAGTGTTGTAATCTGCTTCAGAAACAATTCCTTTTTTGAGTATCTCTTCGCGCGAAATATCCATATCATGCTCGCCTGAATCTGCCTTGGTGGTGGGCGTAATAATAGGTGCGGCAAAAGCTTCATTTTCCTTCATACCTTCGGGTAAATGTACTCCGCATAGACTTCGTTTTCCGCTGGCATATTCTCTGGCAGCATGACCGGTGAGATATCCTCTTATCACCATCTCAACTTTAAAAGGCTCGCAGCTCTCCCCTACTGCCACATTAGGATCGGGTGTGGCCTGTAGCCAGTTGGGCACGATATCTTCTGTAGCTTTCATCATTTTTGTAGCGAGCTGGTTGAGGATTTGTCCTTTATAAGGAATTCCTTTTGGCATTACAACATCAAAGGCCGATAGCCTGTCGGTCACGATCATGACCAGCCGGTTATCTTCAAGGGTGTAAACATCCCGAACTTTTCCTTTATAAACTTCTTTCTGTCCCGGAAAATTAAAATTGGTAGCGGTAATAGTGTTCATTAAAATATGAGGTTATATGAAAAGATCCTGCTAGCGCAGGATCTCAAAAATGACATTTTTATTCGGCGTTTTCTATTCTTTTATAAGCAGCGATGATCTTCTTCACGAGTTTATGGCGAATAACATCCTTATCATCAAGATGAATAATTCCCACCCCATCAACATCCTGCAAGACAAGAATTGCTTCTTTAAGCCCTGAAGTCACCCTTTTTGGAAGGTCAATTTGGCCGGGATCACCCGTTACCATGAACTTTGCACTCTTTCCCATTCGGGTTAAGAACATTTTCATTTGGGCATGGGTGGTATTTTGTGCTTCATCGAGAATTACAAAAGCATGGTCTAGTGTACGGCCCCGCATAAAAGCAAGGGGAGCTATTTGTATCACTCCTTTTTCGATGTAGCTTTCCAGCTTCTCGTGTGGGATCATATCGCGCAGCGCATCATAGAGCGGCTGCATGTATGGATCGAGCTTTTCTTTAAGGTCACCGGGTAAGAAACCGAGGTTTTCTCCTGCTTCTACAGCAGGCCGGGTAAGAATGATCCTTTTTACCTGCTTTTCCTTTAGCGCTTTTACTGCCAAAGCCACCCCCGTATATGTTTTTCCAGTACCGGCGGGACCAATGGCAAAAACCATATCATTCTTCTTCATCAACTCTACCAGGCGACGCTGATTGGCTGTTTGAGCGCGAATCATCCTGCCACTCACGCCGTGAACCAGCACTTCCCCGCTTTCATTTGAAGTTTCATAGTCTTCTTTACTCTCACTGGTAAGTACCCGTTCTATGGAATTTTCATCGAGACGATTGAATTTTCCGTAGTGGTCTATAAGCATATTGAACCTCCTGTCAAATTCTTCGAGCATTTCTTCGTCACCGTAAATGCGAAGTTTATTGCCTCTTGCCACAATTTTAAGCTTTGGAAAATATTTCTTCAAAAGCTCGATATGTGAATTTTGTTCCCCAAAAAAATCTCTGGGACTAATTTCAGAAAGTTCAATGATAAGTTCGTTCAAAAGCGACCGGATTAAATTTAAAAAATGAGTTAATTATCTTTAGATTTGCATTACAAACTTAGCTAAATAAAGGCTTAAGTTAGGAAAAATATTATTAGAAATTGCCCATGGCCATAATTACCTTAACGACAGATTTTGGGGAAAAAGATCATTTTGCAGGGGCAGTTAAAGGAGCGATTTACACCGAGGTACCTTCGGCAAAGATTGTAGACATCTCCCACTCCATCGCCCCGTTTCACATTACTGAAGCCTCTTACATCATTAAAAACGCCTACAGAAGCTTTCCTGCAGGCAGTATTCATATTATTGGGGTAGACTCTGAACTTACGCCTGAAAATAAACATATTGCATTAAAACTTGACGGGCATTACTTCATTTGTGCCAACAATGGTATCCTCTCTTTAATTGCTTCGGAATATGTTCCCGAAAAGATTGTAGAGATCAATATACATGATAAGGTTCAGAGTAATTTTCCGGTTCTGGATGTATTTGTGAAAGTTGCCGGTCACCTGTCAAGAGGTGGCACCCTGGAAGTTATCGGAAAATCCATTCCCGGAATAAAGCAGCTAAAGGAAATGGAAACCCTTATCAATCCTGAAATGAACCAAATCAAAGGAAATGTAATCTACATTGACAATTACGGCAACGTGGTGACAAATATACCGAAGAAGCTTTTTGAGAAAATTGGCAAAGGCCGAAAGTTTAGTATGCGTGCCAGGACCGCTACTTTTACCGATATCTATAACACCTACAGCGAAGCCATCAATTTTGACACCGATATGATCAACCGGGAAGATGGTAAAAAACTGGCCATCTTTAATTCGGGAGGATATATTGAACTGGCGATCTACAAGAGTAATCCCAGTACGGTGGGCAGTGCCTCTACCCTCTTCGGACTCGAGTACAGGGATACGGTAACGGTGGATTTTGTTTAGCGCAAAGACGGTTTTCAGTTTTAGGTTCTCAGTTGTCCGTGTTTGTTACTGGTTAATTCCGTGTTTGTTATTGGTTAATTAGGTATAGTGAATAGTTGATTAGAATTAATCTACTCTTTTTTTACTGTTTTTCTTTGATGTAAATTTTTAAATATAAGTTGAAAATAATATGTTAATCCGGATCGTAAAAATGACTTTTGAAACTTCAGAAACTGAAGATTTTCAGGAGCTATTTAAACAGAATAAAGAAAAGATCAGAGGCTTTGAAGGCTGTGAATTTTTAGAACTCTATCGAGATAAGAACAATAAAAATATCTTTTTTACGTACAGTTACTGGCAAAATGAAGAGGCCCTGGAAAATTATCGCGGTTCTTCCCTTTTTAAAGAAGTTTGGAGCCAGACCAGGAAAATGTTTGCCGCTAAACCTGAAGCATGGAGCGTGGATAAAATGTGGACCTCAGGTTCAGTAGGCAGTACGCAATTTTAAGTAGGCAGTAGGTTTCGGGTTCAAGGTTCAAGGTTCAAGGTTCAAAGTTTAAGGTTCAAGGTTCAAGGTTCAAGGTTCAAGGTTCAAGGTTCAAGGTTCAAGGTTTAAGGTTTAAGGTTTAAAATGGATTGGAATTTGGATTTTTTACATTAAACAATATTCAATATACATTATACATTAAAAAGTGTTAGCAGTTTTAAAGAAAGAAATAAACGCATTTTTCGCCTCTCCCACAGGCTATCTGGTCATAGGGCTATTTCTCGTGGTGAACGGACTTTTTCTTTGGGTCTTTAAAGGTGAGTATAATATCCTGGACAGCGGGTTTGCCAATCTGGAGCCTTTTTTTACGCTTGCACCCTGGGTGTTTTTATTTCTCATTCCGGCAATTACCATGAAGAGTTTTTCCGAAGAAATAAAACAGGGAACATTAGAATTGCTCCTTACCAAACCTTTAACGACTGTAGAACTGGTACTGGGTAAATACCTGGGTGCTCTTGTTTTAATACTTCTTGCCATTTTACCAACGCTGCTGTACATTGTGGCTATCTGGTATTTAATGAGTCCTGGCGGAGACCTGGACAGCGGCGTCATTCTTGGTTCCTATTTTGGGCTCATCTTTCTTGGCGCCTGCTATGCCGCCCTCGGAATTTTTGCTTCAATACTTTCGCCAAATCAAATAGTATCCTTTATACTTGCCATTTTTCTTTGCTTCATCGCTTACTTTGCTTTTGAAGCCCTGGCAACCCTAAATATATTTGGCAGTGGATCGTTTGGAGTGGAAGAACTGGGTCTCAATGCACATTATGAGAGCATTAGTCGGGGGATTATTGATACCCGGGATGTCATTTATTTTTTAAGTTTCATCTTTCTTTTCCTGGCGCTCACCAGCTTTATTCTTAACAAGAAAAAACAATCCTGAAATGAAGTCTCAAAAATCGCATTTTTGGAAGGTAATTTTGTTGTTGCTCGCAATCATCGGGATTAACGTGCTTTCGTATAATTTCTTCGGAAGGTTTGATCTCACTGCTGATAAACGCTATACTTTATCTGAAGCTTCAGAAGAAATCATTTCCAAAGCCGAAGCGCCTGTAATTATCGATGTTTTTCTGGAAGGAGAATTTCCACCCGAATTCAGGAGGTTACAGGTAGAGACCAGGCAGCTGCTCGAAGAATTTGCAGCTGTAAACCCTCAAATCAAATACCGGTTTACCAATCCACTTGAGGAAGGCGGCAATGCTAATGATATTGCCACACAATTCTATGAAATGGGGATGACCCCGGCACGTATCAATGTGGTGGAGAACGGCAGGACAAGTGAAGCCATAGTATTTCCCTGGGCCATGGCCAACTTCGGAAATAAATCGGTTGCCATTCCTTTACTAAAAAACCAGTTGGGAGCAACCACCGAAGATCGTGTGGCAGCATCGGTACAACAACTGGAATATGCTTTTGCCGACGCTTTCTCAAAACTACTGGAGCCAAAGCGTAAAAAAGTGGCGGTAATGCGAGGTAACGGTGAGCTTGAAGACAGGTATATAGCCGACTTTATCAGGAAAATTCAGGAATATTATTACATAGCACCGTTTACCTTAGATTCTGTTACTGTAGATCCTCAGGGAACCCTGGCGCAGCTTAAGGAGTATGATTTGGTGATAGAAGCTAAACCCACTGAACCTTACACAGAAGCCGAAAAATTGGTGTTAGACCAATACCTCATGAACGGCGGAAAACAATTATGGCTTATAGAACATGCTGCGATGGAAACCGACAGCCTTTTCACGCCTGCAGCAACTGCCTTTGCCCTACCCCGCGACCTGAACTTAGGAGATTATTTCTTTAAGTACGGCTTAAGAATTAACCCGGCACTTGTCAAAGACCTTTACTCGGCTCCTATAGTTTTGGCTACTGGTTCGGGCAACAACGCCCAGTTCAATCCTTATCCCTGGTTTTATTTTCCGCTTTCTTCCTCTCCTTCCACTCATCCTGTGGTTAACAACCTGGAGGCAGTAAAGTTTGAATACGCCAGCCCCATCGACACCCTCAAAAATAACATTGATAAAACAGTACTCCTGGCTACTTCTCCCCGATCTTCAGTTGTGGGACTCCCAAGGGAAATAAGTTTGGAAGAGATCACGGCAAAGCCCGACCCATCAGAATTTACTTCAGGTGAATTGCCTTTAGCCGTTCTTTTTGAAGGAAATTTCAGTTCAGTTTATGACAACCGAATTTTGCCATTTGAGGTTAATAACTTCCGAAGTAAAAGTGAAGAGACAAAAATGCTGGTGATAAGCGATGGTGATGTCATTAAAAATCAGTTACAGCGAGGGGAGCCGCTTGAGTTGGGTTATGATCGTTATACAGGCACAACATATGGCAACAGGGAATTTTTACTTAATGCAGTCAATTATCTCCTGGATGACCGCGGACTCATCAACATTCGGAGTAAAGAGGTGAAAATAGCATTTCTTGACCCCGAAAAAGTGGAAGAGGAAAGAACCTTCTGGCAAATGATGAATATTGCACTCCCAATTGGCCTGCTGGCACTGTTTGCAGGATTGTTTAGGGTAATAAGGAGAAATAAATACGTAAAGTAGAAGCACTTCTTCAGGAAAGCCTTTGTTTATTAACAATTTCAGAATATAAAAAACATAAGGTGCTGAAAATGACATTTTTGAAAGGTATTTTAGAGGATTTACTGTTAATAAAAAATGACTCCTGCTTTCATGCCTTTTGAAGGATTAGGATATATTTGTATCAAGATTAACTTATTACGAAGCCAATGAAATTTATTGTATCGAGCACATATTTGCTAAAACAGCTACAAATACTGGGGGGTGTGATTAACAATAACAACACTCTGCCTATTCTGGATAACTTCCTTTTTGAATTAAATCAAGATGAACTTACCGTTTCTGCATCAGATTTGGAGACTACAATGTCTGCCAAACTTTCTGTAGAATCTGATTCTGAAGGAAAAATTGCAGTGCCTGCCCGCCTGTTACTGGAAACATTAAAGACCTTTCCGGAACAGCCGCTGACTTTTGTAGTGGAAGATAACAATACCATTGAGCTAAGTTCTAACCACGGGAAGTATGCCCTAGCTTATGCCGGCGGTGAAGAATTCCCAAAGGCTGTGAGCCTTGAAGAGCCAAGCAGTACTGCTATTGTGGGAGATATTTTAGCAACGGCCATTAGCAAAACCATTTTTGCTTCGGGAAATGATGACCTGAGACCTGTAATGAGCGGAGTATTTTTCCAGTTCACCCAGGACAGCCTTACTTTTGTAGCTACAGATGCTCATAAACTGGTAAAATATTCTCGAAATGATATTGCGGCTTCTCAAACGGCAGAATTTATTATGCCGAAAAAACCCCTGAACCTGTTAAAAGGAATTCTTTCGGGTTCAGATTCTGAAGTTATTATTGAATACAACGAGTCAAACGCACGTTTTACTTTTGAAGACACCACATTGGTTTGCCGACTAATTGACGGAAAATATCCTAATTATGAAGCGGTAATCCCAAAAGAAAACCCGAATAAACTGATCATTGACCGCGGGCAATTCCTTAGCTCAGTAAAAAGGGTCTCTATTTTCTCTAATAAAACAACACACCAGGTTCGCCTGAAGATTGCAGGGGCTGAACTAAATATTTCTGCGGAAGATGTAGATTACAGCAACAAGGCCGAGGAGCGTCTTACATGTTCTTACCAGGGAGACGATATGCAAATTGGATTTAATTCCCGTTTTCTTACCGAAATGCTCTCTAACCTGAACGCTAATGAAGTGCAGCTTGAAATGAGCCTTCCAAACCGCGCAGGAATACTTACTCCTGTAGACGGGTTGGATGATGGAGAGCAGGTAACAATGCTTGTGATGCCGGTAATGTTGAACAATTAGACCGCTGCGCTGTTAGATTTTAGATTTTAGATCGCCACCTGCGGTGGCTGTTAGATAAAAAAACACCCTCTGAATATGTCATTTTTTAGAGGGTGTTTTACTTTATACCTTTCTCTTTTTTGGAAGGAGATTCATTTTGGCCGGAGTGGGGAATACACTACGCTTGACAATACTTCAAAAACAAACCCACAGAGTGAAAAATCACCTTGCAGGTTCGTTTTATTTAATTGTGCTTCTAATTTTATTAGTGTTACCTCAAGCGGAAACTATTCTTTAAACGCCCAAGGCATATTATTTTAATATATTTATGCTCATTGGATAAGACGGAATTTCTCCATTGTTGACTTTTATTGCATTAAGTATCGGAAAAACTATTGCAATAATACCGATACCAATGAGAATGAGAATTCCAAGTCCGAACAGAAAGATGAGCGGTATAGCAATAATAGAATAGATAAAAAGGGAGATCTGGAAATTCAGGATCATTTTTCCATGGGCGTCCATCCCCAGAACCTTTTCTTTTTGCGTAAGCCAAATGACCAGCGGAACTAGAAATCCGCCAATCCCCGTTACCAGGTCCAGTAATTGACTCAGGTGCGTAAGCATTAATAACTGTCTGTCTTCTCTCATGATTGTTGCGTTTGAATATTCCATTTTTGATTTGATTGATGATTACACTTCAAATATACGATTTAATATAGTACTATGTTATAAAAGATAGTGTTTTTTTATTCTAACTTGCAGCCTCCATTCTTTCGCTATCTTAAAATTTAAGATAATAGGAAAAATAGGTTTGGAAGTAAGTTCTCTTATTCCGTGGGGCTTTCCTCTTCATAAATGTCAAAATCAGAATTGCCTGGTTAAACGACCAGATACATTCCTTATTTACAACATTTAAGTACTTCTAACTTTTAACTTCATTTCGCTACTTTTGCATCATGAAATTGAACGACAACATCGTAGCACTTGCCACTCCTTCGGGTGCCGGAGCTATAGCAGTGATAAGAGTTTCAGGGCCCGATGCAGTGAAGCTGGTAGCTCCCATTTTTAGAGCAAAAAGCAAAAAGGACCTTTTAGATCAACCTTCGCACACGCTACACCTTGGAAATATTATTGATGGAGAAAGAATTATCGACGAGGTACTGGTTTCAGTTTTTCATGGGCCAAAATCTTATACAGGAGAAAATACAATCGAGGTTTCCTGTCACGGTAGCCCCTATATACAGCAGGAGATCATTCAGTTGTTGATTAGAAGAGGCTGTCGTTCTGCCGAAGCCGGCGAATTTACCTTACGTGCCTTCCTTAACGGAAAAATGGACCTAAGCCAGGCAGAAGCTGTGGCCGACCTTATTTCTTCGGAAAATGCTGCCAGCCATCAAATGGCGATGCAGCAAATGCGCGGAGGATTTTCAAACAAAATTCAGAAACTACGACAGGAACTTCTTGATTTTGCTTCCTTAATAGAATTAGAACTGGATTTCTCTGAAGAAGATGTGGAATTTGCCAATCGCGATGAATTCAAAAAATTGGTAAGCCGCATTCAAAATGTGCTTAAAAAGCTTATCGATTCCTTTGCTGTTGGAAATGTTTTAAAAAATGGCATACCCGTAGCTATTGTAGGCGAACCAAACGTTGGGAAATCGACACTTCTAAATGCCCTTTTAAACGAGGAAAGAGCGATAGTTTCTGAAATTGCCGGTACCACGCGTGATACCATTGAAGATGAGATTTCCATTGGGGGAATTGGCTTCAGGTTTATTGACACTGCCGGAATTCGTGAAACCGAAGATGTAGTGGAAAGCATTGGGATCAAAAGAACATTTGAAAAGATAAGTCAGGCGCAGGTGGTTATTTTTCTGCTTGACGCCGAAAAGTTCAAGGTTCAAGGTTCAAGGTTCAAGGTAGAAATAGAAAAAATAAAGAATCAATTTCCGCAGAAGCCTTTAATCATTGTTGCCAATAAAATAGATCAATCATCTGAATCTGAAATCGCAGAACTTAATGTCACCCTGAGCTCTGTAGAAGGCTCTCACTATTTGCCAATTTCCGCTAAAAGTGGAACAGGCGTGGAAGAACTCCAACAAAAGCTGCTGCAATTTGTGAACACCGGCGAGCTGCGTAACAATAATACCATTGTAACCAACAGTCGACATTACAATGCCCTGCTTTCAGCCCTGGAAGAAATTAACAAGGTTCAGGATGGGCTAAACCACAATCTTTCTGACGACCTGCTGGCGATCGATATTCGGGAAGCCCTGCACTATTTTGGAGAGATCACCGGAGAGATCACCAATGATGACCTGCTTGGTAATATTTTTGCTAATTTTTGTATTGGCAAATAAACAGGAAATTTAATTTGGTATTATTTGATTACAAATCCCCATAAAACCTACTAAAACCCCTGTAATACTGGACATTTTCGTCACTTCTATCTTTTCCCATTTTCACCCATGTTAGGAATATATTTACACCTAGTTTACACCTCGTCCACAATTATGATAAACGAGGTGTAAAAATTTACACCTCATGGCATCCATTGTAATAATTTCGCCAATTAATCCATACTTTTTTATCTCTGAGTAAAGAATTTTACTCAGAGACTAATATACACATAAACCCTTGTTATTAAATAGGTTATTGTAAATAAATTCCTATTTAACAACACAATATTTAGAAAATAATTCGGCGAGATTATGTCCCTTATTTCCCCTTAATTACCCTTATTTACCCTTATTTCTTCTTATTTACCCTTATATACCCTTAAATCTCCTTATCTTTGTTTATGTAAGTTAAAAATCCAGATCATGGGCACTAATATTAGGGTAGAATCAACCTGTGATTTCTGTGGTAAAAATTTTATAGCTAAGACATTAAAAACAAGATATTGTTCACACACATGTAATAGCAGAGATTATAAGATCAAATTGAAGAATAAGAAGCTAAGAGGAGAAGTAAAAAGTCGGAAAGACAACAAGATCAGTAAGGACCTGGAAGCTCTAAAACACAAGGAGTATTTGTCGGCCCAGGATGCAGCAATCATAGTAGGCTGCTCTACAAAAACTATTTATAGACTATTGAGTGATGGAACGATAAAAGGTGTGAATCTATCAAAGCGGCTAACTAGGATTAATAAAAAATCTTTGGACAAAATTATCTCCTAGCCCTAGATAATCAAAAAGAGAGAGTTGATTGTCGTAAACAATTACCAAAGCCATACAAGATTTGCGTTACAAGATGTTTTATACGGGACTATCTTTTCTCCACACATCCTATTTATTGTTGGGTGCTGGGCCTTAAGTCAGTTAAGTAATTCTATTTTCTAAGTTATTCTATTTTCGTTTCAGCTAAAGGATTGCCGAAATGCTAATGGTGAAATATTAGTTTTTGACTTAAACAACTTGCTGAACGATTGCGAATGTTCAAAGCCTAATTCATAAGCGATTTCTGAAATGGATAAATTGGTGGTTGATAATTTTTCTTTTGCTTTTTCTATAAGCTTTAGGTGAATATATTGCTGGGCATTTACACCGATGAGCGAACGGAGTACATCACTTAAATATCCCGGAGATAAATGCAATTCTTCCGATAAGAATTGTACCGTTGGCAATCCCTTTTTCACAGTTTCCTGTCTATTGAAATATTTATCCAAAATCATTTCTGTCTTTTGTAAGACATCATTATTTACTACTTTCCGTGTTACGAATTGTCGTTTGTAAAAACGGTTGGCATAAGTCAGTAATAACTCTATCTGAGCAATTATCACATCCTGACTAAAATCACCTACCCGGCTATCAATTTCTTGCTTAATAATATGATAAACGGAAAGAATAACTTCCTTTTCGCTATCGGATAAATAGAGGGCTTCATTTACAGAATAAGAAAAATAACCATACTCTTTAATTTTCTTAGCCAAAGGATAGCCCAACAAAAAATCTGGATGAATGAGCAAAATGTACCCTTGTCTTTCGCTATTGTATTCTGATTTCGAACTTCCTACTAATTGGTTCGGAGCTATAAAAAGCATACTTCCGTCATTGAAATCATAATGGCCTTGACCATACTTTAGTTTGCCACCATTTTCAGTATTGAAGGCTATTTTATAGAAATGCAACACATCATAAATTGGAGCATTCTCGGGATTGAAAGGATTATTCTCATTGAAAAACGTTAGACTTATCAACGGATGTTGCGGTTTAGGCAGTCCAAAAGCCTGATGAATTTCTGATATGGAGCGGAAACGCTTTAAAGTACTTTCTTTTTTTTCATTGAAAATTTATTCTTTAAAACCATAAAAATATATGCACTCCCTATATTTTTATGGTTTTACACTACCAAGGAATATCGTTCGTATCAGTTCCAACTATATTATTAGGTCCCGTAAAACTTCCGTTCGGGATATCTTCTGCCATAGCTACACGTATGGGTTCTAAAGAACCTACTTCCACTGTATCAGTTCCTTGAAAATTATTGAGAGCGGTAGCAGCAAACCCCGGACTCACCAAATTTACCTTAATGTTCTCACTTTCCAATTCTATAGCCAAAGACAACATCACTCCATTGAGAGCTGTTTTGGAGGCACCATAAACCGCACCAAAACTGGAGCGGTAGGGATTTGCAGGATTGGAATTGAGGGTAAGCGACCCTAAAGCACTTGAAACTGTTACTATGCGGGCTCTTTCTGATTTGCGCAATATAGGTAAATAGGCTTGCGTCACCGCTAACGTACCGAATACATTGGTATTCCAAACAATACGCATATCTGTAATAGATACGACACTTGGTTTTTCGGCTTCAAGCATCTCCTCCATAGTTAAACCTGTATTTTTAACTTTTGAAATAGCAGCATTATTGACTAATAAATCTATATGCCCTGATGAATTCTGAACTTGCCGGACGGATTCTTTGATAGAATTTTCATCGGTGATATCCAATTGAATAGCTTGTGTTTTACCCCCGATTTTTTCAGCAGCGACTTTCCCATTTTGTAAATCACGAGAACCGATATACACCTGATATCCACTGCCAGCAAGTGCTTTGGCAATTTCAAATCCGATTCCTTTGTTTGCTCCGGTTACCAGAGCGATTTTTTTTTTCTGTTTGCATCATTTATGTTTTATAAATTTGATGAAACAAAATTCTTCCTAATAATCGTCATCGACGTTGCCAAATCAGGGATTCTTGAAGCCAAATTGGGGATTATCATTCTAATTAAAGGATTTCCGAAACTCCATAGGTGAAACATGCATCTAATTTTTCGCTGTCATTGAGTGTTGAAATGGAGTTGTGTACTTTATAAAATACTTCTTGCGACACATCATCAATCATATCCTTATCGGAAGTTTGTTTGCTAATATAATTGCGGATTTTAAAAGATATTTCCTTGCAATCAAGAATATTGTCTATAGGAGGTTTGTTGCAAAGTTAGCAGTAATTTAATGTGTCTTTAATGCTCATCCAAAACTTCGGGTGGAGGCTCTTCTTTTTTGCCCATGTACAAATGCCTGTTCGGCGGGAGTAGTCTGCCGTCCCGTATAAAAACAGTGTGACGATTGCCGGCGATGATTTTCTGCAGGAAAATCAGATACAGCAAGAACGGAAAGACTTTCGATTTGAGACCAAATTAGGCATTGTTTTTATATGTTGGCATTAATACTTTTACCGTCACTAATAATCCTTCCCAGCCTATAAATACGGATCTCATTAATTTCGTTTATTTTTGAGATATCTACCAATTCCAAAAATTCCAATTAGAAAAAAAATAGAATATAATAGGTATGATTTGGGTTCACCGTTCCCTCCTACCGTTGTGAACATTCTTTCCCATCTGACTTTGTTTAATCCTTCACCATCCTTGTTTAGACTTAACCAGATAAATATTGGCTTACCAACAACATGATCGAATGGTACATATCCCCATTTTCTGGCATCCAAAGAATTCTGACGATTATCTCCCATCATCCAATAATAATCTTGTTTAAAGGTATACTCATTGGCTTGTTTCCCATTAATAAATATTCCCTTCTCCGTAACTTGTAGATTATTCCTTTCATACTCCTGAATAATTCTTTTATAAAAAGGAATTGATTGTTTAGTTAAAGGTATAGTTGAACCTCTTTTCGGAATGTAAATTGGTCCATAGTTGTCCATATTCCAGTTTAGTTTGGGAACATGTGGGAACACATTTTCACCTTTTCCAGGATCATTTATGAGTTTGGTGACCTCTTTTACATTGGGGTTATTTTTGATCAAATCTGCTTCACTATCAGTCAAAGTCAGTAAATAACCTCCTGCTCCAGTCAGGGCAAAACGTCCATCAGGATATTTAAGACCTTCACGTGCTCCATATCGATCTACTAGTAATTTCTGATTCAAAGGTTGCCCCTCAGTATTAACAAAGAAATTGTACTGAGGTTTTGCACGATCTGGCAAGATGGAGCGTTTTCCATTTATGTATATATAACCTTTTTTAATTTCAAGTGTATCACCAGGAATACCCACGGCTCTCTTGACCAGATTTGTCTTTTTGTCAATAGGTTTGTAATAATTTCGATCGGGAGTGAAATCATTCATATCTAGTAAGGTATCCGCTGGTTGATTAAATACTACTATATCATTTCTCTCAATTTTTTCAAATCCAAAAAGTCGTAAATAAGGAAGTTGTAGTTTGTTTAATAATGATGATTTTCTTTTCTCAAACTCATCATTAAAGAGATAAGATTTTGTTCCTAAAATAGGCACCGTATCATGAACCATAGGAGCTGCAACAGTAGTCATTGGAATCCTCGCACCGTAATTAATTTTACTGACAAACAAAAAATCCCCTACTAACAGAGTCTTCTCGAGAGAAGATGTGGGTATAGTAAAAGGTTGGATAAAATATGTGTGGACAATGGTAGCAGCGACAATCGCAAATAGTATTGAGCCGACCCATTCCCCTATTTGTGTTCTTGGTTGTAAACTTCTGTCTGAAACGTGGGAAACTTTTGAAAAATAATTTAAGTAAAAAATATAAAATCCCAGAGTGAGAACTGCTAACCAAGTATCCTTATAAGAATGCCGACCAAAACTTCTAACGGTCTCAACCCAAATTACTGGAAACATTATCAGATTTACTATGGGTATAAAAAGCAGAATTACCCACCATAAAGGTCTATTAATAATTCTCATTAATACTACTGCATTATAGATAGGAATAATAGCTTCCCAAGCATGTCTGCCAGCTTTACGATAAAGTTTATATGTACCTAAAAAATGAATTACTTGGACTACCAGAAAAAGTAGAAGCCATTGGAAATATGTCATTGGAAATATAATTTACATATAAGTGGTAAGAACCAGTGTATTGTTACATATTACAAAAACCGTTTTTTTCGGAATGAATTAATGCCAACGTCCCGTATAAAAACTGTGCGAGCGGGCGAGCTTGATTGTCCGCAGGACAATCGGCAAGGCAAGCGAGCAAAGAATTTCGATTCGAAACAGGGTTTAGCATAGTTTTTATATGCTGTGCCTGTTGCACAAGTTAGTCAAAAGTGCTAATTTACTATATGCAAGGCAAGAAAAATTATCAGGAAAAACTCTTTACTTCCTTCCGTCTCAGTGACAGAATCCCAAAAGAAAATTTTTACAGACGTTTAAAAGAAGCCCTGAACCTGGAGTTTCTTTATTCCCTTACCCAGAAGTTTTATGGAGATAGCGGGCAGAAAAGCATCGATCCGGTGGTCTTTTTCAAGATCTGCCTGGTGGGATACCTGGAGAACATCACTACGGATCGTGGAGTCATGAACCACTGCGCAATGCGGTTGGATATCCTCTATTTTTTAGGCTATGATGTAGACGAAGAATTGCCCTGGCACAGTACGATAAGCCGTACCCGCCAGCTTTTCCCTGAAGATATTTTCGAGGAAGTCTTCACCAAAGTTTTAAAGCTTTGTATTGATGCAGGACTGGTAAGCGGCCATACACAGGCAATTGATTCGGCCCCTGTAAAGGCCAATGCTTCTATGGACAGCCTGGAGATCAAAGTCCCGGCAGAAGACCTCGAGGAGCATCTTTCTAAAGTGCGGGTACAAAGCAGCAGAGACCGAAAGGCTAAAGAGAATAAAGCTTCTGAAGAACAGCAGAAGATCACAGCAAGTAAGAAAGAACTCCAGGAAATAAAGAGCCGGAACAAAAAATGGAGTCAGGACCAGGACATGCGCCCCGGTGCCAAAAACAAAGGCAGCAGGTATACCAGCAACAAAACACATTACAGCCCCACCGATCCCGATGCCCGGATTAGTGTAAAACCCGGGAAGGCCAGAAAACTGAACTACCTGTGCAACCTGGCAGTAGATATTGAAGCACACGTCATTACTGATGTTCGGGCTTATCACGCAGATAAAAAAGATACTAAATACCTGCAGGATACTGCCACAAGGCTCAACAGGCGCCTGCGTCGTGAAGGTTTGATATGGGAAAATGTACTGGCAGATGCCGGTTACAGCAGTGGAGAGAATTATGCATACTTCGAGAAAAAAGGCCTTACCACTTATATCCCTCCGCACGGAACCTATAAAGGCGGACCTGAAAGATTTGAATATATCAAAGAAGGGAATTACTGGCTGTGCCCACAAGGTAAGAAAGTGACCTTCCGAAAGCAGAAGATGGAAAATGGCAATCTAAAAGACAATTATTTTACCACACGTGCCGATTGTAAAGGCTGTCCCATAAAGCAGGCCTGTATTGGTAAGAGCCATGAAAAAAGGATCAACATTACCGCTTATAGAGAGGAGTACGAAAGGAATATTAAACGGGTAAAGAGCAGGCGTGGCCGCTACATGAAAGGCAAACGCCAAAGCACTGTAGAACCTGTTTTTGGTACGCTAAAGGAGTTCCTGGGGCTTCGGAAGGTGAATACCATTGGAATCAAACAGGCCAATAAGTGCATGCACCTGGCCGCCATCGCTTATAACCTAAAGAAATACCTGAAATTCACCCATAAAAGAATGAAATCCGGGGCAGGACAGCTTGCCTTGCTGTTTTCACCAAAAACCTACTACAGGAATCTCACAGTTCAATTTTAAGGAACCTGAATTTTGCTCACAGCCAACCGAATCTATAAAAGAAAAACCGCTTAAAGCGGCTTATTGGTATCAGGAATTTTCGAAATTAACGGCTTGCGCAACGGTTACTGCTGTTGTGCAAAGTTTTACTTTTTCGTGCACATTTTACCTTCCATTGTTTGGATCTCGTCACCGATAGACAACGTTGACTTATAAAAGAAACACCCATCTTCAATTTATGTAATTTCATTAACCGTCCCACCATTATCATTTAAAAATTTTTGATAATCGGTTAAATTCATTTTCTTATCATCGTAAGTCAGTCGGTAAGAACATTCATCAATCCATTCAATAATCTGATATTGAGTTTTTACAAAATCTTCTCCTAACAATTTTTGGGGATCATCTGTTACTGTTTCAATTTGTGAGTTACCTTCACGAATTACATCCCAACCTATAGGCATTCTTTCACTCGGTGGAGAATAAAAAGTCCCATCTCTAAAATCAGAACAAGGTAAGTTTTGTCCGAAAGTGTCTAACATAGAAAAGGTTAAAATGGAAAGGAAAATTATTTTTTTCATATTTTACATATTTTGCACAACGTCCCGTATAAAAACTGTGCGAGCTGGCGAGCTTGATTGTCCAAAGGACAATCCGCTAAGAAAGGGAGCACAAAGTTTCCATTGGACACAGGCTTAAGCATTGTTTTTATATACTGTTATGACTGGGCTTTCTCTGTAATATTAGAATTATAATTCCGGCCAAAATAAATGGAATGCTTAAAATTTGCCCCATATTCAGAGTCAGCTCATCCTCAAAGTTTACCTGATTCTCCTTAAAAAATTCAATAATAAATCTGGCTAAAAATAAAAGGATTAAAAAAATTCCAAACAGCGTTCCTCTAAATTCTTTGCTTTTAGCTCTGTTGTAGGTTGTAGTTAAAAATATAAAAATAAGAATATAGGAAATTGCTTCGTAAAGCTGGGTCGGATGCCTGGGAATTAAATCATCCCTTTGAAACACAACTCCCCAATTTCCATTTGTCGGTTTTCCATAAATTTCTGAATTCATAAAATTGCCAAGCCGAATAAATGCTCCTGTTATAGGAGTACCAATGGCAACTCGATCTAATATCCAGAATAATTTCGTTTTATATTTTTTGGAATACCAAATAATTGAAATCAATACTCCTATTGCACCACCATGACTTGCTAACCCCTGAAAACCTATAAATTTATAAGATCCGTTAACCTCCGTAATAGGTAGAAATATTTCCAAGGGGTGGGAGAAATAATATGAAGGATCATAAAATAAAACGTGCCCCAAACGAGCACCTACAACTGTACCTATTACGATATAAATTAAAAGTTTATCTAAATTTTCAACTGGAATATTCTCCTTTTTATATATCCGCTTTACAATGTAATAGGCCAGCATTAAACCCGTTACAAAAAACAATCCGTAATATTTTAAGGGAAACGAATCAGTTATCCAAAATATTACAGGATCTACATCCCAATAAAAAATTCCATCATTCATTTATTATATTTTTTTTTGCCTTGTGCATAACGTCCGGAATAAAAACAGTGCGAACTGGCGAGCTTGACTGTCCCCAGGACTATCAATTTTTGCAAGCGAGCAGGGAGTTTCGACTTGAAAAAGTTTTGAGCATTGTTTCTATATTGTTGTAGCGCGTTTTATTTTCCAATGAATTCTAGTCCGTCGATTAGCGATTTTAAACCTGAAGTTGCGTGAGTTTCATTTTTATAGATTTTACTTCTAACAGCTTGGTTGTTGTCCAATTTATGGTTATCCAAGTACTCCTTTAACCATTCCACATTTTCACGATATCCATTCCCATCATTTAACGCAGCTGTTAGGAACATAGAATCAAATTGTAAAATTCCTTTTTCCTCAATAGTTTTGAAAATAAAATGTTGGTCATACATTGTGCTTGGACTAGCTGAAATATAGTTTTGGAACAACTCAGGTCGTAAGACAGCAAAGGACAAAACTCCTAAACCACCAAGTGAATGACCAAAAATTGTCTTCTGCTCAAATTTAATTCCTAACTCCTTTTCAATCGAAGGAATTAATTCGTTACCTAAGAAATCGGCAAATTGAGGAAATTTTCCAGTCCTCGAATACAAATCTTCAAAGCCTTCTTCTACATTCGTTGTATCCTTTGTAGGTGTATAATAGGCCCATCTACTTTTCTTTGTACTAGGAAGGGAAAGAATAACGGTCGGAGAAATTTTTTCACCAAATTCATAAAGGGAAGTTACATTTTGAGCAATTCCAGAATAATCATCACCATCTAAAAGAACTAAAAGGCTTAAACTGTCTTTTATTGATTTCAAATTTTCTGGTAATATTACTTTGTAAGGAAGATTTTCATCCAGATGCTTAGACTGAAATGATTGTAAACCATCCGATTTTTGAACTTCAATTATTTTTTTTTGTTTTAATATAGTCGAGCTGCTACAGGAAAGGATAAGGACTGATAGGAAAAGAAAAGATATTTTTTTCATTGATTCGGTTTTCTTAATTCACTACAACCTACAAATAATTGCAGTGTTACATTTATTTCTATTTTGTCATTACTAAATTTGAGATTCTGAAATTATAAAAAATGGTTGAACCAGACAGTACAGTGAAGATAAAACAGCAAAAATTCTATTCAAAAGGTGGGTGGTTCATATACCTTTCATCCTGCCTCTCTCTGAAACAAAAAATAGTTGCATGAGATTCCTCCCAGAATTATTTAGGAATCAAATTTCTTAATAAGCTATAATTGACTGTCATTTAAAAACAAATGACAATATTTTAACTATTCTGATTTTCAGTAAGTTTACTTATCTTTCCTTTCTCTTTTTATACCATAATTTCTTGTTTCTGTAAAAAAAGATAAAGCCATGAAAATTACACTGAGAAAAAAGAAGCTTACAACCGGAAAGTACAGTCTGTACATCGAATATTACAAGGGTTCAAGTCAAAACGACCAGGGAAAAACAGAACATGCACGTCAATTTGAATACCTGAAAGAATACCTCATAATGGATCCTCAGACACCTCATGAGAGAAAAGCTAATGAGGAAGTGCAGACTAAAGCAGAACAAATACTGGCCATCCGTCGCGCTGAATATGCTCAAGGTAAATATGGTATTAAAGACAGGTCCAAAAATAAACTGCAATTTCTTACCTACTATGATAAATTGAAGGAAGAACGATATGAGACTAAAGGAAACTATGATAACTGGGATGCCGCTCAGAAGCATATAGAAAACTACTGCAAAAAAAGAAAAATCACTTTTGAAGATATAGATGAAGAATTTGTGCTAGGGTTCAAAAAGTATCTTGCAGTTAATGCCAGGACCAAATCAAGCACTCCCTTATCCCAAAACACCAGATTCACCTACTATAATAAATTTAAGGCATGCCTGAGAAAGGCCTTTGAAGAAGGATATACTAGTAAAAATTATGCAACTACGGTTAAAGGTTTTGCCCAGGGAGAGACTTCAAGAGAATACTTAACCCACGAGGAACTCCAGGCAATGGCAAAAGCTGAATGTAAACATCCTATACTCAAATCTGCGTTTTTATTTAGTTGCCTTACAGGACTGAGATGGAGCGACATCAACAAACTTACCTGGTCCGAAGTTCGAGAAGTTGGTGATGAGACACAACTGGTATTTAAGCAAAAGAAAACTGCAGGACAAGAGTATCAATTTATTTCTCCTCAGGCACGGAACTTAATGGGAAAAAGAAAGCAGGAAAAGGACCGTGTATTTCAAGGACTTAAATATGGAGCTCACTTTAATGCCGAAATCCTAAGATGGTGTATGAGGGCGGGTATCACGAAGCACATAACTTTTCACAGTGCCAGACATACCCACGCGGTTCTCTTATTAGAAAATGGTGCTGATATATATACAGTGTCTAAAGTTTTAGGACACAGAGAAATTAGAACTACACAGGTTTATGCCAAAATAGTAGATAAGAAAAAGAAGGAAGCTGCCTATTTGATCCCGGAGCTTGGAATAAATCATGAGATTTGACCTGTTTATATACCTCGCTAGTATAGCCTTTATTTATGTATATGGGCGATTTGTGATTCACATATCCACACCAATCTTTCACTATTTTCTAGTTGAACCCTTTGACTGGCAAAAGCAGGTAGAAAAACCCAGAATATTTCTGCACCTGACGGGACTTGGCTTTATGCATCTTATGGTCTACTCCAATTCATCACTAGAAAATAAAGGAATTCTAATTCAGGTAATAATATGGCTTACATTTATTCTTGGATTCCTTTTTTGTCAATATACCTGGACTGAGAAATTTCAAAATACTTTTGTGCCAAAGGTTACAAGGTCTCCTGCTAAATCTTCTGAAAATTTTAATATTTCTATATCTGATCTTCAGCTGATTCAACTTTACAATGAACTGGTAAGATATGATCTATTAAACCAGGATTTGACTGCCTTAGAGGATTTCAGAAATGTTGTGCTAAAGGACTGGAAGGAACACAATTCTAAACTTCATTTTAAAATGGACGGACCCAGTTGTCGGGAATTTTTTGAACAACTGGCTCAGACTTTTCCAAGTAACTCTCTTACCCTAATAGATTTTTTTGACCGCTCAAAATTAGTCGTCAGACGGGACGGAAAAGCCTTCAAGTATAACACAATTAAGAATGCTCCTACGCGTACACCGGTTTCAAAACACCAAGATACGCTGATGAAAATTTTCAGTAAACTGAAGTGATTTTAAGGAAACAATAAGTCTAAGATATTCTATAAAAAAGGGGCTGCTAGTCATGGAAGAGCTATCCAACAACAGCTTTAAGCTCTTTCACAATTCTTTCAAATCTTGCTCCCTGATCTTCAAAATAAAGATTACCTATGACTGCTTCCTGTAGCCGATCACTTTGTAATATCTGACTGAAGGATTCAATAAGATATTGTTTTACATTCTCATCAGGAGATTTTTTTATATGTTCTCTAAAATTAGAAGTATAGTTTAATAAGTATACAATATCTTCAAAGTCATGACTCATTCTGGCGTCCCGGCCTCCTCTAGCTGAAAATGCAGAAAATTTTGTAGCCAAAAAATAAGTAAAAGGAAGTATTCTGATTGTTTGTTCTTCGATCTTGACAGGAATAGCCTTTTCAAAACCGGGTTCAAACCAGGGATTAGCCGGGGCCCAACCTACCTCTTTGGTGGACATTACATCTACCTTAATATCGCCTAATCGAAATCTACAAATAACATCATCTTCAGATGATTGGGAAAAACCACGACTCGATAAGGATTCTCGTAATTCTTCAAGTTCACCGATACTAACTATCCTGAAAGTAAGATCAATATCTTTCGTGGGCCGGACATCTTCGGCTGCCGGGTCATCAATATATAAGCTTATCATAGCTCCCCCTACAAACACTACCTTTTCATTTAGGTCGCCCAAAGCAAGAGCTACACGTTTAGTAGCTTTTCTATTTATAATGGTATTTTTCAACTTAATCTTTTTTCGAGTTCTTCAAGTGCAATGTTTTTTTCTCTTACTTTACCTACACGTATAGCGTCACAGAGCACCATGTACTCATAGAAAACCTGGTCTTTTAGACAAGCCTTCGGAACGTTCACATGAAGAGGTTCTATGGCCTGACCTCTGACTGAACCTTCAGAATACGGCCAAACATATGGTTCTTCTCCCTGAATAAGCTTATTTAATGGTGCTGCAGAGTGTGCGGTGGGTAATCCCCGCACCAGGGAACCAGGTTTTTGAGGATAAACATGAGGCAAACCATACCTAAGAAAATCAAGTAAAGCAGATTTCATCAACCGCTTCTTATCTTCAAATATTAATCCTGCTATTATGGATCGGTTGATGCTTTCACTGATCTCACTGGCGCTTATTCCCAGCTCATAAGCAAGATCTTTCATAAACCAATCGGTTCCCTGTTTTGTTGCAATTTTCAGCAACACCACGACGTCATGAGGCCTCATTCCACTATGCTTCTTCATAATGATCTAATTTCAGACAAAGATAAAAATAATTCGCAATTCGCGATTCGCGAATTGCGAATTTAAAACCAATAATAATTTTATCGAAAATTCAGAGAGCTCCAAATCTGAACCACAAAATTATATGCACTTACATATAATATCATCATAGATACCAGAATTATACGCCGAAGCATATAATCATACGGTTACCTCCTCTCCTTCATAAAAAGTCATACATAAATAAGGAATTTACATACCTCGAATGCATTGTACACCTTTCCTTTTTCTTCTCTCCTTAGCTTCGATTCAGAATTCGCAAACAACCGCATTTTCAAATTTAAACTTACAACATGATGGAACTAAAAATTATGGAACAACTGGATCGTATCGAAAAGTTGTTAAGAGCAGGTAAGACAGTAATGTCTTTAGAGGAAGCAAGTGAATATTCCGGCATCTCCCGAAGTTACCTCTATAAGCTAACAGCCAAAGGTGAAATTCCCTTTTCCAAACCAAGAGGGAAAATGATCTACTTCTCCAAAGAGAAACTGGATGAATGGTTGCTTTCTAATTCTCGGAAATCAGGAAGAGAAATAAAAACTGAAGCTATTGACTACGCCTTCAGGAATAAGAAAAGCTTTTTATAGAACCTCTAAAGTTTTGTGCTATGGATGGCAAACATGAAAAGCTTTATGGGGTAAAGGAACAGAAGAAAAAAACGGTATATGACTTCATCTTTGAATACACTAATGAAAAGTATGATATCAGATATGATGAACTGGGACATGACTTTCAAATCTCCTTAAAAGATCAAAATGAATGGGAAATTCTGGATGTGAACTCTTTCATGATCGAACTTGCCCAATCTAACATAGAAGTTACTCCTGCAAAACTTGAAATTTTCCTCAGATCCAAATTCGTCCCAAAGTTTAATCCCATAGAAGAATACTTCCGATTGCTGCCGAAGTCATACAACGGAGATCCCATTAAAGAAATCGCATCATATCTTCCGCTTAAGGAACCAGATCTATTTCTCTATCATTTCAGGAAGTGGCTTGTTCGCACCGTAAGGTGTGGTATTGAAAAGGATTACTTCAACAAGCAGTGCCTGGTCCTGGTCCACTCGCAACAGAACTCCGGGAAATCTACCTGGTGTAGGTTCCTTAACCCTCCTGCCCTCTCCAGGTATTTTGCCGAAGACATGACCACTGATAAGGATGCAAGGATCCAACTGACCAGAAATTTTCTGATCAACCTTGATGAACTGTCTATCCTGGCAAAAAAAGAAATAAATGCTCTAAAAGCCTATTTCTCCAAGACAATGATAAATGAAAGGTTGCCTTATGATCGGAAGAATTCTACGCTCCCCCGAACCTGTAGTTTTATTGGGTCAACAAACAGGGCAACCTTTCTTAATGATGAGACAGGATCTGTCAGGTGGCTCTGCTTTGAACTCAAAGGAACAATTGATTTCTCTTATTCCCGGGCGGTTGATATAGACAAGGTTTGGGCCCAGGCCTACTACCTTGCTTATATAGATGAGCAATTCTGTTCTGAACTAACCCTGGATGATATTCAGAAAAATGAAATTAGGAATAGAACATACCGGGAATCCAATATGGAAGAGGAAATGATCTCAAAATTTTATACTCACAGTTCAGATCCTGCCGATTTTAAAACAGCATCAGAACTTGTGATTGAGCTATCCCCTATTAACCCTCGTCTCAATATGTACAATATGGGAAGGGCTTTAAAATCTTTGGAATATGAAAGGGTGAAATCCGGCAGTACAAGAAGCTACGGCTATCTAATCAAACCGAAGTTTAAAGCTTCACCCATAGAACTTTTATAAAAACTAATTACCCAATTACCCCAACTCTTTAAAGCCCCTGAAACCATTGGGCTTCTAATGTGGTAATTAGATTTTTTAGAATCTACCCATGGGTAATTGGGTAGATAAGAATTACAACAAAAAAAGAAATAAAACTTTGTATTTACTAGGCTGGGTAGATGGGTAATTAAAAATAGAAAAACATGAATAAAAATTCTATCAACATATCGTGGAGTAGTGCCCGTCAAATTTGCATCGTAAAAACTCTTGCAAATTCAGGCCACTACCCCACCAGGAAATCGGAGAAAGAAGCTTGGTTTCTGAGTCCCCTGCGGTCAGAAACCCAAGCATCTTTCAGCGTCTCTTTGACTAAGAACCTGTGGTATGACTACGGAATAGGGAAAGGTGGAAACATCATAGACCTGGTCATGGCCATAAACAACTGCTCTGCTCATGAAGCAGTACGTTGCCTGCAGGAAAAGGTTCAGTTTTCTTTTTGCCCGGAAAAAATCATTCACAAAAAAAATTCCGTTCAAATTAGGAATGTTACTGTGATAAAGCATATTGCTCTGGTCGAATATCTCAATTCAAGAAAAATTCCACTGGAGGTAGCTCACCGCTTTTGCCAGGAGGTATGGTTTAGTCTTAACAACAAAATCTATTTTTCCATTGGACTTCGAAATGATGCTGGGGGATTCGAACTCAGGAACAAATTCTTTAAATGCTCCACCTCCCCTAAAACTATTTCCTCCTTCATAAGAGGTTTTGCGAGACTAGTCATTACTGAAGGAATGTTTGATTTCCTTTCCCTTAAGGAATTGAATAATAAACTGTTCTCTTCCTCGGATATCGTCGTGCTAAATTCCCTGGGAAACATTGGACTTATTCCGGAAGAATGGAACTCCTATTCTGAAATATATCTTCTCCTGGATAACGATCCAGCAGGAAGAACTGCTACCCAACAACTTCTGAAGAAGTTTTCTAATGCCATTGATGAAAGTCAATTCTACTTCGATTACAAGGACCTTAATAATATGCTGACTCATGAAAGAATGGAAAAATGAAAGGAAGAAACCTATAGTAATAGATATTTCCAAACTGGATCCTGCTTCTGAAGGATTATATATAGAAGAAATACATGCTTCTCTGGAAGAGCATCCTACTATTGAACCGAATTCTAATTCAAGATGTGTGCCTGTGGGCACAAAAATGATTGCTCCCGGTGGTCGCAATAAAAAAGAGATGTTTAAGGCAAAAAGGGAATTCGTGAAATTTAGATGTTCTGTCTACGAAAAGAAGCTGCTGTACATTAAAGCCAAAAGAAGCAGGATTAGTGTTAGCGAGTTTTGTCGCAGGTCAATATTTAACATGGAGATCAAGGAACGTCTTTCCGACGATCATATCGAGATCCTGAAGACACTTAGCAAATACCATAATAACTTCAAATCCATAGGAAACATGTTCCGGAAAAAGGATCCACGACTTACAGCGGCAGTTTATGCCCTGGCAGATGAGATAAAACAACAATTTGAAAAGGTTCAGAAATGATTGGCAAAGGAAAATCCATCTCCCATACCCGCGCATCAATGGCTTACGGATGGAATCAGGAAAAGAATGCTGAAGTGGTATACCGGCAACATCTGGTCGGAGACAATCCAAAAGAGATCAGCCGGGAATTTCAGCTGATCCAGGAACAGAATGTCCATTGTAAAAAAAATACGCTCTCTTTTGTACTCAGCCCTGCAATTGAAGATGGAAAGAAGCTTCACAAGACTGAACTCCGGAAAATATGTACAGCTTTTATGGAAAAAATGAACCTGGGGGAAAGACAGGCAATTGCTTTTGTACACCGGGACAAACAACACCTCCATATACATCTATACGTGAACAGGATCGACTTCAATGGGACTGCATACAATGACAGCTTTATTGGAAAGCGCTGTCAACAGGCTGCGGAAAAAGTCGCAGAGCAATATCAGTTAACCACAGTAAGACGCCTCCAAATTGAGAAGGAATTTAACCTGAAAGACATACGCACTGAAATCAAGCGGCGGCATGATATCACCATGAAAAACTTCAAACCAAAAAACTTTGATCAGTACATCAAAGCCATGGAAACAAATAAGGTAAAGGTTATTCCCTGCATCAATAAAGCTAATAAGTTGCAGGGTTTCCGGTTTGAGTTTGATGGCTACAACCTCAAAGGAAGTGAAATCCACAGATCAATGAGTGGCGGAAATATCGGAAAAGCCATGGCCGGCCAGGTCGGTGTAAAACCATTTCTACGAGAAAACGAACAATTAAAGATGGCTGGAAAAGCAGTACAGCTGTCAAATCGAATGATCGTGAGCATCACAAAACATGTTCTAAAACAAATTATTAGCCGGGGAATTGAATACTAAAAATAAGATTATGACTAAATTGGAAGAACTTTCAGAACTGCTGGTTTCAGAAATTGAACAATTTGAAAAGACTGTAGAAAAGCTGCAGAAAATTCAGGAGCAAAAAATTTTAATCGATAGCCGAGCCCTGGAAAATGCATTAAAACTTCAGCAGGAAAATATGGAAAAGGTTTTATCCTCGCACAAACAAGAAATGAAGAACCTTGACCACTCCCTTGAAAAGGCAAAAGCTTATCCCGCCTGGGCTTTAACGGTGTTTGTCGCCTCAATAATCCTTAATGGGATCTTAATTTATACCCTTCTGTCCTGAGTATTATAATTTAAAAAGTAAAACTGGGACTATTCAGCAAATGTTATCGCTATATCCAGCCTGACATCTCTATACAACTGGCTTGCTTGCAATCGCCTAAAATAATCTGGGGGCATATCAAAAATTTTGACCAGTTTAACGAATAATTGAGGAGGGATTTTACGGTTTCCTTTAATAATAGTACCTATAGTTTGAGCATCCTCATTTAAAATTGAAGCCGGCTCAACATTTTATTTAAATTCCCATTCCGGCCAATTGAATTCACATCGTGACTATATATTATTAAAATAAAGAAGCTCACGCCGTTGTATATGCAATAAGTATTCAGTGAGTGCCTGTAACCTCACCCTATGGGTGTACAAGCACCCTCAAAATTTATTGGATTAATATTCATCAATCTAATTACCCCTAATTACTTTTTACTGTAATAAGATACACATTTCCGGCCCCTCAACGGCCCTTTTAATTATAAGATCACTCACGCGTTGTATATGCTATACGCATTCAGTGAGTGTGAATTTCACCTCACCTTGCGGGTGTACAAGCACCCTCAGAATTAACTTTCAGTCTATTATAAGTTCAATGTCGGCTTTCTCGGCTTTATATTTTATTTTGGTCATTAATTCATAGTAACTCCAGTTTCGCAGTACAAATGCTTCCTCTTTGGCTATTTCTATTTTCTTCTCCTGATCCAATAGAACTAATGTTCCTGCCTGGTGCTTTATACAGAAGTCGATGAGCTTCCTGCTATAAATGTGCAGGTGATGATGTACATAATTTCGCTCTTTCTCCCGAAACGTGGTAAGGGCTTTCGTTTTTCTTTTTTGCCCTTTTCCCGATCTGGCATATTTGACACCTTCTATCGCCCTTTTCTGGGCGGCTTGTATTGCCAGTCGACGGTATAAAAACTCTTCCCTGGTGCCAAGGGTTAATTTAGTCTTGCCTATTTTTACTGCAATAGGAAATTCCAGGGACAGCCTGGCTTCCGCGATCACATCCGGTTTAAGGCAATGCTTTTCTTTTTCATATTCAAACACTGCCAGCAAAAAGATCTTGCCATTTTTTAACTGGATATGAGAAGTACGCAATTTAATCTTCCCATTTACCAGCTGATGCATCAGTTGCCACTTATCATTAAAATCCTTTCCCAAATAGGTTTTTACGGGAATGGAAAAAAAGTTAAAGCAAAAAGCTTTCTTCTCTTCATTGTACTTCAATCCACAAACACCTTCCACGTCAAAAGGAAAAGCCATTGTCCTCCTGAAGTTATTGATGGAGCGTTCACCATTCCAATACTCCTGCCTGTTTTTCTTAAAAGAACTTAGGATGATACTATTCAGATTGGTTAAGATGTTGGTCGGCATTTCTCCTTTAAAGCGATCGGAAACCATCCGGTAGGTGCAATTGATTCGAGAACGGTTGAGCATTCCGTTCTCATCTTTCTTTTCATCCACCAGTTTATACTTTATTCCTTCAGATAAATAAAAGAACTCCTCAATCATTTCCTGTACATAGAGATGAGAGATAATAAGGTTTGCTGCCCTATAGCATCTGTTTCGCCACAGGTAAAGCTTCTCCATGGCCTCTTTACGTTCTTTTAAAGTGGGAAGATCGATCAATAACTGGATCTTACGGGTGAGTCTGAGAGTTTCTGTGGCCATATCAGGAAGCTCTTAATTGTTGCTCATGTTTTTCCTGCATCAGTTTGTACGCTGCTACGAATTCTTTCTGCACTTCTTTTTTGGAAAGGTTTAGCTCAGCAGCGATGGCAGCAAAAGAATACTGCTCTTCTGTACGCAGCTTCAGTACCTTTTCCTGTTCCTTGGTCATGGCACCTTTAATCTTTACGGTCACCACCGGTTTTGGCTTTGCATTCAGCGTACTGCCCGTGTGGATAATCTCTTTAATGTCTTCAATGGCTCTCTTTACTTCGTTGCTGGTATAAGTAATACTTGATCCCATGACATTGGCAATAGCTTTATACTGAAAACCATATTTTAAACAAAGTTCAATGAGGTGTTTTCTTTCCCCGCTGAGCAAAGGGAAGATACTTCTAATCCTGTCAAGGGCTTTCTGATCTGCTTGCTGGTCTAATAGGTGCTCATCTTCATTATGTGTGTCATAACCATGCATATATTTCTGATAGTCTTCATAATTTTCCAACCTGTTGATGTTCCTGTAAAAGTCATTTTTGGGCCGACAATAGTAGTAGGTACATTCGCGTTTCATCACATAGCGAAGGAAAAAATAAATATGTTCGGGTCGTTCTATGACATCTCTTTTCTCCCACAATTTCAAGAAAGTATCCTGAAGAAGGGTCTCAATGACAAATTCATCACGAATCAGTTGCTTTCCCACCCAAAAGATCCTGCGTTGGTATTTGGAATAGATAAATTCTAAAGCATCAGGATGACCTTGTTTTAGTAAATCAAAAATGCGATGTAACATAAGCAGTCGCTTTTATGCCGGAGGGAATTACCACCAGAATTAAACTGAATTAGCTTAAGCGAATTCTTATAAGGAATTGTGAGAAGATAGCTTTGAAAAGAAGTCCCTAAAAGTAAGGGCATGGGACTGTACTTATTGTATCAGAGGTACTGGTATACCATGGAACGACAAGTAAGCCCACGCCCGGGTCGTGAGCATTATCACTTATCATCTCGTTCCTTTAAATTACCAGTTTTCTGATACAAGACTCAAAGCGAATGCTTCTAATATTTTACTTAAAGAAGTTTCGCAAATATATTAATATGAGGTAAATATATAAATAATTATTTTATGTTGTAATATATTCCAACATAATTTGTGAAATTTTTCTTCACCTTGGTTGTAGATAGGGCTACAATGCAGAATAAAAATTATAAAGAAAGTTTTCTAATTAAATTTGGACATAATTTTGGTAAGATTCGTCAGAGTAAAAATTTAAGTTTTAGGTCGTTATCACAGAAATGTGATTTAGATTATGCAGATTTAAATAAAATTGAAAAGGGTAAAAGAAATATTACGCTTACTACAATTTTTGAACTTGCTACAGGCTTAGATGTTCATCCTAGAGAATTATTTGATTTTCACTTTCCTGATCAGGATGAAAAATAATCTTTTGCTTGTCAATTCTAAAATAGTTAAGTAACCCTTATTCAAAAATTTAATCTAGTTCGGCATAAGTAACCATCTTCCTTTTCAAAGGTTTTATACATAAGACCTCTTAACTCAGACCCCACTTTTTCGCAAAATTCCCGTTCAGAAGGTATTTACCTTACAAATTCCAATTTTCAGATATAGGTTATTCTTTCATAACAAAAAACGTAAAGGATTTTAAATTGTTAATTCCCTGTTAATAAAAACATGAGTAATCTTCAGTTATACCTGGATTAATGTAGTTAACTTTAGATATCTTAAAACCAATTTATTATGAAAAGATATATTGTAAATACCACTGCAGATTCTAAGGGTGATCACGAAGTTCACGAAACAGATTGTCATAAAGCGCCAGCCTGGTATAATCAAAAAGATCTAGGGGACCATAGCAGTTGTGAAAGCGCAGTACAAAAAGCTAAAGAAACTTATTCTACTGCGAACGGATGTTATCACTGTAGCTATTCCTGTCATACTTCTTAAGGACAATCATCCAAGTTTTTCCTTGACAAGCAGCCGTAATTTTAATCTAACATATCGTTTATGGAAAAAATCGGAATTGCAAAATTAGTAGAGTTTAAACGCTTAAAAAATCCTGGCCCAAAGGCGACTTTAATTAAGAACTTAAGAAAAGCTAAAGCAGACAATGATAAAGAACGAGGTGATTACTGGATTACCTCTACTAGTGCGTGCGCCGCTTCTTTTTGGAATAAGAACTCAGCTTATCTTCATGCCAAAATCGATGAATTAAAAGAGAAGATTGAGGCAACCAAACATAAAAACACCAAAGATCAGTTCCAAAAAAATATTGACAATTTGTATTCTATGCTCGAGTTTGACTTTGAAAGTATTTCTCCACAGGCGACCTTAAAAAAGGAACCACTCAAAGAAAATATTTTTCAAATTGATCAGGTTCCTATACAAGTTCGACCCCAGCATATCTTCTCCTATAAATTAGGCGAAACTTCTCAAGTTGGTGCAGTGTGGTTTGTTACCAAAAAGGATGGATATTCCAGTGGAGAATTAGCTATGTTTTCCACAGCAATTTATAGTTACTTGAGAAGAAGATTTTCTGACGGATATTTTGTCGATCCAGAATATTGTGTGGCCATTGATGTTTCTGAAGTCAAGGATATTCGATATTCTGCAGTAATTAATGATCAAGTTCCAGATCTCTTACAATCTACAATAAATGACCTAAAAAGTTTTCTTTAGATCCACAACGCCCTTCCTAAATCGGGTATAACCGCAAACTCAATTAGAGTCTTGTGCTTTAAATTTTCCACCTCTTACCTTCCTTTAAAAATTTAGATTTACAACCGTGATTGCCTATTTCCGCTGTTCCCTGCTCCGCGGAGATTAATTCTATCGGAAATGTAAATGACATTTAAATCTAAATTTGGTTCATCCACCTTTTGTGAAAACAACTAGATCAACAACTTACCACCCTCAATAGAAAGCAGTAGATCAAATGGACCAAATTATTTTCGAGCTTATCTTTCTCTTTCCAATCATTGTGAGCTTTGAAATAGTTATAGGAAATTTAAATACAGTATATTTGGTTTGTTTGCACCCCTACTGCAAAATTCTTAAAATACTGCAGTTAAATTGAATACCGAAAAATCTACTCGTCAACAATTAATTGACCAACAGCTGAAAGAAGCTGGTTGGGATGTCAATGACAAAACTCAAGTAGCCGAAGAGTTTTTTTATATCAATTCCAACGGAGTTTCAGAATCTTCAAGCAACTATGGCAATAACAATTTTTGTGATTATGTATTGCTGGGCAAAGACGGTAAACCATTAGCTGTTGTAGAAGCAAAAAGAACATCAAAAGATGCTCAACAAGGAAGGGAACAAGCGAAACAGTATTGTTATGGCATTAAAGAGGAACAAGATGTGGATTTACCATTTTGTTTTTACACAAATGGAAATGACATTTTTTTCTGGAATTTAGAAAATTATCCACCTAAAAAAATTATTGGATATCCTACTAGAGATGATCTCGAACGTTACAAATATGTAAGAAAAAGAAAAAAGTCTCTAGCTACTGAATTAATTGATACTGACATTGCAGGCCGGGACTATCAAATTCAGGCGATTCGTAAGGTTATGGAATCCATCGAGAAGAAAAGGACAAAATTTCTTCTTGTAATGGCAACCGGCACAGGTAAGACAAGGACTTGCATTGCTTTAACAGACGTATTAATGAGAGCAAGCTGGGCTGAAAAGGTCTTATTCCTAGTAGACAGAATTGCTTTACGCGAGCAAGCTTTGGATGCTTTTAATGAACATTTACCCAATGAACCCACCTGGCCCAAACAAGGTGAAAAAACTATAAAAAATGACAGACGAATTTATGTTTCAACCTATCCAACGATGTTGAACGTTATTCGTGATGAAAGAGAAACTTTATCTCCCCATTTTTTTGATTTAATAGTTATTGACGAAAGTCATAGATCTATCTACAATACTTATCAAGAAGTACTACAATACTTCAATACAATTACCCTTGGTTTGACTGCAACTCCAACTGATGTTATTGATCATAACACGTTTCAATTGTTTGAATGTGAGGATGAGCAGCCAACTTTTGCATATAGTTATGAAGAGGCTGTAAATAACATACCTCCGTATCTATGTGATTTCCAAGTAATGAAAGTGCACACCAAGTTTCAATTTGAAGGGATTCATAAGGGTTCAATAAGCCTTGAGGATCAGAAAAAGCTAATCCGAGAGGGAAGAGATGTGGAGACTATCAACTACGAAGGGAAAGAAATAGAAAAATCGGTTAGAAACAAAGGCACTAATGCTCTTATCGTTAGGGAGTTTATGGAAGAATCCATAAAAGATCCTAATGGTGTCCTCCCCGGAAAAAGTATCTTCTTTTGTCAGTCTATAGCTCAAGCCCGGCAACTAGAAACCGTATTTGACTCCTTATATCCAGAATATAATGGGGAACTTGCTAAAGTTATGGTTTCCGATGATCCTCGTGTCTATGGTAAAGGAGGATTATTGGATCAATTTAAAACGAAGAATTTCCCTCGTGTTGCCATTAGCGTTGACATGCTAGACACTGGTATTGACGTTAGGGAATTAGTGAATTTGGTTTTTGCTAAACCTGTATTTTCCTATACAAAGTTCTGGCAAATGATAGGACGTGGAACAAGACTTTTAGAGCCCAAAAAAATTAAACCCTGGTGTACCGAAAAAGACGTTTTTCTTATTCTTGACTGTTGGGATAATTTCGAGTATTTCAAACTTAATCCAAAAGGAAAAGAAAACAAATTACAGATTCCATTACCGGTTCGATTTGTAGGTATCAGAATTGACAAAATTGAAGCCGCTTTAGAATTAGATGAAAAAGAAATTGCATTAAAAGAAATAAATCTTCTAAGGAAACAAATTCAGGACCTCCCAAAACAGTCAGTAGTTATTCAGGATAATAAAGCTAAAATTGAGAAGGCTTTATCTTCAGACTTCTGGAAGAGTATTTCTTTTAAAGACTTTGATTACTTAAGAAATCATATTCAGCCTTTATTCAGGACAATGTCCCAAGTTGACTTCAAAAAAATGAGGTTTGAAAAAGATGCTTTAGAAACTTCACTTGCATTTTTACGACAGGAAGATGAAAAATTTGCGATTCTAAAATCAAATATTCAGGAAGAGGTAGGTCTTTTACCTTTAACGGTAAACGTGGTTGAGAAACATAAAGCATACATTAGACAGGTACTGCACGAGAAATTCTGGAGTACTATCAATGATTCTGAATTTGATCATCTGGCAAAGACTCTGGGTCCACTAATGAAATATATTGATAAGCTGAATGGCAAGTCAGAAATGGACCAGCTCAACCTTCAGGATATTGTCACCAAAAAAGAATTTGTAGAATTTGGACCTCAAAATGAAGCTGTAAGTATTTCTAGATATAGGGAGATGGTCGAATCAAAAATTTCAGAAATGATCGACCGCAACCCAATATTAACCAAAATAAAAAATAGAGAAAATGTCACTCCCTCGGAAGCTGAGATTTTAGCGGAAGAACTTCAAAATGAAGATCCACATATTACGGAAGCTTTGCTTCAGAAAGTTTACAACAATCAAAAAGCTAAGCTGGTTCAATTTATAAAGCATATAGTAGGGATTGAAGTATTGGAAAGCTTTGATGAAACCGTAAATAAAAAAATAGCTGAATTTATTAAAGAACACAATACCCTAACATCAAGACAAATTGAATTTCTCAATCTTCTAAGAGATTATATTATTGAGCGTGGAAATATTCAAAAACGAAATTTATTACAAGCTCCTTTCACAGTTATACATCCAAAAGGAATAAGAGGCGTATTTTCACCAACTGAAATAAAAGAAATAGTTACCCTAACCGAACAACTAGTTGCATAAATGAGTTTATTACAACATAACCCAAACATCAAATCAAAAATTCAGGACTTATGGAATAAGTTTTGGAGTGGTGGCATTTCCAATCCCTTAACAGCTATAGAGCAAATCACATATTTGCTCTTTATGAAAAAACTTGATGAAAATGACAAGGAAGCTCAATATAATGCTGAATTTACGGGCGATCCTTTTACTTCCATTTTTGATGGTTACTTTTTACTACCAGGAGATAAACCAAAGGAAAATGTTTCTAAGGAAGACCTGGAAAGATTAAAGAAAGAAAAAGGCATAGAAAAGGAGAAGCTGCGCTGGAGTGAATTTAAAAGATTGCCTTCTGAAGAAATGCTCCAGCGTGTGCAGCAGTATGTATTTCCTTTTATAAAAGAGGATTTAGATAAAGAGGACTCCCCGTTTGTAAAGCACATGCGAAACGCAGTGTTTATTATCCCTAAACCTTCTCTTTTAACTGAAGCTGTCAAAATTATTGACTCAATTTACGAAGACATAGAAAAAGATGCTTCTGAAAAAGGTCAGGATTTTCAGGATATTCAGGGGGATGTTTATGAATACCTTCTAAGTGAAATTGCAAGTGCTGGTAAAAACGGACAGTTTAGGACACCAAGGCACATCATTAAATTGTTAGTAGAATTAGTTGATCCTAAGCCTGGAAATCAAATTGCCGATCCCGCTTGTGGTACCGGTGGATTTCTGCTGGATGCTTATCAATACATGGTAACTCAACTTGATGGGAATAAGAGGAACAAAGAAAAAGATGAGGACGGTTTTATAAGAACTAGTAAAAGTGCAAAGCTAACTTCCGAAGTAAAGCTAACATTAGATCAAAGTTTACAAGGTTATGATATTGACCAGACCATGGTCAGACTTGGTCTTATGAATTTAATGATGCACGGAATTAATAATCCGCAAATAGATTATAAAGATACCTTAAGTAAGTCTTATGAGGAATCCTCTCAATACAATATCGTCCTGGCTAATCCACCTTTTACAGGAAATATCGATAAAGGCGACATTAACGAAGAGCTAAAACTTGGAACGACCAAGACTGAGCTACTTTTTATTGAGCGTATTTATAATATGCTTAAGATTGGAGGAACTGCAGGTATTATTGTTCCTCAAGGGGTTTTATTTGGAGGTGGAAAAGCTTTTACAGAAGCAAGGAAACTGATGATCGAAAAAAGTCAACTTAAAGCAGTCATTAGTGCTCCTAGCGGTGTCTTTAAACCTTATGCTGGGGTTAGTACCGCTCTATTGATTTTCACCAAAGGAGGTGAAACCGAGAAAGTTTGGTTTTACAACATGGATAGCGATGGCTATAGTCTCGACGACAAACGTCAAAAAGAGGATGGCTATGGCGACCTGCAGGATATAGTTATTAAATATAAAAGTGCTAAGCCCGATTCTGAGAATGATAGAAAACGTAAACAATTTACGGTTCCCAAAAAGGAAATAGTAGGAGAAGATTATGATTTAAGCTTTTCAAGATATAAAGAGGAGGTTTATGAGGAAATTGAATATGAAAAACCTAAAATAATCCTGGAAAAATTAATGGGCAAATATAATGATCAAGGGGAATTGGAGGAAAAAGGACTAGAACAAGAAATAAATGAAAAGCTTAGACAATTAAAAGATTTATTTTAATGATTAAGACTTTAGGACAAATTGTAACAATAAGTAAAGGAAAGAAACATTCAATTGCTGAAACTATTTCCGATAAGTCCATTAGATATATACAAATAGAAGACCTGAGAAATGACCTAAACCTAAAATATACCGATGATTTAAAAGGAGTTAACGTTACACAGAAGGACGTATTGATCGCTTGGGACGGGGCAAATGCAGGTACTATTGGTTATAATTTATCCGGAAAAATTGGTAGTACTCTTGCGAGGCTTCGATTGAAAGAGAATGTAAAAATTGATTCAATATTTTTAGGGAAATTTCTAGAATCAAAATTTGAATATCTTAGAAAAACAGCTACAGGTGCAACAATCCCTCATATTAACAGAAAAGCGCTGGAGAAAATTGAAATTCCAATTTTCGATCTGATCGACCAAAAACGAATTGCTAAACTTTTATGCGACTGTGAAGATTTAATAGCCAAACGAAAAGAAAGTATAATCCTGCTAGATGAATTAGTGAAAAGTACTTTTTTGGAAATGTTTGGGGATCCACTATTAGATTCTAGATGGGAACTTTTAAAATTACAAAAATTAACCACAAAAATAGGAAGTGGATCTACACCTAGAGGAGGTAAAAATGCCTACAAGGAAGATGGCATTAGCCTAATTAGAAGTTTAAATATTTATGACAATAGATTTAAAACAAAAAATTTAGCTTTTATAGATGAAAATCAAGCCTATAAACTAAAGAATGTTACAGTTAAAAAAAATGATGTTCTTATAAATATAACAGGTGCATCGGTTGCAAGAGTAACTGTCGTTCCTGAGGAAGTTTTACCCGCCAGAGTAAATCAACATGTCGCAATTTTAAGAGTAGACCAAAAAATAATAGACTCACAATATTTAGCTTATTTACTAAATTCTCAAAATTTCAAAAAGAATTTAATTAAGATTGCCACTTTAGGTGGAGCTACTAGAGAGGCCTTAAATAAATCACAATTAGAGAATCTAATTATTCCGGTTCCTCCGATTGGACTTCAAAATAAATTTCATTCAGTAGTTACAGAGGCAATTAAGCTTCAAAAATTATATAAGAAGAGTTTAACAGAAATTAAAAATTTATCTAACGTATTAAATCTGTTGGCATTTAAGGGGGGATTGGCTTTTTCTGACTTTACTCCGATCACCTCTAATTATACCACAAATGATAATGATAGTAAAATCGCCGATACTAAAGACAAATCTTTTATTTCTATTGAACATCGTGTAATAGATAACAATTTTATGATACCCGAGCCTAAAGTATCAAAGCAGGAAAGGGTGGTTCTTGAAAAATTTGAAGATTTAAGTATTGAACGAGTATCTGACTTAATAAAGGAGCGTTTTGGCAGAAATCATTTTTCGTTTGAAGAGTTAATAAATTTCTTTGAGAATGAAAAACAGCTTCAAACACCTTATTTCACTTCACAAGATCTGAACAGCAACCCTTATCTAAACAATAGAGATGACTTAAAAAAATTTATTTTTTCATCTTTGGAAACATCATCAGAGAAGGCAACCAACCCATTCTTAAAACTTAAACAGTTTTTCTATAATGCTTTGGATGAAAATTTTGACTTAAAATTAAAAGAAAAGGACTTTAAAAAATTCAAAAGTTTAACTCAATTTCAGAAATCTGGTTTATACTTTAAAATAATGCAATGAAAATAAGAAGTGTCGAAATCTTCGGGGATAACTTCAGAAGTCTACCATCCCACACCAGGTATGAGTTTAATAATTCAAATGAAGAAGATAGACTATCAACAAAAATTTTTGCTGGATTAAATGGTAGTGGGAAATCTAATTTCTTAGAACTGTTTTCAGAAATCTTTTATTATCTCGAAATTTTCCACATGCGATCTGCAAGTGATGAAGATAAGATTGGAAAAAATTTTGGTTTTTCAATAGAGTATATATTGCCTTTGGCAGATGACAGCCCTCTTAAAGCAGAAACCCCAGATGCAAGTCAGCTTGAAGTTAGCATTATTAAAAAGTTAAATGAATTTCCAGAGTTTAGCTATAGCATCCCTGAATTCGACATATCTAGAAGAGTAGACTATATGGGCCCGAATGGTTTGAGTTCCCAATTATTGCCTAATAAAATTATAGCATACTCTTCAGGCCAGAATGAATTATTAAGCAATCCTTTCTATAAAATAAAATATCACTATCATAAATCACTGAGTGATTATAGAATTCGGGATGAGGATAAAGATCTCTTGAAGAGAAATAAACTTTTCTTCCTAAACTACGAATCTAATTTTTCCATTTTTGTAGCTAATATGCTTCTAGCACAGGAGCCTAATCTCGGTTACTATAAGAAAATTCTAAAACTAAAAGACCTTCATTCTTTTAGAGTCTCATTGAACTTTGTTGATTATAGAAGGAAAAAGATAAAAATTCGGCCTCAATTGTTAGACAAAATTGAATGGTTAAAGAAGTGTGCTTCCTGTTATTACGAAGAAAAGGATAAAGAGGGTTTTGTAAAAAGTCTAATCCTAGATTTTAAGGTAGGAAGTGAAATGAAATCTGCTTTTGACTTCTATTTTGAATCTGCTTTTGGTCTTTTCAAGCTTTTTTATGAATTAGACTTACTAAATATTAATCTGGTTAAATCAAGAACAAGAGATACCATTATTTCAGCACATAAAGGATTAAATCTAAGTGATGAAATCCCTAAAGCAGATCCTTCAAAATTGGTTTTTCGCATAGAGAAAATCATTGTCGAAAAGAAAATAAATAAAGAAGAGACAAAGAACATTTATTACAAAGCTTTATCTGACGGCGAGCATCAATTTAGTCAAGTAATTGGATCAATCTTAATGATTGAGGAGCCTGGATGTTTATTCCTGTTGGATGAGCCTAATACCCATTTTAATCCAAAGTGGAGAGCTAAAATGATTAAATTCTTGAATCAAATTACAGGAATTGAATTTGATAGCCAAAAAAGAGTAACAAAAGTTCGGCCTCAAGAAATTATTATAACAACACATTCACCATTCATAATATCTGATAGTAGGAAAGAAGATGTTTACAAATTTACCAATGGTAAATTTGTAAATCCGGAAAATCAAACTTATGGATCATCCATAGAATATTTATTAGAGTTAATTTTTGATAGAGATATTTCAATTTCAAATTTTTCGAATGATCAACTAATTCGTTTAAAGGAAAGTATTCAAACGCGGCGAGATATCGAACAGGTCAAGAATAAATTACTGGAATTTGGTGAATCTATCGAGAAATTTGATGCCTATTCCTTTTTACTGAAGAAGGAAAAAGAGTTTACAAAAAATGATATATAGCTTCAAAAAAGTAGATCATCCTATTCAACTATTTCATGAGAATATTAGTCAGGTTTTCAAGAATATTTTTGACAATAATCTGAAAGTTTATGATGAAGATGTCCTTATACCTAAAGATTTTATTCCCATAGTAAATTCTTCAGAAACAAGATTAGAGACGCCCTTAAAAGAAATAGTTAAGGTTTATTATTCCCTTCCAAATTTCGCCAAAATACAATTAAAAGAAGCCTTTAAAGTCAATAATGATATTAATGTTTGGCTATTTCGGAAGGACCGTGCCACTGATTTCGGTTCAAACAGTGCCACTTTAAAAGATCATGCAATTATATAAAAAATTAATGTTACTCGTTTTTCAGAACTCCTTTTCTTAATGATTCTCCTTTAAGATCTATCCTATGTGAGGAGTTTACTATCCTGTCCAGGATTGCATCAGCAATAGTTCCTTCCCCTATAATATCGTACCATGCAGATACCGGTATTTGAGAGGATAATATGGTAGATGTTTTATTGTATCGGTCATCGATTATATCCATTAAGGTCTCTCTTGCATGATTGTCGAAGGCTTGAAGTCCAAAATCATCAAGGATGAGCAGATCTGCTTTAAGTAGTTTATTTAATTCCTTGAGATAGGTTCCATCAATTTTACTGAGTTTTAGCTTCTTAAATAGACGGGCAGTGTTCGAGTAGATGGTTTTATATTCCATCATGCAGGCCTGATGACCTAAGGCCTGTGCTAAATAACTCTTGCCTACTCCGGAGGCACCGGTCAGTATAAGGTTTTCCTTTTTAGCTATAAAATCCAGGGATCCCAAACGAACAAACATGTTCTTATCGAGGTTACGATTGGAGGTGTAGTTTACTTCAGCAAGACTTGCTTTCTGTCTAAAGTTTGCCTGTTTAAAAAGACGATCTATCTTCCGGTTCTGGCGATCCTCCCACTCATGGTCTGTGAGTAGTGCCAGATATTCATCGGCAGTGATATCGTTTAATTCGTTGTTCTTTACATGCTGAAGGTGTAGCTGAGCCATAGCCCCTAGTCGCATTTGTTTTAGTTTTTCAATAGTCTGGTTGTTATTCATATTTCTGGATTAAAATGATTTATTGATAAGCAGCGGCACCTCTGATGTTTTGATGGGATGGGATATGAGTTTTATCTTCTTCAAGATCCTGATAAAAAAGAGAGCTTTGGTCAAGGTTGTTCTTTAGGATATTCTTGATACGCATATAAGAAGTCGCATCTGCCTGTAAAGCTCTTTTACAAGCATTATCAAGTCTTTTAGAACCGTAAGATTTATGGAGCTGGATAAGGCCCATCACCCGCTTATAGCCTGTTTCGGGATACTCACTGTCAGCAAGTATCTTTTCCACACAATTCACTACGTGAGCTCCGTGAGGAGCGGCTTTGTTTTTAAAGTATTCAGGACTCCAGGAGGTATAACCTTTATGGGTGCTACTTAAATGATCTGTATTTGTATTGTAGCTTCCTTTACTTGGATTTCGATGATGCAGGGCTATTCGAACGTGATTGTAATAAACCTCGACCACAGTTTTGGTATAATGGATCAGGGTCTTTTTACCGATGTAGCGGTAGGGAACACTGTAGTAGCTTTTATCTGGAGAGAAGTATACATATCCCATCTTTTGCACCTTTGCCCGTTTATAGTCTTTGATTTCATAGGCAGATGTTGGCAGGAGTTTTAAGTACTCACGTTCTACTGATTGAAACAGTTCTCTACGGCTGGCTTCCTTTCGCTGGAACAGTAGATTATTATAGCCAACAAGTAAGCGCTTTATCTCCCGGTTTAGATCCTGTAAAGAGAAGAAGGTCATCTCCCGCAGGGGATAGTAAATACGCTGATAAACAAGATGCACTGCATTCTCCACCAGAGCTTTATCCTGCGGTGCATAACTGCGGGTGGGATTGATCACACAGTTGTAATGGCGAGCAAAATCTTTAAAGCTCCGGTTGATCTCCGGCTCATATTTGCTGGCTCTGGTCACTGCAGATTTTAAGTTGTCTGAGACTATGGCTTTTGGAACACCTCCATAAAACTGTAATGCATTACCACAAGAAGTAATAAGATCCTCCCGTTTTTGGCTTAAGCTAGCCTCTACGTAAGTATACTGGCTGTTGGGAAGAATTGCTATAAATACCTCTACAGGAATGACTTCTCCGGTTTCTTTATTAACGACATGTAATTTTTTACCCGCATAGTCAATGTACATTTCATTACCGGCTTCATGTTCGAGTTTCATGGAACCTTTGACCTTGGCATATTTACGCCGATAATGCTCCATAAACTGCGTATAGCTGTACGGCTGGGAAGCCTGCTGCGCATATTCCTGATAATGGTACAGAAAAGTAAACCCAGGATGATTCCGGGCCTTATTGACCCCCTCAAAATATAGCATCAGTTCATCATGCCGCTCATTATCAATAGTAGTATGTGAAGGAAAAAGCGCACTCAGACGTGCATTGTCAAAGGAAAGTAGTTCTTTAAATGAATAGTCACTGGCCGTGAAAAACTTCATATAGCTGTTGACCGTGTTGCGGGAGATGCCTAGAGTGGTAGCTATCTTACGATTGCTAAAACCATCCAGGCTCAAGGTAATAATTTGTTTTAAGTCCATCGGATCAAGGGTGTTGGCCATATCTTATTACAGTTTTGCAACAAGATATTACTTGATCTTTCAAAGTGGCACAAAACGAACCGATACGACTGGCACAATTTGAGCCGTTATGACTTTCAGTATTGCCAAAAAGTGGCACAATTCAAACCGAAATACCTGGCACTAACCGACCGAAATCACTGGCACAATTCGAACCGAAATAGCCATTAATGTTTTCTCCGATAAGGATAAATATTTAATAAATTATGATTCTCTACATCCAGATATTGAAGCTGTGTTAAAACCTTTTTTTACAAAACTTTGGACTGACTACCCTCAAGTTAAACAAATGGAGAATGATTTCGGCTCGGTAAAATCGCATTATGAAAAGCTTATTAGTTCAGTAGGTTTTATAGTTTCGGTATGTCCTTTTTGTGGTATAGAATCTTTTGAACCACCGACAGGGAAATATAGGGAAGCGTATGATCATTTTATTGCAAAAGCAAATTATCCATTTGTAAGTATAAACTTTGACCTTTTATTTCCTGCCTGTCATAAATGCAACTCAAATGAAAAAAGAGATATCGATACATTGTATAGAAAGGATTCAAGTAGAAGACTAGTATATTATCCTTACAATCCTATAACTTCTAATTCTTTGAGTATTTTAATCCAACCTAAAGAAGATTATTCTAAAACCACTTTACAAACTTTGTTAAAAACTTTGCCGACTAATATTGAGCTTCGAAGAAATGGGAATGAGGAAGAAGAACTTACCTCCTGGGATGAAGTATTTAATATAAAAAGAAGGTATTTAGAAAAAATAACCCACCTAGAATCGGAATGGTTTAAACACCTTTTAAAAATCTATAAGAGATCCAAGAGCAAGGGTGAATCTTTTCAAACCTTTAAAGAAGAAATTCTGGTGGACTGTGAGGATCAAATTTATGTTTCACCCCAAACAATCCTAAAATATTCATATTATAAGTTTCTATTTGATTCCGAAAAATTTCAGGAAAGACTAGATTATATCTCAGAAAATTAAATGGCCCTATTTCTTAATACCAATAAACTTAATTATTGGATCCCAAAACTTATTTCAGAAGCTCAAAGTGAACTCATTTTGATAGTTCCCTATATTAAAGTCTCTCAAAAGATTTTCGCAGCTTTACAACAGACAGACGAAAAAGGAGTGGATATAACGCTGATATACCGAGAGAACAAACTTTCAGAATCCGAAAAATCTAAATTAACTTCATTTCAAAATCTTTCCCTTCTCCACCACCCTAATATTCATTGTAAATGCTATTACAATGGCGATCTACTTATTTTAGGATCGATGAACCTATATGAATATTCAGAAAAAAACAATAGAGAAATGGGGGTTCTACTTCATCAAAAAAGAATGGAAGATCTTGGTGAAGCCTTTAATGGATGGGAATCTGACAGCAAAACAATTTTTGATGATGCCATTATAGAAATCAAGGAGATAATAAATGGTGCTCAGATTGAAAAACTCAGTGATAAAGGAAAAGCAAAAAACTTCAAAATAGAAATCATCAAAACTGATGAAGAATTGGAAATCGAAAGATGCGAGCGATTCAATAGATATTTCCTAAACAAGAAATTCAAGGCCATTGAAGAAACCGAAAATAACTGGGTTTCAAAATGTGAAAATTATTTTGATAAGGTTGATGTGCTTATAGAAAATAATAGAATCTCTGTCCGGTTTAATTTACCAGAAAATGAATTAAAAGGCTTATACCACAAATGGATGTTATCCTATCAGGAATTTGAGTTCCCTGCAATCAAATACTACTGGAACTATCATACCTCAAATCTATTTGTTTATAGAGATTACCAGAGTTGTAATTGGGATCATCTGGGAATAGGAAAAGAGTATCACCAGAAATTAATCACGGGGATTAACAACATTATATCTAAGTATAGAATATTAACTGGAAAATAAATAAACCAATATGAAAAAACTTTACTCTTTATTAATAGTAATTGTATTTCTGGCATCCTGCCAGGAAAAAAAATCAGAATCTAATGTGATCACAAAATCTGCTACTTCGTCAGAAACAGTCAATAAAGCAACTGAGCCTACAGAGAAACAACCTGTATGGACCGATAAGGAACTTAGAATTCATCGAGAAAAAATTGAAGTAGGAAATGAAAAGCTTAAAATGGCTTTTAACACCCATATAGAAAGTATTGAAGAGGAACTGAAGCAGGCTAAAGCTGAATTAGAAGAAATAGAAGATTTTGAAATCGGTAGAAGCCAAGCAACAAAAGATGCTCAACTGGAAAAACAACATGAAAAAATCGAATTTTTCAAAGAATCAATTTCTCATTTAAAGTCAGAATATGTAAAAATCCCTCTCCACAAGAGATTTGATTTTCAAAAAAATCCTAAAGCTGTAGTAGAACAGCTGTTTGAAGGATTTAAAGATGAAGACTTCGAAAATTTTAGATATTTAGGAGATCCATATGGGGAATTTGATGAAGAAATATTGTGGCTTACCAATATAAAAGCTCTACCTCAATTATATCGTGAGGATTTTTTATCCGAATTTAAAAATTCAAGAATAATGGGAGAGCCAATAATTAAAAACAACAAAGCTTCCATTGAAGTTGCACTCGGCCCATCTTCAAATAGACTAGAAATAATAAATCTAGTCAAAAGACTTGACAGTTGGTATTTAACAGGAATTTAATCATGATTTTATATGCTGTGGAATAAAAAAGAGAAATATCTAGAATATCCTTTTAAAAAGTGACACTATCCCGTAAAGTGTGTAAGTTCTAAATAAAGGGGTTTAACTTTTATCTAAAGTTGAACCCTTTCTTCGTATATAGTCAAGAACTGATTGAGGACGATTCCCCAATTTCTAATGGGCATAGACCATTTTTTGGTTGCTTCCCTTAAAGCCAAATATACAGATTTCATTACAGCATCATCAGTTGGGAAGGATAATTTGTTTTTAGTGTACTTTCTGATCTTACCATTCAGGTTCTCAATAAGATTGGTGGTGTAAATGATTCGCCTGATCTCCAGCGGGAACTCATAAAAGACGGTAAGGTCTTCCCAGTTGTCCCTCCAGCTTTTTATCGCATAAGAATACTTAGAGTTCCATTGGGTGGCAAAATCTTCCAAGGCAGCTTCTGCGGCTTGTTTGGTAGGTGCATCGTATATCAACTTCATATCCTTGGTAAAGGCTTTTTTATCTTTCCAAACTACATACCTACAGGCGTTTCTGATCTGGTGAACCACACAGATTTGAGTTTTAGACTGTGGAAAAACATTCTTAATGGTATCCGTAAAACCATTGAGATTATCAGTGGCAGTGATTAAAATGTCCTCAACTCCCCGGGCTTTCATATCGGTCAATACGCTCATCCAGAAGGCGGCAGATTCATTCTTTCCTAACCAAAGGCCCAGGACTTCTTTTTTGCCATCTCTTCTAAGGCCTACAGCTATGTAAATGGTTTTGTTGACTACCTTAGAGTTCTCTCGAACCTTGAATACGATTCCGTCCATCCAAACGATCAGATACACAGGCTCTAAAGGACGATTTTGCCAGGCTACGATATCATTGCTGATTCTGTCTGTAATTCTGGATATAGTAGAAGTAGAGACATCAAAACCATACACCTCAGAGATTTGCTCCTCAATATCGCTATTGCTCATTCCCTTTGCATATAGTGATACAATAACATTTTCAATCCCGTCCACCATGTTTTTTCGTTTGGGAACGATCATGGGATTAAAAGAGCCATCACGGTCGCGGGGAACCTTTATAGTGTCTTCACCGTAAGAGCTGCGAACCTTTTTCTGAGAATAACCGTTCCTGGTATTTCCAGATCCAGACTTTTGGTTCTTGTCGTAATCCAGATGGCCATCAAGTTCACCTTCAAGCATTTTTTCTAATCCTCGTTTTTGAAGTTGCTTGAGAAAGCTGCTAAGTTCTTCTCCGGATTTAAACTGTTTTAAAAACTCATCATCGAATAGATCTTCTTTTTTCATCAATGTGTAAATATTAGTGCCTGGATTTTGCAGGCAAGGTTAAAAAAATAACGAGGCTAACAAACCCCGTTATTCAATACTTACACAGTTTTTAATATAGTGCCTAAAAAGTGTAAGCTTCCCCTAATTAGAACTGCTTGATGGTATAAAGTTATTGGTTTTCTTTTTATCTGTGGTTTCTAAGAGTGCATTAAATTTTGCATATTCTATGGGTGCCATTTTACCTAAAGCATCATGAGGTCTTTGATTATTATAGTCATCCATCCATACCTGAGTTTGCTCCCTTACCTGATTAAGATCTTCGAAAATGTATTTATTTAGAACTCCTCTTCTGTAAGTTCCGTTGAATCGTTCAATAAATGCATTCTGTGTAGGTTTTCCTGGTTGGATATACTGGAAGCCGATTCCATGCATCTGGCTCCATTCTGAAGCTATTTTAGCTATAAACTCAGGACCATTATCCATTCTTATCTTCTGAGGTTTTGTTCTTCGGTTAATTAAATGGTTTAACACCCAAATCACTCTATTACTGGGCAAAGAAAAATCAACTTCTATATGAAGAGCTTCCCGGTTATAATCATCAATAATGGTAAAGGCTCTAAATCTTCTTTTGTTATCAAGAACATCTGTAACAAAATCCATACTCCAGGTATGATTAAGGTTCTCAGGTACTTCCAGGGGTTCTTTTACTCTTGCTGGTAATCTTTTCTTCACTTTACGCCTGAGGCTTAAGCCAAGGTTTTTATATACACGATAAACTTTTTTATGGTTCCATGGCTTTCCTTCCTTGCGCAGTCGTTCATAAGCCATCCAAAAGCCTTCCTCACTATACTTCTCTGCCTTTTGCTGTAAGGCTTCTTCTATGGGTTTATCATCTTTAGGGAGAGGAGTATAATAAAACACACTCTTGCTCATTTTTAAGACACGGCACGCCCTGCTTATACCGTAATGAGCAAGTTCTTTAGCTATGGTTCTCTTAGGGCAAGGCTTTAGAGCTTTTTTTCGATGATCTCTTTGGCCATCTCATGATCCAGGGAAAGGGTGGCATACATCTGTTTGAGTCGTCGGTTCTCTTCTTCGAGTTCCTTAAGGCGTTTTAGTTCTTTACCATTCATGCCGCTAAAACGCTCACGCCACTTGTAAAAAGCAGCTGTGCTGATGCCATATTCACGGCTGATCTCCACAGCTGTTTTACCGTTATCGAATTCTTTGAGGATTTTAGAGATCTGCTGAGGGGAAAATTTACTTTTTTTCATACTGCTTAAAATTAAGAATTATTCTACTTTTAAACAGTTCAGTTTTAAGGGAAGCTTACAGGCGGCTCGTACACAGCAATTGTTAGGGACAAAAGTGGCTGCGGAATTGACAGTGAGGAAGTCACCATTATAGATTTCCCAAAGTTTTTTTCTCCAAATAATGATGGCTTCAATGATCTCTGGCAAATCGAAGGAATCAAGAATTATTCCAATACCGTTGTCATTATCTTCGATAGGTATGGGAAAATACTCAAACAAATTGGGAGCAATGAAATAGGTTGGGACGGTACCTACAATGGCAAACCTATGCCATCAGATGATTACTGGTTCAGTCTGCAACTAGAAAACGGAGAGATCTATAAGAACCATTTCAGTTTAATCAGGTAGCGTGTTCATTACTAATTGTCCATTGTAAAGCGCTTCATCCCTTTCCAGGTATTGATTAATTAGTTATTCAACTTTAAACTAACTACTCTGCAATTATTAGTCATTAAACCTTAGACATTCAAAAGTTGTTTTCACTTTTGAGGCATTATTTAGATTTCTATTTCTAAATTTATACTTCCCTTTCCCACTCTCTTTCTGGTTGGCAGTGAAAAAAGAATTAAGTGCCATTTCCTGAACTGATAATTTGCTGAAGAAATTAATTGAATAGGCAGAGGGGCAGTATCGAGATTGGCCATTGGAGGCTTAGAGGCATTCCGATGATTTATTGTCTTGGGATTTTAAGCATTAATTTTTTTTATAGCTGATCAAGATTTCTCCAATATTTCCATCAACCCGTAATTAAGATACAATTTTTCTTTCCCCACCTTTTCGGAGGTTAAATACCCTGCAGACTCCAGTTCATTCAAATAATTTCCTACAGTTTTTGGTGTTCCTAATCCAGCATCGATTAAATATTGACGTTTTGTATAAGGTAATTTGAAAAGGATTTCTATCAAATCTTTTGAATAGACTTTTGGTAGGGTCTCCTTAACTTCATCGGTAAAAGTTTGCATAAATCCATTCACTTGATTTAAAAGATTCAATCCTTTATTGGCAGTAAAAGAGATCATTTCGAGCATATACAGAATCCATTCTTCCCACGCATCTTTTTCCGTTACATGTCGTAATTTCGAATAGTAAGATGTTTTATTTTTTATAATATATTCACTTAGATATAATGCCGGAATATCTAAAAGGTTTTCAATTTTTAAATAGAGCAATAGCAAAATACGTCCTGTTCGACCATTTCCGTCAGTAAACGGGTGAATCGCTTCAAATTGATAGGGCATAATTGCCATTTTAATTAAAGGGTCGATGGCATCTTTTTCATTTACAAACTTTTCGAGATTGGCTAATTTTTCTCGTATTACAGCTTCACCTGTCGGCGGTGTGTAAATAGTTACGCCTTGAGGATTTTTAAGACTTGTGCCGGGAGTGGTTCTAATTCCTGCGGTATTTTTCTTTATACTTTGTACAATCTCAATGCACAAATTAGTAGTGATAAAAGGTTTTTTGTCTATAGCTTCTAGGCCTTGCCATAAAGCTTCTTTGTAACTGATTACTTCTTTGGTTGAAGGATTGTCAAATTTTTTATCTGCAACAATAGCCTTATACAATTCGTCATTTGTGGTGATGATATTTTCAATTTCAGAACTGGCTTTAGCTTCCTGTAAATGGATAGTGTCCAGGAATAAAGTGGGATTGGGTAAATTAATAAGCATACCATTTAATTTTGCCAATGCCCTACTGGCTTCGATTGTTTTCCGAAGGACCTTTGTTGTTTCCAATGCAGCCTTTGGTGGTAACAAAGGAAGATCATTATAAGGCTCATTTCTATTAAAATCTTTCATTGATTACAAGGGTAAGAATTACTTCCGTTCGTCGAACAAGTGTAAATATAATAACTATTTACCTTTGTTATTGTTTCAAGAGTAAATTTTACTCCCGTTAAAGCTATACACTTATAACGCTAATTGAAGTATTAGAGTAACAAATCATCCTTGCGTTGTACCAGATTTGCACCTCAAATTCTCCTGAATACACCAACTATCATGAAAATCTCCTGTTTCAAAAAAACCGAAACCATCCTATTCTAAATGGACTTTAAACCGGTTGCGAGGGTTTGAATGATAAAGTAATTTCTTGTTTCAAAACTACCAACAGGACCTGGCTCCTAGTTTCCAGGAGCGCTGCAATCGGGATCTTTTTCTTAGTGAATTGCCTTACTTCTATTCCGTCAACATTAAATGCTGAAAAAATTCTGATCGGACCCGTGGATGGAATTTTTTATTTCATCAATGACTTTGAAAATTTAATTCGGCACCCGATATCACCATTGTATGTGTGGAAAATTCTGAAAATCTCAAAAGGTTAAAGGAACAGACCTATCTATTAAGATATCCGTCCGGCCATTGTTTTATAAGCCACTATCCTCAAAATCAGAAAACAGATTTTGAAAAATGGATTAAATTCATGCTCAATAACTATCTCCATTTTGGGGATTTCTATTTGCAGCATTTATCTGAATGAGTATAAGAAACATCTTTCTGAAAGAAGTCGTTTATTTATTCCTGAAGGCTTAGAGGAAATTCTAAAAACCCGGTACTCGAAAAGGATAAAATTCTCAAAAAAGCAACTTTAATATTTACAGCATTGATGAAGAATAAATCTTAAGTCTTATTAATCTGCTTCATAAATATAAGAAAGGGCTATTCCAGGCAATGTTAAATGAAGGTCTTCAAAAGTATAAAAACAAAGACCGGACTATGTGAGAATCTAATCCAATTTATTTAGGAAAAATATTAATTACATAAAAATCAATAAAATAAATAAGGACTAAATATTTGATAACATTTTATCACTTTTTTTCAACATGTTATAATGGCCGTGTACCTGGATTACACCTCGAAATCTGCGAATACCCCAGCCTGCTTGAAAAGATAACTTCTGTATTGGGAAGTAATTAAATCAGAATAAATTTTTCTTCAATATTCTTATCGGGTGACTTCAAAAATATGTGGTGAGATTATTAAAAGAAGTTTTTTGTAACCCTCAATCCTATTCCGGCGTTAGATGATTGAGAGGAGTGAAGATCGGCTCCAATCTGTACGTTCACATCTACATATCTCTGCCAAACATTTGCGTCAAGGTACATTGATATAATTCGTTCGATGGGTTTGGAGGTACCACTTTTAGCACCATAATTTCCACGATAACTGGCCAAAAATTTATAAGGATATTCATAAAGCGCCGTACCAGTTAACCCTATGTGATGTGCAACAATATTATTATGTGCCACTCTAAATCTATCTTCGTCGAGCATTATGAAAGGTAGCCCTATAATTCTATTTTCATAAGTCCAGCCAGAACGATAAAGATTATTGTTAAAATAATTATCCTTTCCGTCTGTAGTTGGATAATTTTTACTCTGGTTGCGGGTAAAATAGTATTCATACATAAAAGCCTGTATCCATTTTTCTGGCTCCCTATCAGAAATATAGATACCATAGCGACCGTCCGGAGTATTTCGAAGTTTTATGCCAGAAAAATCTTCAAAAATAGTATTATAAATCAATGAAATATCGAAATGCGAAAATGTGGTATTTAATTGGATTTCATACCCTCCCAGGTGATTTCCCAGTCCGTTAATTTCCTCTTCACCTACAAGGCCAACACCTCCTGCGAGGCTACCTCCTGTTATGACTTTTATGTAGTCGTTAAGTCCTGCAGGTAAATCACCATATTCTGAGGTCTTTCCACCCCATTGTACGTAATGATGGCCACCTGCGACTAATTCTACGTTATCAATTCCAGAATATATTAAATGAAAACTTTTATGATGGATTCGGGGCATTTGAATAAACCTGTCACGTTCTTCCGAAAAAAATTCTTCCCAGGAAGCCTTTACTCCAATTCCGGCACGTTTAAAAAGCATTAAAGGCTTAACCTTAACACTAAAACCTGGAACTGGTCGTGAATTTAAAGACCATAACACACTTTCATTAGTAGCACTAATTCCTCTAAAAAGTTCATCTCTTTGTTTTCTTCCTGCATATGCTTCAACCCATTTGTTTTCGTAGTTTATAAAAAACTCGTCCAGTTTCATTTCGTCCGAATAACCATTACTGTAAAGAAGGCCAACACCTGCAGAAAGAACTCCGTCATTTCGAAACTTGTAGGTTCCTATACCGGTTAACCATGAACTTAAATTAGTTTTTTCATCAATCCTTCCACGTTGATTGGAATGTAGCCAGAAAGGACTTTCTTCACCCGAATAGACAAGACCCTGAGCAGTACCTCTAACTGAGTAATTTATTTCCTGTGAAAAAGCTGCCGAAGCAGACAGCAGTATCAAAAAGGTGAGCTTTTTTATCACATTTTTATTTTGTGTCGTAAAAGTAGTATTCTTCTGCTAAAGCCCAATAGACTATGAAATAAAAACATTAATTTTAATCTATAAAATAATTAAATGTTTAGTTTCTTTCAGAAAAAAATATTCCTCAAAGATTACCTTGACGGTTTTATTGATATCCACAACCACGTTTTGCCAGGAATTGACGACGGCGCATCAGATGTAGATACTTCTATCCGTCTTTTATATGACTATCAAAAACTGGGAATTCAAAAAATAATTGCCACTCCCCACGTCATGAATGATTACTACGCTAATACTCCTGACAGTATTAACAAAGCTCACAAACTACTTATAACAGAGTTAAATAAACTTAATGATTTGAAAGTGGAGATAAAGGCTGCAGCTGAGTATATGATGGATCAAGATTTTATGGCCCTTATAGAGAAAAAAGAATTACTTTGTTTAAAAGAAAATATGGTTCTGGTAGAGATGTCTTATTTTCAGCCACCAATTAATCTTAATGAAATTCTATTTCAACTTCAAACTTTACAATACAAACCGGTTCTCGCTCACCCGGAGCGTTATGCTTTTCTACATTCCAACTCTCTTAGTAATTACAAAGAACTTAAAGACAGGGGATGCCTCTTTCAGTTAAATGCCCTTAGTCTCATCGGCCACTACGGAAAAAATATTAAAGATATAGCTTTCCGGCTTTTAGAAGAAGAGATGATGGACTTTATAGGTACTGATACACATCAGAAAAGACATTTAGAAAAACTTTCAACAGCCAGCATCTCTTCAAAAAAAGTAGAGATGCTGCGTTCTATAATAGACAATACAAAAAAAACGTTTAAATTTTAACTTCTTCCGAAGAAACGTTTAATTGAACCGACAAGACCTTTCCTATCGTCATCAGCACCATATCCATAACCGTACCCATAGGAATAACCGTACTTAGCTCCATAAGAAAATTTGGAGTAATCAACATCATTAAGAACAATAGCCAAACCTTTAAGTTTACCTTGTTGTTTTAGATCTTTAGGAAAATCAAGTAATTTCTTTTCGGTGTAACCTGCTCTTACCACATAAAGGGTAGTATCGGCAAGTTGGCTAATAAGAAGGGTATCAGTAACTATCATCGTTGGTGCTGTATCTACAATGATAAAATCATAATTTTCTTTCTGACTTTTCAGTAGTTCCTCCATTCGGTCATTCATCAGCAGTTCTGCAGGGTTTGGAGGTATTGCTCCTGAGAAAATAACATCTACAGGTATATTATCCTGTTTCATTGGCTGAATAACATTTTCAGCTCTAATGTCCATATCATACAAAAAATCTGAAAGACCTTTTGTATCTAAAGGATTACCTGCAAATTTGTGTAACCTTGGATTACGCACATCTGCTCCAATCAAAAGAATCTTTTTACCTGTACTGGCTAAAGTGCGTGCAAGGTTAAAGGAAATAAAAGTTTTCCCTTCCCCCTTTATTGTTGAAGTAACAAAAAGCACTTCTGCTTTATCTTTATTTCTTGACTGAACCAGATAAGCAAGATTGGTTCTGAGAATCCTAAACGATTCTGCTAATGGGGAACGGTCATTTAATTGTATTAATTCTGCTTCATCTTTCGAGATCTTTGGAATTTCTCCCAAAAATGGAACATGCTTATTCAGATATTGTAAATCACCTTTATGGTGAACTTTGGTGTCAAGAAAATTAATTACAAAAATAATTAGAAGTGGAATTAACAGACCAATTATCCCTCCACCCGTAAGGACCAACCATGGCTTAGGATCTACTGGTTGATTATAGGTAAAAGCCGGATCAATAACTTTAGCTACCGGAGAGGTAGCTGCAAAAGAAATAGCAGATTCTTCACGCCTCTGCAGGAGAAAAAGATAAAGCTGTTCTTTTATTGCCTGTTGACGTTCAATACTTCTTATCCCTTTTTCAAGTCCCGGAAATGAACTAAACTGTCCTTCTGCTCTCTGATCTAACTGATTCAATTCTCTTAATTGAATACGAATGGAACTACGTGTCTGCTCAATATTATTTAAAATATTTTCCCTTAAGGCATCCAATTGATCACTAAGAGTCTGCACAACGGGATTCTGGGTAGTACCAGTTTTTAAATACGCATTCCTCTGAAGCACTAGCTCGTTGTACTGTCCTATAGCAGATCCCATCCCCCCTTGTTCCAATCCGACTCCTTCAGGTAAAAGCTGATATGGTTTAGTGGAACTAAGCGTGCTTTCAATTCCGTCCAAAATCATGAGTTGGGTTTCCAAAGTGAAAATTTCTTGTTCAGCCATAGTAGATTTGGCCATATACTCACCTGCACTACTTCCCACATCCATAAAGCGATTTTCACTTTTAAAATCTGCTATCCCCCCCTCAACAGAATCAAGCTCCTGGGAAATCAGTTCCAATCGCTGTCTTATAAACTCAGCTGTATTTTCGGCTACCTGCCTTTTATCAGCTACTCCATCGGCATTAAAATGAACCATAAGAGTATTAAGAAAATCTCTGGATTTTTCGGGCACTTCTCCTGTGATGCTAAGTGACAGAATGTCTTTAGCTTTTCCTTGTGGTGCTACGACCATCTTTGAGATATACTCATTGGCGACATCTCTTAAAGGCCTTACTAAAATATTGACCGTAACATTACTGCTGACTTCTTCCTTGTTAGGAGCAATTAGAAAACTAATCCCATTTAAAGTCACGGGTTCTCCAAATTCATACTGTTTAGAGGAACCGTCTGAAGTTTCAAGTTTGTAGGATGTAGCAGAAGTCGGGGTCACCCAAAAATTTAATGCAGACTCATGAACCAGGCTTTTTTCGGAAAGGAATTCTATAACAACCGGCGTATTTTCATAAGCTTCAACTGCAATTACATTTCCTTCAACGTGATAGGTTACGTTAAGATCCAGTTCGTCTATTACTCCTTCAACTAATCGCTTAGATTTTAAATTGACGATTTGATTTTCCAGAGAATTGTTGTCAAATGCCAGGATCGAAGTACCTCCCGAAGGTAATGCCCCTACGAGGTTACTACTCTCATCTTTAAGGATCATCATTTTAGCTTCTGTGGCATATTTGGGCAGGGTATATCTGTTATACAGGTAAGCAATTGTAAGACCCAGAAAACATCCGAAAACAAGCCATTTCCAGTATCTCAAATATTTAAAGATCTCTGCTTTAAGATCAAAGTTTGATTCTTGTTTTTCCGAAAACTCTTCGAGTTCTTCCATAATTACCTGCTAAAAAGTACAATTAGACTAAAAGCCGTGGTTACAATAGACACTAATCCTTCCCAACTTGTTATAAATCCTGCTGATTTCACCTTTCTATATGTTGGCTCAACATATACTATGTCGTTCTGCTTTAAATAATAATAAGGATTCTGAAATATATCCACACTTGTGAGATCCAGGGTTTCGTAATTCAATTGATTATCCACCTGTCTTATCACCAGAATATTGTCACGCTTACCGTCATAAGTAATATCTCCTGACATCGCTATGGCCTGTGGCACTGAGATTCTTTCATCAAGTACATCTATGACGCTACTCCCCGTTTCCCCCATTACCGTCACCTTAAAATTGACAATTCGAACTCTTACCACGGCATCTTTGAGGTATTTCTCTCGGAGTACTGTAGTGAGTTCCTCCTCAAGTTCTTCCCTACTTTTTCCCTCAACGTAAATTTCCCCAAGTACAGGAAAATTAATGTTGCCGTTAGAATTCACAAGATAACCCGAATTTCCACCATTCCGACTGCTTGCACTTCCTCCGGAACTTTGTCCACTCAGATTTTGTTGAAAGGGAGCAGCGAGTTCCTCATCCAATGATGAAACATCTATTCTAAGAACATCATTCACTTCGATCTTAGCCACGAAATCTTCGGGGGCAGCCATGTTTGGCAGCCGTTCATAATCCTCAAAATAAACGATGTCTTTCCTGGTAGAGCAGGAAGTCACCATGCTCGCCGAAAGAATAAACAATAAAAGCTTAGAAAATAATTTTATGGATTTCAATTGGGAGAAAATATTTCTTATCATTTAACTGATCTTCTTCTGGTTTGAATGTAAAACAGGATCCTTATCTAACTTTTCAAAAGTGGAATTATTGCTCTTAAATTCAGGTACTAAAGCTTTTAATTTGGCTACAACTTTGTGACTCTTTAGTTTTGTTGCAGATTTTATAATTTGCTCCACAGATTCACTTATTTCAGCAAAATTTCCTACCTGGTCAATGGCAATCATGATTTTTTTATGATGAGTGGGTAAGGTTTTGCTCTTATCACTCAACAATTCTTCGTAAAGCTTTTCTCCGGGACGCAAACCGGTAATTTTTATGCCTATCTGCTTATCGGGTATATATCCCGCCAGTTTTATCATCTTGATAGCAAGATCCATAATCTTAACAGGCTCCCCCATGTCAAAAATAAAGATCTCCCCTCCTTTTCCCATTGCCCCGGCTTCTAATACTAACTGACAAGCCTCAGGTATAGTCATGAAATAACGAATAATATCGGGATGAGTTATAGTTACAGGACCTCCTTTTTCTATCTGTTTTCTGAATAAAGGAACTACAGATCCATTAGAGCCTAAAACATTCCCGAAGCGCGTGGTGATGAATTTGGTACCGACCTCACCTTCAACACAGGCAGAATGATACAGTGCCTGCACGTACATTTCGGCAGCTCTTTTTGAGGCTCCCATCACATTGGTAGGGTTCACAGCCTTATCTGTAGAAACCATTACAAAATGACCTACGTTGTACTGAACTGCAAGATCTGCGAGGTTTTTAGTACCCAGGATATTGACAAATACCGCTTCATGCGGATTAGCTTCCATAAGAGGTACATGTTTATATGCAGCCGCATGATAAATCACATCTACAGATCTTCTTTGGAAAAGCAGTTCGAGACGCTTTCTATTGCCAACGTCACAAATTACACATGTAAAATTAAGATCGGGAAACCTGGCTTCCATCTCCAACTGGAGATTATGCATAGGGGTTTCTGCCTGATCAAGAATAATAAGCAGTTTAGGATTATATTCGGCAACCTGCCGTACAATTTCACTTCCTATAGAGCCGGCCCCGCCGGTAACAAGAATGGTTTTTCCGGTTAGTTGTTGTCTTTTATTTTCTTTATTCAGCAGGATTGGCTCCCTGTCCAGGAGATCTTCAATCTGGAGAGATTTTACTTTGTGAGAAACAGATTGCTCATCCTCGTAGTTAGAAACGATGGGAGCGTTAAAAACTTTAATGTCATTTTCAAGGCAATCTTCTACCAGGGAAAATTTTTCCTCTGCGGTTAAGGTATTTTCAGAAAGAATCAACGCAGTAGCCTCTAAGGATTTAGCTTCAGCACTTACTTTCAACCCATTATAAATAACAGGTTTTCCAAGAATCCTGATGTTTCTCCTGGTATTGTCATTGGTAATAAAACCTCTGATATCAAATCTTTTGGGATGCTCAATCTCTAAGGCCCCCGCAATAGATATTGCGTTTTCATCGGCACCAAAAACCACAGCCTTCTGAAGATTTTGATTTTTCTGAGAGGTCTTAAAATACTCATATACCTGTTTAACAGAAAGCCTGAACAGGAAGAGCAATGAAAAAGAAACGAGAAAATAGAATATCAATCCGGCAACCAGGTAGATCTTTTCACCAATAAGAACATAACACGCATAATTGATAAACAGAAGGGTCACAAAAGTACTGAAACACGCCAGCATGATCTTTAGGGCATCCACGTAAGAAGAATGCCTGATAAGACCAGCATAAGTCTTGAATATGAAAAAGAAAAAGGTATTTACAATAACTACCAGCAACATCCTTTCACCTATCGAAAGGAATTCGTAGAAATTAGTGGTAAGATCCTGAAGGGCAAGAAGGGTAAGATAATCTGCAATAATGATAATAGTGATATCTATACCCAGGATGGCCCAGCGAGGCAGGTATTTGATATTCCTTATATCCAGCCTGTTTTCTGAGGACAGGATCTGGCGTAATGCATAATTAAGTTTTTTACCCATAATATAAGCGGGTCTAAAATTTTTCCCGGAGAAAGTCCTTTACTGCATCCTGAATCCGTTGTTTTTCTTCTCCTGTTAAATTAGAGCCTGAAGGCAGACACAAACCTGTCAAAAAGGCTTCTTCCCCAATCCTTTCTCCATAATAGGGAGCATCTTTAAATACCGGTTGTAAATGCATCGGTTTCCAAAGCGGCCGACTTTCAATATTATAATTTTCCAAATGTACTCGAAGTTGTTCGGTACTAAAAGGAATTTTGGAATTATCTAACTTCATCACCGTCAGCCAATGGTTACAAAAGTAGGAATTTTCAGGAGCATTGAGAATCTTTATTCCGTCGAAAGCACTAAAAAGCTCATTGTAGAACTGGTTCATTTCCCTTCTTTTAGCAATATGAGCATCTAAAACTTCCATTTGACCTCTACCAATTCCGGCTGCGATATTGCTCAGGCGATAGTTATATCCAATGGAGCTATGCTGATAATGAGGGGCCGCATCCCGGGCCTGGGTAGCCAAAAAGATAGCCTTCTCTTTTAATTGCGGGTCTTTAGTAACTAAAGCTCCCCCGCCCGAAGTAGTAATAATTTTGTTTCCATTAAAAGAAAGAATAGCAAATTTTCCAAAAGTTCCGCATTTTTGACCCTCATAAGTACTTCCAAGAGCTTCTGCGCTATCCTCTATTACCGGGATCTCATATTTATTGGCGATGGCATGAATTTCCCTCACCTTATAAGGCATTCCATAAAGATGGACTGCAATGATCGCCCCGGGCTTCCTGCCTTTTTGAATTCTGTCCTTTATAGCCGCTTCAAGAAATTGGGGAGACATATTATAGGTATCTGTCTCACTATCTACAAAGACCGGGGTTGCTCCTAAATAAACAATGGGATTGGCCGATGCGGCAAAGGTTAAACTTTGACAGAGGACTTCATCTCCCCTTTCCACTCCACATAATATTAGGGCCAGATGTAGTGCTGCTGTACCCGAACTTAATGCTGCTACTTTGACATCATTAGATAAATATTCCTCAAGATCCTTTTCAAAACCATTCACATTCGGGCCTAAAGGTGCGATCCAGTTTTGGTCAAAGGCTTCATTAATATATTTTTGCTCATTCCCTCCCATATGGGGGGAAGACAAGTAAATTTTACTGTTATTCATTTTCAGTATTTGTTATTCTTATAATTCTCCCGGGATTTCCCACAACAGTAGCGTAATCGGGAATGTCCCCGATAATCACCGCACCTGCACCAATAGTACACCATTTTCCAATTTTCTTACCCGGGATTACAAGTGCACCAATACCTAAATGGGTACCTTCTCCTACCTTCACCCCTCCGGAGAGTACTGCCCCCGGTGAAACATGTACAAAATCTTCAAGAAAACAATCATGTTCTACAACACAGGCGGTGTTCAATATGCAATGTTTGCCTATAATAGCATCTGCATTTACTACCGCATTTGCCATTACTACAGTACCATTTCCCAATTCCACGGTTTCATCTACTACCGCCGTAGCATGAGAAATTCCGCGGAAAAATTCCCCCTTAATAATTTGAGAAATTTTCCTTCTGGTCTTATTGTCACCAACGGCAATTATAGTTTTCTTCCGTAGAATTTCAGGACTCGGATCGTGTATTACTTCATAATCATACAAACCGGTAATGACTTTATTATCATCTATAATATGATGTACTTCAAGCATCCTGGATTGCACCAGATCTATAATTACCTTACCATGTCCGCTGGCACCGTAAATATTCATTTAATTATTTCCGTTAAAGGGTTCTGTTGTGGCCATATTTGCAGTATTCACTCCTTCAGATTTGATTACCTTTAAAAAAGTCATCCATATTATTTTAAGATCTACTATAAAAGATAAATTTTCAACATACCACACGTCAAGTTCTAATTTTCTATTCCAGGAAATTGCATTTCTTCCATTCACCTGCGCCCACCCCGTTATGCCCGGTCTCACCTCATGTCTTTTTTGCTGCCGTGGACTATACAGCTTTAGATATTCCGGTAATAAAGGTCGCGGCCCAACCAGGCTCATATCTCCTTTTAAAACATTTATTAATTGCGGGATCTCGTCTACAGAAGTTTTTCTCACAAACTTTCCGGTAGCCGTTAACCTTTGAGAATCGGGCAGCAAATTCCCTTCAGCATCCCGGGCATCGGTCATTGTTTTAAACTTTATAATTCGGAATATCTTTCCCTTCTTCCCCGGCCGTCTTTGAAGAAAAAAAGGATTTCCTCTATTGGCAACAGAAAGTAAAAGAATAAAAAAAAGAAGAAAAGGACTTAAAAACAATAATGCCACAAAGGCAACTAATAAATCTAAAAAAGGTTTGATAAGTTTTCTGTACACAAGCTCAATTTCAGGCGCAAACTAAAGGATTTTTAAATTAATCCGGCTGTAAAGATATGTTAAATTGGTGAATCGTTAATTCGAGATTCGTTAATTCGGGATTCGGGAATCGGTGAATTAGTTAATTGGTGAATTGGTGAAATCGTTAAATCGGGATTCGGAAATCGGTGAATTGGTTGATTGGTGAATTGGTTGATTGGTGAATTGGTGAAATCGTGAAATCGGTGAATTAGTTAATTGGTTAATCGGTTAATTGGTGAATTGGTTAATCGGTGAATCGGTGAATCGGTGAATCGGTGAATCGGGATTCGTTAATTGGGGATTCGGAAATCGGTGAATTAGTGAATTGGTGAAATCGTTAAATCGTTAACTCGGGAATCGTTAATTCGGGAATGGTTAATTCGGGATTCGGAAATCAGTGAATTAGTTAATTGGTTAATCGGTTGATTGGTGAATTGGTGAATCGGTGAATCGGTGAATCGGGATTCGTTAATTCGGGATTTGGAAATCGGTGAATTAGTTAGTTGGTGAATGGGTGAATTGGTTAGTCGGGAATCCGGAATCATTGAATGAGGAAGTCCCAATTTCCCCTCTTCTCCCATTCCCCCAGTCTCCTCTTCCCCCAGTCCCCTCTTCTCCCAATCCCCCCGTCTCCCAGTCTCCCAGTCCCCCAGTCTCCCAGTCCCCCAGTCCTACTCTCGAATTCCAGCGTTCCGCATTTGAACCCGATACTCCTCCAGTAGTAGCTTCCAAAAATGTCGGCGTTCATATTTTTCCGTAATTACTGAACGGGAATTGGCGGCGAGCCGATGCATTAAATCAGGGTTTGCAATTATTTTTTTCATTGCCTCAAACAAGGCTTGTTGATCTTTAACCGGTATGATCAATCCGTTTTCTTCTTCCCGAATGATCTCATTACAACCATTGATATCAGTCACAATCGACGGCAGTCCCATCGCACCGGCCTGCATCACCACATTAGGAAAGCCTTCCCTGTAACTAGGAAACACCAAGACATCTGCAGCTGCAAAATAAGGGCGAACGTCGATCTGATAGCCGGTGGTGACAATTTTCGGGTGGCTCTTTATTTCTTCAAAATTTTCATCAGTTATCGGATCCAGTTCCTGCTCAAAAGGTCCGACCAGTAACAAAGTTGTATCAGCATTTTCTGCAACAAGATTTTTAAAAGCCTGCACGAGTTCGTTGATCCCTTTATCTTTTACCAGTCTGCCGACGAAAACAAAAACATGGTCTTCTGCGGGAATTTTCAGAGACTGCCTGATCTTCTTCTTTTCTTCAGCAGTATAATTTATCGGATTAAAATATGTGGTATCTATACCATTAGAGCTACCCTCTCCTAAAACTTTTAATTTTTCGGGTTCTGCAAAATTGCGTTCCAAAATGATCTTTTTGAGTCCTTCAGAATTCGGATACACTTTAGTAGCCAGGCTATACGTCAGTCGCTCCACTTGCTCCAAAACTTCTCTTTTAGCCCCAGTAGTCTCCATCAAAGGCATTCCGGCGACTGTGTGCAGCCGTACAGGTACTCCAGCCATTTTTGCCGCCATCATACCAATAATTCCGGCTTTGGGAGTGTGGGTATGAACAATAGCAGGTTTTTCTCTTTTTAAAAACCTGTAGAGTTTGAATAAAGCTTTCAGATCTTTTGCCGGAGTAATTTCCCTTGTCATTTCCACATGAAAAGTATTTATCCTGTTGTCCCAACCATACTTCTGCAACCTGATCTCTTCGGCGGATACCGCCGTGACTTCAAGGTGGTTATTCATGAAGGTTAGCTGTCCTTCCAGGAGTTTTTCAAGAGAAAGGGGAATTGTGGTGATGCGGATGAGTTTGGGAGGCATGAAAAATTTTGGTCAAATATAATTTAACTCTGCTTGTTAAAAAAGAAAGGGCTCCCAATTGGCAGCCCTTTTAATAAAATACTAGTAGTTTAATTATCGGAAATGACGTTAATAGTCAATTTAATTGAGTCAGTACAGTCTCCTTCCACTACAGTATATGTTGTAGTATAAGCACCAACTCCTCTTTCATTAAAATCATTGATCAAGTCCCAAATAGAAGGATCAAATGACCCGTTTCGACTAACCCCCTGTGGTAAAAGACTCAAGTAGAGTTTTCTTACTTCATCCCAACTCGGAATCGCCTCGGCTTCAGAAAAAGTAATAGATTTTGAACTTTCAGTTTCCAGGATCAAATTACAGGTAGGATCTGCTGGTGAGTCTGCAACTACATATACTGTAAGCTCAACCGAATCTGTACAATCCCCATCTGTAACAGTATAGGTGGTAGTATAGGCTCCCGGACCTGTATAGGAATTGATGATATCCCATATAGTAGGATCAAAAGTTCCTTCTTTAGAAACGCCTGGTTCTAAAAGGCTTAAATAAAGCTTTCTTACCTCATCCCAGCTTGGAATAGCATCTGCTTCAGATTGAGTAATAGTCTTTGAGGCATCGGCACCGGCACTTAAACTACAGGTAGGATCTGAAGTGCCATCAGCAACTACAACAATGGTCAATTTTACAGAATCAGAACAATCGCCATCGGTAATAGTATAAGTGGTTGAATATTCTCCCGGACCAGTATAGGAATTAATAAGATCCCAAATTGAAGGATCAAAAGAGCCGTTGCGGGCTACTCCTTCATCCAACAAACTTAAATAGAGCTTTCTTACCTCGTCCCAGCTTGGAATAGCATCTGCTTCAGATTTTGTAATAGTCTTTGAAGCATCTTCACCTGCACTAAGTTCACAGGTAGGATCTGAAGGTAGCTTTTCTACCACATTAATAGTTAATACAACGGAATCTGAACATTCCCCTTCAGTTACAGTATAAACTGTAGTAAATTCGCCTAATGGGCTTTCGTTGAAGGCATCTATAAGATCCCAAATAGTAGGATCAAACTCCCCATTTCTGCTTACCCCTTCGTCCAGCAGACTCAGATATAATTTTCTGACTTCATCCCAACTGGGAATGGCTTCAGCCTGTGCCACAGTAATAGTAGTGGATTTATCGGCTCCCGCACTAAGGCTACAGCCATCTGCCTCTGCTGAAGCAGTTAAGGAAAAAGTGTCGCCATATTCAAGATAGCTATCATCTTCAACGGAACAAGAATAAACTAAAGCGACCATTAAAAACAAGTAAATTTTTCTCATAACAAATTGATTTGGTTTCTATTAAGATAAATGTAGGTCTTAGTTCAATCCACTTGTTAAAAGGAAAATTAAAATAGATAAAGGATCAAAAAACAAGATAGGATGGTAGAATTTTGAAGAATTTTGAGAGAATTTCACAATTCATTCATAAGAAAAAGATGTCAAATATTCTGTCGATTTCTGATAATTTTACTCAAAATTTTGTTAAAGGATTTGGCTCGAACGTCAGCTGTATCTCTTTTTATATTAAAAAGTAAAAAACCCTTTGCTTTAGCTATATTTGAAAGAAAAGTAGAGAAGTTATAATGGAGAAAAAAAAGCTGGTAATTTATGGTATTGGTCGGTTTGCGGAATATGTTCAATATGTGTTTGAGGAGGATAGTCCATATGAAGTAATTGCTTTTAGCATAGAAAAATCTTATTCAGAAGCCACAGAATTCAATCAACTACCTTTATACGCGTTTGAAGATTTGGATGATCACATTCCATCCGACTCAGTTTCTTTATTTATTGCAGTTGGTCAAAATGAAGTCAGAAAGCGTATTTTTCGCCAATGTCTTCAAAAAGGATTTACTTTGGCAAATTATATTTCCAGCAAAGCTCAAACCTGGCCCAATTTGAAAATCGGACAAAACTGTTTTATTGGAGAAGGCTCAACAATTCAGCCGTTCGTGGAAATTGGAAATGGTTGTATTCTTTTTGCTGCCAATATTGGACACCATTCCAGGATTTGTAATCACGTGCTGTTGAGTGCAATTACGCTCGGTGGGAATGTGTTTATTGAAGATAATTGTTTTTTAGGTATGAATTCTACTGTTGCACAAAATGTTAAGGTTGGAGAAAATTCTATCATCGGTATGGGCTGTTCCATTAGTCGGAATACGGCCCCAAATTCGGTTTATTCAAACAAAGGCACTTCTATGAGAAAAGTATCTTCTGAAGATGTTTCAAAAAGATTCCTGAGATAATTCAATGAACTTTCAAGATTTTAAGAATAAATACCAGAAGAAGGAGCCTGAGGAATTTCCACACCGGGTAAATTCGCAACCCACCTTAAGTGTTCTTGTGCAAACTTTTCAGCAGAACAAATATATTCAAAAGTGTCTGGATGGCATATTAAATCAACAAACAGATTTCCCCTTTGAGATTTTATTGGGTGAGGATAGTTCAACAGATGGAACTCGTAACATATGTATTGAATATGCCGAGAAGTACCCGGAAAAGATCAGGCTTTTTCTTCACCACCCCGAGAATAAAATAAAGGTCCTTGGAACAACTACAGGAAATTTTAATGCATTTTACAATTTTTATCAGGCCAAGGCTAATTTTATTGCTTTTTGTGAGGGTGATGATTTATGGGGTGATCCTTTAAAACTTCAGAAGCAGGTTGATTTTCTGGAAGAAAACAGGAAATTTGTATTATGTTTCCATAATTATATAATCGTTGATGAAACTACATCAATTTTAGATGATTCCAATTTTCCGGAGAAACCCATTTCTAATATCTCCTCTGAAAATTTAAAGGAAGTGAATTTCCATCCATTGCTCTCAACGGTAATTTTTAGAAAAGAATTTCACACTATCCCCAGAGAAGCCCTGCAAATTATAAATGTGGACACTTTTATTATAAGTTTGCTCGGTTCTTCCGGTTCAGGAAAATACATGGATAAGATAAAGCCCAGCTATTACAGAATTCATAAACATGGAGTATGGAGCAAAAGAGCTAAGACGGCAAAATATAAAAATAAGATTAATACCTATAGGCAACTATACCGATATTATAAAAGAATTGGTGATCCTGTAACTTCCAGAAGTTTTTCTAAAAAAGTAAAACTTCATATTAAAATGGCCGCTTTCAATTATTTAAAAACTGGAAATATTATTGGGTTTCTAAAAATGATAAAATTCCTTAAATAACAAGTCTACCTGGGTTTTACAATATCAAAATAAAATTCCTCATATCTTTCAGCTGCAAGATCCAGAGAGAAACTGTTTACCGCAAATTTATAATTGCTATCTACTCTCTCTTCCCAATTCTCAATTTTTAGTGATTCTTCAATTTTATTTTTGATTCCCTGTATATCACCAGCTTTAAAGTAAACCCCGCCGCCTTCCGGAAAGCACTCTCTGTTTTCGGGAATATCTGATACTAAACAAGGTATTTTCGCCATTATAGCTTCTATGAGTGCTCCCGGCAAACCTTCAAAATAAGAAGGAAAAATAAAGTAATCAGATAATTGATAAAGGAAATCAACATCTTTTCTATACCCCATTAGTTCAATATGATCTTCCAGGCCAGATGATTCTATTTCAGCCTTCAAGCTCTTATAGTCTGGCCCATCCCCCACGATTAATAGCGCAAGATTCAAAGCTCTTAAGTCCATTTTCTTAAATGCCTTCACTAAATCCATCTGGCCCTTATTTTTACATAATCTCCCTACGGTAATAAAAACTTTTTTATCCTGAAAGCATTCCTTGAGTTTAGTTTTGTCTCCAGCATTTATTTTTGGTAAAGATCGCCCCCGGTGTATAATATTGATCTTATGCCCGGGTATCCTTAAAGCTCTGCTATTAGACTCTACAATCGCTTGGGAATTACTAATAAAGTGATCTACCTTTCTTACACTAAACCTATCCTGCATTTGGGTGGTAAATAATTTTAACTTTGAAAATATGGATAAGGTTTTATATCTATTTTTTGAATAAGAGTTACTTACTAAACTGCCAACTAATATTATTTCAGGAAATTTTCTTTTTAAATTTCTTGAAATGGAATCTGATTTAAATAAGGTAGAATGGATTATGGATGGCTTTTCCTTTTTTACAATTTTCGTGATTTTTTTTAGTAGGTTTTTTTTTGATTTTGCATCCTTTTCGATTCCTGAATAAACTTTTATTCCTTTTGATTCTAAAAAAGGCTGAAGCTCTAAATTGGAGTTCAGGGATATGAAAACAGGTTCTACATCTTTAAAGGAAGACGCCAATAAAGCAAGGCTTTTTTCGGCTCCGTATGCCTTTAAACTGTCTATGATATAGAGGACTTTCATACTGCCCTTTGGAATTTTGATTGGAGTATTTTTAAAAAGGCCTTTATATTCCATGGATTTGATTGCCATGAACGCAAATAAAAATTAGAAGACGAACGTTTTTTAGAGGTTTTTTCAAGAAAATGGGCAATCATATAAAAAATTCTGGATTCTGATAATCTATCTTTTTTAAATAAATTGCGGTGTTTTTTATACTGGTAGATACAGGAATGTAATCGTTGTGGAATAGAATCATTTGTTCTTAGCTTAGATTTTACAACCAGAAATGTTTGCTTTATCAATTTTATATTTATCGGATATTGGCAAATTCTCATGCCCAACTCATAATTCTCACCAAACTCAAGATTCGCATCAAAGCCTCCCGCTTTTAATAGCAGATCTCTTCTATAACAAACACTTCCAGCCAGAAAAGAGGCTATTCTATAATTATAGATATTTTCCAATTTTACAGGTTTCCAGATTTTTCTTTTTTCTTCATTTTCCTTAATGGCCCACCAACAGATTAAATCAAAATTAAAGAATTTTTCATCCAACAACTGCTGGAAAAGATTTGGTAAAAAATAATCATCAGAGTCTAAAAAAATCACATAATCTGTATTAGACAATTCCAGGCCTTTATTTCTAGCTGCACTCACTCCAGCATTCTCCGTATATACATAAGAAATTCTAGCATCATCTAGCAGTTCATCTATCAACTCCCTAGTATCATCGGTTGATCCATCATCTACAATGATTAGCCGCCAATGGGGATTAGATTGGTTTCTAACACTATCTACCGCTTTCAGGAGACTGGAACTTCTATTATATGTGGGTAAAATAACGCTTATAATATATTGATGCCTCACTTTATTTATTTATCGGCAGTTCGAGCCGAAACTGGTTATTTATAAATTTTTAAAAATTTGCATTTAATATACCATGAGCTTCTAATATTTAATACTCCATGTTAGGTTGGTATATATTCTTATACCACTTTTGAAAACAGTAAAAAGTCCATACCCTGAAAGTATTGTCTTGCTTACCAGAAAGATGATTTTGAACCAGATCTATAATTTCATCAGGTTTAAAAATTTTCTGAGCTTTCAAAAAGCCGGGTTCAATATAAGACTTTAATTCTTTAGACAGATGTTCCCTCAACCAGTCCCCTACCGGAACACCAAAACCTTTTTTAGATTTGTCCAAAAAGTTTTCTGGAAAATATTGTTTGAAGGATTCCTTTAATAAAAATTTCTTATCCCATCCTTTCATCAAATAAGATTCAGGCAACTGTGAGGTGAAATTCCATAATTTTTTATTCAAAAATGGTGCTCTGCTTTCTAATGAAGTTAACATACTGGTCCTATCCACTTTCACCAACATATCGCCCTCCAAACTTAATATTTTATCAATAATTCTGAAATCGGTCAGAGATTCAGGATTCTTCCCTACTTTATTTTTATAATAATCTAACGAAGAAATATCTAAAACAGCATCCTGTAAAAACAATTTTAATTCATCAGGCTGATAAGCCAAAGAAATAATGTTATAATAAAATTCACCCTGATAGTTGATAGCATGCAACAACCTCTTTACCTTGAACCTCAATCCCCTTTTATCGTCCTTGGTAGTTAAAAATGGTTCTGAGATAGATCTCAAAGTATTATGCACCTTTTCAGGGACCATAGAACTATATTTCGTATTTAATTTACCTATATAATATTTATTATAACCACCAAAAACTTCATCGCCCCCATCACCGGTAAGCGCAACCTTAACATGCTGCCTGGTTTTATTAGCTACCAGATAGGTTGGAAGTGAAGAAGAATCTGCGAACGGTTCATCAAAATTCAGTAAAATTGAATGTACATTATCTTTTAGATCTTCTGCGGAAATTATAAATTCATGGTGGTTACTATTTATAAGTTTGGCAACTGTCCTTGATTTATCAGACTCGTCAAAAGATTTTTTATCAAAACCTATGGAGAAAGTATCTATCTTATTGTTACTTTGATTTGCCAATGCCCAGGAAACTATAGAAGAATCAACACCGCCAGATAGAAAAGTACCTAAAGGAACATCTGCAACAGACCTTGAACCCACACTTTCAACCACCAAATCATGCGTCTCCTTCTTAGCATCTTTAAAGCTAATATTAGAGGCAATATCTTTTGAGAAAGCCTGGTTAAATGCAATAGTTTGAATACTGAAATTTTCCGCATTAATTTCCATATAATGATTCGCCTCCAGTTTTTGGATACTATCATAAATTGTATAGGGTGCAGGAATATAAGTAAGTTGAAAATAAAGGCTTAACCCGGTCTTTGAAAGTTTCGGTGTATGATCTAATATACTTACTATCGACTTTAATTCTGAGGCCCAAATAATTTTGTCACCATCTTCAGTATAATACAAAGGTTTTTCACCGAAAAAATCCCGGGCAATATAAACCTTTTTTATATTGTTGTCATAAATACTGAAAGCAAACATCCCATCCAGCATGGAAAAAGATTCGATACCATATTTTTCATACAATTTTAAAATTACCTCTGTATCTGATGTGGTATGGAAAACAACGCCCTCCTGTTCAAGGGATTTTTTTAAATTCTGGTAATTATAAATTTCTCCATTAAAAACAATAGTGATGGAATTATCCTCATTTGATATAGGCTGTTTTCCCGTACTTAGATCGATAATCGATAAACGACGCATAGCCATTCCCACGCTAAAATGCTTAGAATTGTGAACAAAAAAACCATCCTGATCTGGTCCACGATGCACTATCTCTGAGTTCATTCGGGATAAATCAGTATGAACCGAATCAATATTTTTAATAGATTTTGATAAAATCCCGTTTATTCCACACATTGCTATCTATATTTAAGATGCTAAGTTCACCTTAGCTTTGAATTTTTCGATTTTCAATTTGGATTTTTTTACCTAACTCTGCCATATTCCAGGATTGAAAATCAAATTCTTTTTGAAGGTTTTCGAAATGATTAACTAATTCTTTCAAATCGTTTAAACTTTGCTCCGGTAAATCCCCGAAATTATGAGGATGCCACCAAAGATGATAGACTTCGTTTTTCCTGGCAGCATAAGTCATTTCTTCTTTAATCCTTTTCAATTTCAATTGCCGAAGAATTTTTTGCCCCTCCACCGGTCTTAGAAATCTACTTGCAGGTTGTTCAAGCGGCAAGCCTGCAATAAGTTTCAAATTATTCCCCGAATAGCTTTTTTTACCGAAATTGAAATAAGCATCGCCACTACGAGCAATTTTCACATGAAAAGAGTTGGACGTGGGGTCTTTCCAGTACCAGTCTTCTGGATTTGACCTTACATTCTCTATTCCCAAATTCCAACATATTTCTAAATAATTACTGTTCATCTGGTTTCTGGGAAAAATGAGCGATTTTAAATCTATATTGAAGCTCTTGGCCAAACGCAGTGCCATTTTTAAATCGGCTTCAAATTCTTCGAGTCGCTGCCCCTTTTCAAGACAATAATAATGGCTATAAGTATGGCTTGCAACCTCCTGCCCCGTAGTACTTCCTATTAATTTAATGAGAGAAGGAGCAAAAAATATGGTTTCAGGTAACTTCTTTAAGTCCTTGGCTGCAAATTCGTATGCTGATAACTTTTTATTTACATATTGGGGTAATAACGTGGGTTTGTTTTGAAACCAATCTTCCCAATTTCTGTTGAACAACATTCCCACAGTAGCCCAGGTAGCATGTATTTTATGTCCTTCAAATAGATTGAGCATTTCAGGGATGACTTCACGGGTATTGGAAAAATAGGAAGTACTGAAATTGGAAGGTATCCCATCAAACACTCCCCATATTAATTCGAAATCTAATGATAAAACCAGCGATCCATTTTTCATACTATCCAGACATTTGGTTTTGCAACTGTAATTCGCGTAATTTTTTCAGTTTCTTTACACGTTTAATTTTTTTGTATTTTTTTTCGGCTAGATAATAATAAATAACAAAAAATATAAAATACATCACCATAGATTTCTGTCTCATAATGATCCCCAAATTAGACATTACAAAGGTCATTGCGAAGGAAGCAGTTAAAAAAATAACTAAACTCATTTTCACTAATGAAGGTGATTTTTTGATAAATTTTATAAAATCTTTCTTCAGAATTTTAAAGAATAGAAGCAAATAAATAAGATTTTCGAACGAAGTAATGATCCCTAGAAAATTTGGGGCGTCTATAAACAAAGGCCTAAACCAAAAAGTGAATAACTTAAATGGCAATGGGTAGGATGACATATCTACACCAGAACCAGCACTGGTACTCAAATCTTCAGCATTCTTTGAAGAAGCAGCCTCAAAATCCTCAATCAAATTTTCAGAATCTTGCAATCCCATTACCGCTAAGATTTGATCCTGCACCAAAATCAAAGCCCCAAACATACCAATAAAAACCATGGCTTTTTTCCAAAAGGCAATTTTTTCCTTCCCGCTCATAAATCCAAGCATAGCACCTACGGCCACAAACATAAATACATGGGGACGAATATAAAAAATGATAGCTGAACCTAATAACAATAAAAATATCCTAAATTTTGGTTCAATAATGGCATAACTAAATATCATCAAACCTAAAAATATAGGAGCGCCTTTTCCCAAGGATGCCGTCCAAAAATGCATATTGGGAAAAAATAAAATCATGGTTAATAAGTCTATTTTTAAAAACTTTATTTTAATAGGGATTTTTTCCCGGAAAAATAGATACGCATAAACAAATCCCAAATAACCAAGCCAGGCAAAAGTAGCCATAAGCATATCATAATTAAAACCTATGGAGTAAAATGGATACGAAATAAAATTTATAAAGCGGGTATCTGTACCAAATAGCTCTAGCCATGCGCCGGTATGCTCGGTTAATTCCCTAAAATAATTTTTTGAATCTGAAGGATTATTATAGGCATACCAGGTATATATCCCATAAAATACCATATGGTACAGATATAGAAGATTCATCTTATTCTTATCAAAAAATGCATGCCTTTTTTCAAAAAAATTAAAAATGGCCTGATTTAGACCAAAAAATATAATAATAAGAAAAAGTACTCCCAACATTTTAAAAAAGTTCTAAATCACCTAAACTGTAATTCCAGTTCTCAATATTCTTATAAACATTTAGTTCGCTAAGTTGTAAATTAAGATCCTTCAAAGTTAGCACAGGCCCATAATTGCCTTTTTTCGCCGGGTATTTTAAGCCGGCTACTTTTGGGGAGAACGAAATTAGCTGAACTGAAAATTTAGATGCCCAGGAAGAGACTGTTTTTTGAATTAAAGATGCAGTTCCTTTATCGCCATTATAAATGCATTCCGATATCCTTAATTCCCGAATTTTACCTCTATTTTTAATATATCCTGCCAAATAAAAATGCTTCTTAAACAACACTTCATATTCTTGAAGAGGATTATTTTGATATCTCCATTTTAAATAGTGCGGTGTTTTGGAAGTAAACAATTTTTTACTTTCCATCAAATTAGTATTCCATATTTCACATAATCTTTCCAAATCTTTGGGAGTACCATCTAAATGCACCTCATAAGCTATTTTTTTCGGTTTTATTTTCCAAAAAGATTTGTACGCAGGCTGTAAAGAAACCACAACATTATCTACCGCTTCCCATCCCATCTTTAAGTAACCCGGCCTACTTTGGTCATTTGGTGTGTTAAACACGAAATGATCACCATTTTTCTTGGCTAGCTCTACTGCTGCCAGAGTCAATTTTTTGAAAACACCCTTGCCTTGGTGATTAGGATGGGTGGCCGTATCTACTGCTCTAAAAGCATTGAAAATTTTTTCTTTAGATCTCCACTGCCATCTCATAAAAGCACGAACACCAATTATACCCCCTTCTTCGTGCGCTATTAAAACAAGGGATTTCCCAAATGGGTTAATTAAGTGTTTGTAACTCCAAACATCTTCAGAAAGTTGAATTTCAGCCTCTCCTAAGCTTGCTTTTAAAACTTCGACGATCTCAGGGATATCAGTTTCTTTCGCTTCGCGAATCTCCATGATCTTATTTTATTTAGATAGTGCAATAGAGTATGAGGTTGTTTTCTTATAGCGTTTCTTCTTCAATTCAATACTTCTCTATTTATCAACTCTATTTTCCTCTTCTGCAAATTTTATATATACATCTTCCAAAGCCCCTACCATATTCTTTAAGCTGAAACTACCCATAACTCTTTTTCTTGCTTCTTTTTGAAATTCTTCCAGTTTTTCAGGGTTCTCAATTAAGCTAGCTACATTATGGGTTAAAGCGTCAGAATTTCCAGTTGCACATAGCAGCCCATCCTTTTTGTGGGTTATAACTTCTACCACTCCACCGGCCTTGGTTGAAATTATAGCACATCCCATGCTCATTGCTTCAAGGAGTGAAATTGGCAAGCCTTCAAAATCTGAACTCATCATATAAATATCCATAGCTGAAAAATATGGAATAGTATTGGTTTGCAATCCTGCGAATTTTACTTTTGCCTGCAGTCCATATTCGGTTACTAAAGATTTTACGTGTGCTTCTTCTGGTCCGGCACCTACTAAAAGGCCAAAGACATGTTTATAATTATCCTGTACTTTTTTAAAAGTCTCCAGCCACAAAGGTATATTTTTTTGCTTCCGAAATACTGCAATATTTCCAATAACCAAGGCATCTTCAGGAATATCATACTGCTTTCTAATTTCTAAATTTTGTTGCAGATCCCTTTTAAACTTATCGGTATTTACCCCATTCAATAAAGTTTGAAAAGGGATGCTGGGAGAAATATTTTCTTTTATGGAACGGGTAACATCTGCCGAAACCCCCAAAGCTAAAGATTGTGAATTGAAACTTACTTTATTTAAAAATTTGGTGGCTTTATGGTAACGTTCCTGTATATTATGTTCAGTATAAATAAGGGGGATTTTAGTTTTTTTATGTACCAAACGCCCTAAGAATCCGGACCACGGCAAGTGGGCGTGTATTAAGTTTATTTGTTGCTCCTCACAGTATTTGATAACACTAGCAACCTGCTTGAATAAGCCAAGATTATTTTTAGCTGGAAAACAGGTAACCCTGCCACCAGCTTCCTGTATTACATCAACCATTTGATCTTTCCAGGGAAGAAAATAAATATAATGAAATTGAAATTTTGATTTGTTGTGAAGCTTTAGCGTTTCTGGCAGTAGCATTTCTGCTCCTCCACGACCTAACGACTTTATTATGTGGAGAATTTTAATTTTTCCCATAAAATTTTATTCATGGCAAAAATAATTGAAAACAAAGAGCTGGCAATATTTTATGAGAATTTTAAATATCCAGAGCCATTAAATCTTATTTCATTCTTCCTTTTAATCCAATTTTAAATTTTGAAATAACGATGTCCCAGTAATTTATAGCATTCTTTTCTTTCAATAAATTATAAATGTGCCTGTTAATTTGATCTTTCTTTCGTGTTCTTACAATATGCGCTATATAACTGTTTTTTAACTGATAATATTTTTCAATATGAAAAACGTCCTGATATAGATTTAATTTATTAAGTAGGTCCAGAGTTAAAGCCGTTCTCAAACATTTATTACATTGAGAGCAATTAACGCCATTCTTATATCTTTTACTACTAGTACATACATCTAGGAAAGGAAAAGTTTCGGGAAAATTTGATATTAGTTGCGTACGCTCTACTCTAGTTAACTGAGCCACTGCAGAATGAAAGTTGGTTGATTCTGTTGATAAAAGATTCAAGATAAGTACATCATAATCCTGCGTATCATAAGCATGCAGTTCGTAATAATCAAACCTGTTTTTTGAAGCTATAAAATAATTTTTGAACAGTTTTTGAAAAATCAATACGCAAGACACATTTCTCAAAGTATTGGTACTTTGGAATTTCATATTAAGGATCTCACTTAAATTAGAATCGATTTTTATGATCTCTTTATTAATAGAATTAGCAAATTTCTTGGCTTTTTCAAACCTTTCCTGAAATAGATGAGTGGTTTCCTTACCTCCGGAGCCATGACTCCCGGCATTAAAAAATGCAAAATAATCAATTTTAAATGAGCCTTTTTCCTCTATATGGTCAAAATAGGTAGCAAAGGAATCTACTCCGCAGGATAAACCGGTTCCAGCTGTATTGCCAGTATTGAGGTCTTTCTCGTTTAACGTCGAGGGAAATATTTTAATTGGCTTAAGAATGGGATTGGCCAGACATAGCGCGGGAATTACGTAATGATTGAGGTTATAGAATAATTTAGCAGAAACAGGTGCTTTTAATTTTATATCCTGGCCGTTTTTTAATGCCAGAAATAAAATACCCACAAGAAAAGCATCTAAATTTTCAGTTATAAGGAATTTCGAGAATTTAGTTGGAACTTCAAACCATAACTTCTTTACATCCTTATCAAATTCAATTTTGGAAGATAAAATACTTACACTTTTAAGTTGTTCAAGCTTAGGGACATTAATATTAATCATCGAACATTTAAATTAATTTTTTTTTAAAATTTTTTCATAAAGTTCAATAAAATCCTGGGCTATTTTTTTATTTATATACTGTTTTATAACCATTTTATAGGCTGTATCTATCCTATTATATGGGTAATTCTCAAAAATCTTTACAACTGCCCTTGAAAAATTTTCTTCATTATTTTTTTCAATTAAATAACCAGTCTCATCATCGACTATTTCAGAAATACCCCCTACATTATAGGCTACAACCGGAGTTTTGCAGTACATAGCTTCTAAAAGGACACCTGGAAGTCCCTCTATTAGGCTAGGTAATACTAATACGTTCGCGCTTTTGATAAAATTTAAAGGATTATTTACAAAACCATGAAAATGAATATTGGAACTTAAGCCTTTTTCTTTAACCAACTTTTCAATTTTGGTCCTAAGGGGACCATCTCCTATTAAATGAAGGTGTGTGGATGTCATCTCCCTATTCACATTCTGAAAAATCCTAAGCAAAGCTTCGTGATTTTTTTCAAACGTAAATCCTCCTACATGTACAATATGCTTCGCTTCTTTCGGCTCGAACTGATAATCATCAATCACGTTAATTTTTTCCAAACCTACCGGAATCACTTCAGTTTTATTCTCCAGAAATCTAAAATGCTTCGTTATATCGTTTTTTGAAGCCTGGGAAACAGAGATAATATAATCTGTTTTCCGAAATAAAAATGAATTGTATTTTTTTTGAATTGTGGAAGTGATATAACGCCCCAGTTCACTAGCATTTCTAAAAACTATTGGAACACTCCATTTAAAGAAAAGTCTAGATAATACCGCATATTTCAAAGTGTCCCCAGCATTGGCTTGCACCACATCTGGCTTGAAAGATTTTACAATAGTATTTAGTGCACTCCATGATTTATAGTCATAGAGACGTTTTTTATGAGATGCATTTAAATTTTCAATAGTTCCTTTAAAAGGAAGGTCTGCTGTTCCAGAAAACAAGGCAACTATCTTAACTTCATGCCCGGCATCAATTAAATGGTTGGAAATTTGCGATGCGAAATTCTCTGCGCCCCTTTTTTGGTTAGTTTGTATTAATTGAAGTATTCTCATTCTATTTTAGAATCATTTTCAAAAGGGTATTATAAAAGAAATAATACATGGGAATACTACAATTTAAAATAATTTGTTACTAATTCTAAAAACTGAAAATCTAAAAACTAGGCTATAATTAAAGCAAATTTTTAAAAGGCTTTTCAATGTTTAGATTATTGGCTTGTAAATTTTTACAAAATTCCTTCTACATCTCCCAAGTCAAAAATTATGTCTTCAAATATATTGAAATCATCGTTCCTATATACAATAACGGGAGTTTTACTTTTAAAATTGACCAGGAAATTGCGGTTTGAATCCTTAAGATTACCTAAATAATAAATCAAAGGTCTCTTATATTGTATAGCCAAGCTATTATAATAAAAACTGGTGTCCAATTTAAACTGTTTAATATCAAAAATCATAATTGCCGGAAATGACTTAAACAAAAATTTTTTAAAAAAAACATAAGTTCCGTCTTTGAATGAAGCTATTTCATATTTTTGATCTTTATACCTCCATCGTAAATAACTTTCTGTACGGTTGGTATTGTTTAATGCCGGCGTATTTTCCTTGTGCAAATTTATTTCTTTCGATTCAATGAGATTATAGGAGACATGTTTGCGCATGGGATTACATATAGCTATCCTAAAAAAGCCTGGTTTTTCCATTTTTTCCCAACCCATTTTTAAATATCCTGGCAAACTATTTATATTTGGGGTATTAAAAATAAGATTATATTCATTTTCAAAATTTGCAAGCCCCTTTAGCGTTAATTTTTTGAATAGGCCTTGGCCCCTATACTCTTTATCTACTACAGTATCTACCGGTCTTAAAGCTTTTATAACAGCGCCATTATTTTTCGAAAATTCCCAGCGCATAAACATTCTCAAGCCTACAATTTTGTTATCTTCAATAGCAACCAGGCCGAGAGATTTTCCAAATGGGTTATCTATATGTTTCCATTTAAAAAATTCTTCTGAAAATTGAGTATCCAAATTAGCCCTGATAAGAGCGACAATTTCTTTTATATCTTGCTTGTAATTTATTTCCCTAAAGGCAGTCACGCAATAAAATTGATTAATGTACTCGTTTAAACTTTTTGGATTGGCTAAAAACTTGCCCTTTTGAACCCATTTAACGCCTTTTTTTCATTCCGTAGCCCTGCTATTCAACTCAAAAAAGTCTTCAACTGGCTTCAAAATTGCTTATTTTCGCTACAATCCTAAAGTTTAAATGAATTCAATATTTAAAAAATTAGTAAATACCCCAAAAGGCAATTACTGCTGGTCTAATTTTTCACCAAATTTACTTTAAATTGTATCTTTACAGGTATTTTTATAAAAAAAGTTTTGAGTAAAGTTTCAAGAATCCCTAAGGTGATCTACCTTAAAATAAAGATCACTATTAAGTTCTGTCTTTTTAAAATTGCAAAAAATTGGGTAGTCTTAGATAGGCTGAGCCGAAGATTACGGCCAGCCATCTGGAGATGGACAGGCTGTAATATTGGCGATAATGTTTCCATTGGTTATGATGTTTATTATGACGTCCATAATGCTCCTTATATTACCATAGAGGATGATGTATGGGTGGCGGCGCAATGCACTTTATTTTGTCATAAAAGGGATTTAACAAATTATCAAAAAGGTGACAGATATAACGATTTAAGTTATAAGAAACTACCGGTATTGTTAAAGAAGGGGTGTGTAGTTGGGATAGGGACTATGGTATTGCCTGGTGTCACCATAGGTGAAGGAGCTATTATTGGAGCAGGGTCTCTAGTTATAAAAGATATTCCTGCCTGGACTATTGCTGTGGGTAATCCCGCAAAAGTGGTAAGACATCTTAAGGATAAGGGCACTCCTTAGCAAGGACATCAAATTATAAAAAGTGAAGGTAACCTTAAAACTATTTCTGGAGAAAAACGCTTTATTTTTTGCCTAAATTATGATATAAGAATGGGTGAAGTCCAGAAACTTTTACTTTAAACTCAGCCATTTTAGTATCTGAATCTACTCTAATCCTGGATATTCTAAGAGGATCTATTTTAGTTGAATTTATTTTGTGATCAAATAAAAAAGCCATTTCTATATTATTTTCTTTCAACAGCTTTTCAGAATCATCATCATAATTTCCATTTGGATAGGCGAAAATCCCGTAATTGCCAAGCTTAAAATCTTTAAAAAACCTTTTAGTACAATTTAATTCGGTTTGTATTTCTTGTGGCGTGCATTTATTGAACATAGGGTGTGTATGGGAATGATTTGCAATAATCATAGCGTTTGAATTCAGAACCTTCAAGTCTTTACCCGTTAGTTGCTTCCTAAAACTTGGTTTATAATTTGAAAGCTTTTCTAACCGGTCTTTATTAGAAATGGATTTTAGCATATTAATAATACCAGAAACATCTAAAGCGCTGTTTCCATTTTCCTTTTCACCCATTCGCACCCTATTCCACCAAAAATCGGTTTCTGAATTTATAAGTTCTGTAATAACAAAAACACAACTATGAACTTCATATTTTTTTAATATTGCAATACCTTTCTCTAAAAGTGTATAATCCCCATCATCAAAAGTGATGGCCAAAGCATTTTTAGGTAAAGTCTTTCCATTGTATAAATGATTTTTTATTTGCGACATACTCACTATACTGAAATTCATGGAAAGATAACTGATTTGATCCTCAAAATTTTGAACATCAACTACATCATGATATGCCAAAACCCTTAAATTATTATTATATAACTTATTAAAGGATGGTGCTAAATAGCTAAGAAGATTATAGTAAAGCTCACGCATGTTTTTTAGAATTGGATACTATTTTAGAATACCTATCTTCATATTTCCTGGAAATGATATTAATATCAAACTTTTGTATAGCTTGTGTCTTTGCCTCTTTACCTAAAACAGTTAACTGCTCTTTATTTTTAAGCGCATAGAGAATTTTCTCTGTCAACTCTGCCACATTTCCTTTCTCAAAAATCAATGCGCTTTCCTGGTCCACACATTCCAAATTTTCACCAATATTGGAAGCAATTATAATTTTTTCACTCATCATGGCCTCTATCAAGGCTCCGGGAAGGCCTTCAGCATAAGATGCGTAAACAAATAAATCGCTTAAATGAAGCAATTCCGGGACATTTGTGCTTCTACCTAGAAATATTGTGTTATTTTCTACATTCAGGCTTTTAGCCAGATCCCTCAGATAAACTTCTTGATTTCCATGCCCTGCAAAGATCAATATCGTATTTGGAAAATCTTTTAAAATAGCAGGAAGTGCTTTTATAATATCAAATTGCGCTTTACGTTCAATTAGCCTACTAACGTTTAATAAAACGTTTTTACCTTCCAAATTATATTCCTGTACTAGTTTTTCAACTTTATCGCAATTAATATTTTCGAATCTCTCTACATTTCTTCCACGATAAATAACTTCAATTTTATCAAAGGGTACGCTTAGTGCATTCCCTTCAGATTGTTTTATAGTTTGGGAATTGGAAATAAAAAAATCCACTTTCTTTGATGATACCTTATCTAAAAGGTAAGCTCTCCACAATTTCAGTTTCATTACAATACTCTTATTTCTATAGCGAAGTGGTGTATAAGAATTATTGACGAAGCTCCCTACTAGTGGTATTTCTGGAAATTGCGACTTCAATTTCCTAGCTATCATATCGGCATTATAGAGTGTGGAATGTACAACATCTGGTTGCTCCTGGAGATAGATAGGTACGAGCACCTTAACAGCATCTTTGTAAGACGAAGATCTGGACAAATTGAGCGAATATACTTTTATTCCTTTGTTCTCTAAGTCTTCTTTTAACATAGAACCTTCATAAATATGGACAAAAATTGGCTCAATCTGTGTAAAATTTATAGCAATATCAACCAAACTCCTTTCTGCTCCAGAGCCTTGCAAACTATCAATTAAAAAAAGCACTTTCATATAATTACGCTTATCTCATAATTTTTGACAAAAATAGCTTAATTCTTAAGCAATTCCATAATTTTACTTCTTTTGATTGAGAGCAATCAGTTATATTTATCCAGGCTTCTTAACCAACTCTAAATATCGATAAAATCCGTCATGAAAATTTTGCAACTCGTAACTAAAAGACAATACAGGGGGGCTGAAGTTTTTGCCGCAAATTTAAGCAGGGAGCTTATTGAATTGGGCCACGAAATTTTATTTGTTGGCCTTTATGAAAGTTCGTCTGAGGTTTTGCAAGTGGAAGATGCTATAAATTTAGATTTAGTTAAATATAAAACAAATGCATTTTCCCATAAAGTTTTGCATCGGTTGATACGGTTGGTAAAAGAAAAAAAGCCAGATATTGTCCAATGCAATGGATCAGATACACTAAAATACATGGCTTTTGCATCATTCTTCACTCCCAATTCCCCCATACTCTATCGCAATATTAGTATAATAAGCAAGTGGCTTTCTAAAGATTTAAAAGTCCTGTTGTACAGAAATTTATTTAAAAGAATTTCCCACGTAACCTGTGTAGGCGAACTTGCCAGGGAAAATTTTGTTGAAACAATGAATTTCCCAAGGGATAAAATTTCGGTTATTAGAAGGGGCATCCAAATAGATAAAGTAAATGAGGAGGTAGCCAGGGATAAAGTTATAAACGAATTTAACCTGAATGAAAATTGCCAGCTGGTGATGCATGTGGGTAATTTTAGCCCTGAAAAAAACCATATCTTTTTAATAGATTTATTTTCTAAGCTTAAAACCTCCAATCCCCTTATAAAGCTGGTTTGTGTGGGTGATGGAATTATGTATGGGCAAATTAAAAAAGAAATTGAGGAAAGAAAATTAATAGAAACCGTGTTTTTAACTGGATTCAGAAAAGATATCCCCCAGCTTTTGGCAGCCGCAGATTGTTTGGTTTTAACGAGTTTTGTAGAAGGGGTCCCTGGGGTAATTTTAGAAGCGGCTGCTCAGTACAAACCTGCTATAGCCACCAATGTTGGAGGTGTACAGGAAGTTTTGATAGATGGTGAAACAGGTTTTTTAATTGACAATTTTGATCAATATGAATTTTCAAAAAAATTGGTAAGTCTTTTAAATGATGATGCACTGCGTAAAAAAATGGGCGAAAAAGCACATCAGATCGCAGTAAAAGAATATGGTCCAAAACAAAATGCCCTGGCATTTGAAAAATTATATTATCAATTAATCAATAAAAAAAACTAACAGAGGTAGGTATTCCATAGCAAATAAATAGCTGACAATTTTTTAGGATTTCTCCATTATTTTGTAATAATAATCTTCATATTGCTTAGCAATCTTTCTAATATCAAATTTTTCGATTGCCATACGCCTTGCATTTTCCCCAAGCTGTGCTAAATTTTCTTTTTCTCTAAGAGCATAGATAACCTTCTCTGCAAGCTCAGTTTCTTCCCCACGCTCAAAAATAAGCGCAGAATCTGAATTTACACACTCCATATTTTCAGGGATATTGGAACATACAATTAGTTTTTTCGCTAACATTGCTTCTATTAGCGCTCCTGGCAAACCTTCAAAATATGAAGGATATACAAATACATGGGCAATAGCCAATAACTGAGGCACATCTGTACGTCTACCCAAAATTTTTAAATTCCGGTCTACCCCTAATTCCATAGCCCGCTTTTTTAATTGTGTTTCATAATTACCATGGCCGGCAATTAATAATATTGAATTTGGAAATTGCTTTAAAATTAGTGGTAATGCATTTATAAGGTCCATTTGGCCTTTTCTCTCAATAAGCCTGCTTACGTTAAGCAGTATATTTTCAGATTTAATCCCCAAAGATTCTTTTAATTCTTTTGCAGATTGATCTTCTATTGGTTCAAATTTCCCAATATCCCTACCCCTAAAAATAACCTGCACCTTATTTTCATCAACCCATGTGGCTCTGGATTTAGCCTGCTTAATAGTCTCGGAATTTGAAATGAAAAAATCTACTTTTCTAGAGGTATAGGCATCAAAAAGCTGCACCAAGCGCAATTTAACATTGTGGACAAAACCCTGATTTTTAAAGCGTAATTTGTTATAACTATTATTTACAAAACTACTTACAAGAAGCATGTTTGGATACTTTGATTTTAGATTACGTCCTAAAATATCAGATTTGAAGAGCGTGGTATGTATAATATCTGGTTGTTCTTTTTCGTAGACTTTTGCCAGCTCTTCGAGGGCTTTATCAAAATTTCGTGGTCCTGGTATATTTAAGGAATATACTTTTATCCCGGACTTTTCCAATAACGGCACCAGCATATCGCCTTCATATACATGTACGAAGACTGGAGTATGTCGTTTTAAATGTAGAGCGATTTCCGTTAGGCTGCGCTCCGCTCCAGATCCCTGGATAGTATCTATTATATATAAAATTTTCATTGGTTTAACCTGCCTAAATTATTTAGTTTCTCATCCATTTTTTTCTTCTTAAAAAAGGAATTTCAAAAATGAGTACCTTCGCAAGATTGCCCCAAGAAGGATAAGTTTTTAAATTCTCATAAAAAACTTTTCTGCTCTCCTGAAATTTTCCAGCCCTGGTAAAATTAACAGCGGAAGACAGTAAAAAATCTTTTTTTCTAAAATGCAACACGCCTCGATTGCTGTACTTTTTAAACAAATAATAGGTAGCTTCTCCACGATATCCATCACGAATTTTGGTTTGCTGCGCGTTAGGATCGTGATGGTACAAAAAATTGCAAGATTTGGTATGCATGATATCCAAATTATTATTTTTACAATACTCAAGTGCCCTGGCGGTAAACTCCCAATTTTCACTTTGTTTTAAATTAACGTCATACCCCCCAATATGGACTGTAATCTCTTTTTTAATACAAAAAGTGCCGGCTAAAGAAGAATATTTTTCTGGCACAATTTCCCTGAATAATTTTGGATATACCTTCGTGTTATTACGCATATACCCACAACTTACAAACCCAGGATTTAAAGAACTGGAAATTAACGCACTAAAATCTTCAAGCCAGGAGCTAGTTGCCTGGTCATCACTATCTAAAAAAGTTAAGAATGTACCACTAGCCTCTTTTATTCCACGATTTCGTGCATGGGAGACCCCTTTATTTCCTTGTTTGAAAAATTGGATTCGTTTGTCATCTAAAAAGAGTTCTAGTATATCTTCTAGGTTGTCTTGGGAACCATCATCTACAAGTATTAGTTGCCAATCCTTAAATGTTTGTGCGAGGATGGAAGAAATTGTCTTGCCAATACTTTTGGCATTATTGTAAATGGGGGTTATAATAGAAATTAATGGCATACCTATATTATTTCTCCCTGGGGAATTTAGAAAAATTAGCGTTATTCAAGCTTTCAAAGCCTTCTATCATTACCCCATACTTTTTCCTGAAATCTTCATCAGGCTTCAAATCTAAATTCGAAAGTGGAAAATAAAGAAACTTAATATTCGGGTAAATTGGGGCTAAATTAATAATTACAGAAGACACGAAGGAAATAATTGTGCCGGGTAATTCGCTTTTCAGCTCCATTCTTTTTTCAAAAGGAATAGTGCTTTCAGGCATTATCTGCATAAAACTATAACATTCTAAATATTTATTGGATTCCCTTCTATGCGGAAAGTAATAAACCTCATGTTCTTTATAGTACGAAAATATTTGTTCTAAATATTTGATTTTGGTATTCAAATCTATAAAACCCAATTCTACCATGGGACTCCCTACAAAATATACTTTCTTAGAATTTACAGCACCAATTTTTGAAGTTTCAAACTTAAAAATCTCCTGTGAATCCCATTCTGCAATATCTAACTTAATCTGGGTATAGAAATGCAGTCTCTCTATAGGTTTTATTTTCAAAATTCGCTCTCTTAAAAACTTATTACGCCCCAAAGGAATTAAGTGGAGTGGCAAAGAATTATGATTTTTCCTATAGTTTGCCATTACAATGATACCCGCACCGTCACTTAACAAAACAATTTTATTGAAATTAAAATGATTGATTATGGAATGATGGAGAAAAAATTTGTAATTCGTAAATATTATTTCATCAAAATGCTTGTGTTTGGAAGCGTGTTTTTTGATATAACTAACATTTTTCATCAGCTTCCAATAATCCTTAAACCTACTGGATTTATTGGTAAATATTATTCCAAATAATTCAAGCTCATGATCATTTTTTATGGTTTCAATAAAATTTTGATAGCCTTTAAATTTTCCTATGGTAAGAAAAATATAATTATTGGCCATTGGTTTTGCCTTAATATAATTTTTTACATTAAGGTAATGCGTATTATTTTTAATAATGAAAAGCCTTTCTTGCATAGGAATTTTTCTCATTAAAATTAAACCTCCTGTAGTTCTACCAGACGTTTAAAGTATTCAGATTTCTCCAGGAGGTTTTGAAAACTATCCACGTACTGAATTTTTCCATTTTTCATCACCACGATCCTATCGGCATTTTTTATGGTTGAAATCCTGTGTGCAACTATTAAAATGGTAAAGTTTCCTTTAAGCTGATCTATATTTTCCTGAATCGCTTTTTCAGTTTCAGAATCCAGTGCCGAAGTTGCTTCATCCAGGATCAATATTTCCACATTCTTATAGAGTTCCCGAGCAATCGAAATTCGTTGTTTTTGACCTCCGCTCAAATTTACTCCATTGTTCCCCAGTACTGTTTGCTCTTTCAAAGGCTGAGCTTCAATAAATTCGCCTAGTGCCGCCTGGTTTATGGCATTCCAAAAAAGTTTTCTTTTACCTTCATTCTCATCCCAAAAGGTTACATTATTATAGAGAGTATCATTGAAAATAACGGGATCTTGAGTAATATATCCAATTTTCTGTTGAAAAAATTCAATAGATAAATCAGCACTGTTCTCAGAATTAATAAAATACGAGCCGTTATCTACAGGAAGAAGGCCGGCGATAATATTTACTAGCGTAGTTTTGCCACTACCGCTCTCCCCTACAAAAGCAATGGTTTCATTTCTATGTATGTTTAGATTAATGTTTTGCAGTACATTAACTCTATCGTAATTGAAAGTTACCTTTGATAGGGTTAATTGTTTTACCAATTCCTCTACAGGTTTATAACCTTTTATTTCCTTGTTATTCTTTAGTTCCATGGAAAAAGCGCGCATATTTTCTAATGAACCTGAAACACCAAGAAACTTATTCCATCTTGCCTGCATTTGCATTAAAAAATTCAAGGCACGATAGAAAAAGAACAAACTAGCCAAAATCTGTCCCAAGGAAGATCCCAATAGTTCTGTTTGTATATAAATCACCACTACAACTACCGTAATAAGTAAAGGTTCCCTTGCAGCAATTAATATAGAGTCTAGAACCCCAATTCTAACATTACTTTTTTCAATATTAAGAACCGACTCTTTGAGCTTTTGAGCATATTTATGAAGTGATCCGGTAGCTTTTAAATATTTAAAATTATTGACATTCTGAATGATCAAACTTTGAAAAACATTGTTTTCCCCGGTGAGCTCCCTTGAAGCTCCTTTTGTTTTCTTATAAAGGTTCCTATATAAGAAATTGGTAAGGATTCCACCTATAGAAACCAGCACTGCAAATTGAGGATCCATGGTAAAGGCAAAAGCCATATATACAATCACCATTACCCCGAACTGAATTGCATAAAAATAATTTGCGAAGGAGACAGCCACCCTATCCACTTCCCCGGTCAACGTATTTTGAATACGCCCAACATCTGAAGAAACAAAATATTTGTATGCCAGATTATTTAATCCTTTTATATTCTGAAGTCTAACCTTCTTAATGAATTTTTGGAGGGTAATCATCCTATATACCCCGTTGCCATATTGCATAAGGCCTTTCAGAAAGAACAGAATTACCATAAAACCCAGGATAGTGCCGAGGTTTAAGGACAAACCAATATTATTCAAAAATTCAAGCAAAAAACTTAGACGCCCAAGGCTATCAGGTTCCACAGCACCAGAATCACTTACCATTTTAAGCAATGGTAGAAACATGGCCAGTCCAAATCCATCCAGCAACCCTACAAAAATGCTAAATGCTATGATTACGATTATTCTATGGCCAGAATAAGAATAGTAATAAGCTAAACTCTCAAAATATTTTTTTAAAAATTTTTTTACCAAAACTGGCTTTTTTTGAGGTGCAAAATTAGGACAATATATCCAATTCCTTGCCCATTAAGTTTAATTTAAATAGCTGTCCATCCGCCATCTACCATTAGGTTATGGCCGGTGATATAAGAAGCATCTTCAGATAAAAGAAAAGCGATAGGAGCCACCATTTCCTCTGGATTACCTAAACGGCCCATAGGGGATTTTTCAGAATAACGTTTTATAAAGGAGGGGTGTTGATGCGATTCATCTAAAATACCTCCAGGTGACATACAGTTAACCCGTATGCCATATTTACCGTAGTATGAGGCCAAATATTTCGTTAAGTTTATTATCCCTCCTTTAATAGCGGCGTAGGCGGCTGGTGAAGTACCTCCGAATTTTTCGTACAAACTAAAATCATTGCCAACTACGCCGTAAATAGAGCCTATATTCACTATAGACCCTGATTCCTGCTTCTTCATTACTTTTAGTACACTCTGGCATAGATAAAAGCTACTATTCAATTGCATGTCTATGTTGCTTTTCCAGGAAGACAATGGAATTTCTTCAAATTTCGCTCCCCAATCTTCTGTTCGTGGATAAGCTAAATTTACCAGCCCGTCTATGCGGCCATATTTACTTTGGACTTCTTTCACTATCTTATCAATCTCATCCTCTTTAGTGATATCGCAGGCTATAAAATGGTCTTCATCGCCATTTTGAGTGAGGTCTAAAGCAATTACCTTTGCGTATTGTTTTTGAAGATAGCTTACCACTTCCCTTCCAATCAAGCCATTAGATCCAGTTACTAACACCACTTTTTTTTCTAATCTTCCATACATAAGGTTAAAATTTTATAAGCATCATTCACAGTATTAAAATCTTGATATTTGCTTTCTTCCAAAACATTTCCCACGAAAAATTCCATTTGGCTAACGTATGTATCAAGCATTGTTTGCTTAGATGCATAAATTTCTTTTCCGTTCTCGAAAATTTTGTTCTCTAATAAATCCACTAAAAAAGTAGCTTGGGAAGTTACTATTTCTAAAGTCCTTTTAGTGTCCCTTCTATAATAATTTAGCACCACAGACGCAGAAAAGCCTTCGTATTCCAATACATAATTGGCATAATCTACCGCATTGATTTCCAAATGGGAGGTACTGGTGAATTTAGCACTACTATTTTGTGGTGTACCAAAGAACCAATATAAATAATCCAGTTCATGAATTAAATCTATGTGTACACCGCCGCCCATTTCTTTATTGGCACTGTAGTTTTTCCTGAAATCAGAATCTGGTCGCCAGTCCGGTAAATATGAACCGCAATAAGAATTTATTTCATTGATACGTAAGCCTGTTAGTATTTTTTTTGCTTCTTGCAGGCAGTTTAAAAACCTTAAATTACAGGCCACGTAATTAGGTATTTGTCCTGCATTTATTCTATTTATCAAATTTTTATTTAAAGGGTCAATTTTATCAAATACCGGTTTTTCGATAAAAAGGGGTTTTTTATATTTCAACACGTTTTCAATGGCTTCACCATGTTTTGAGGTGGGATTGGAAATAATAAAGAAATTAAATTGTATGTTATCCAACTCGGCAATAGAATATAAATTTTTGACCCCGTTTATATTTTTAGAATTCGTAGAAGAGCGTAACGCCCAAATATTTACCTCAGTAATTTTTTTTAATGCTTCAATATGTTTTTTGGCAATCGAACCCAGACCTATAATTAGAACGTTCATGTTAGAAAATTAAATTTAAGTTTCTTGTTTTCCAGCATAAAGCTCATAAATTCAAAATCTATGGGATGATCAAGATCAAAACAGATATGCGGTACTTCATATATCAAGGCCTTATCCATAAGACCAACTCTATCGTTAAAAAACTTACTTTTAAAAATATAGAAAGAGGCATTCATATCATAAACAGCCGGGGCAGATTGGCGGGTCAAAAAACTTCCGTTTTTACAAAGCTGGGCAAAACCTTCCTCACTCAATTCCACCATATTAAAGTACGGATTCCTGGCGGCAGGACTCACCGAAAATATATTTAAAGCATCTTTATTTTCTTCCAATTTTTGAAAAGCAGTTTCCAAGTCTTTTAGCGTGCGTAAAGGGGAAGTAACATCCAAATCCATCACATAATCGAAAGGATTATTTTGCTCAGCTTCCACGTGGTCTTTTAGATCTGCAATTACATCGAGTTTCCCCGCGGAATCACTGGCCAATTTTTTGGGACGTATATAATTGCTGTTCACCCCTTTCATTTTTAGTCCTTCGACAACTTCCTTAATTTTTTCAGAATCTGTAGATAAATAAATAAGCGTACCAGGATGCTGCAGCTGAAATTCCTGTGCCAACCTCAACGTGTAATATATCAATGGTTTTCCACTAATATTCTTGATATTCTTCCCGGGGATGCCTTTAGAACCACCACGCGCGCAAACAGTAATTAAAATATTTTTCAATGGTTGAATTTTTATGAATGTTTAATAAATTCCTGTGCTTGCTTGTAATCCTCTGGTTTTCCAATGTCTATCCAGTACCCTACAATAGGATTGTGGAACAATTTACCCTTATTCTCAATCAGGTCTTTCATTAAATCTGTAATGTCATAAAATTGATTTTTCGGTATCTTTTTTATCAGGCTTTTTTTCAGAATGTAAATACCCGCATTTGAGTGATATCTGTAAGAAGGTTTTTCTTTGAAATTTTTCACTTGGTTCCCTTCTGCTTCAAAAACCGCATATGGAACATCTATTTTATATTCGGTTGATGCCACGGCCATATCAGCATGTGAATTAACAAAAGAAGTGTATAGATCTTCAAAATTAATATTGGTAAACAGGTCACCATTCATTAGCAGAATATTATTTCTACTGAAATTTTCTACCAGAGACAGGGCTCCGGCCGTACCTAAAGGCTCGTCTTCCCAAACATATTCAATTTGAATACCTTTACTACTACCATCTCCAAAATACTCCTGAATCTTCTCTCCACGATATTTGACCGATATATACATTTTCTTGATTCCGTAGGAAATTAAACTATCAATATTATGTTCCATAATTGGCTTATTGCCCAGGGGCAGCAAAGGTTTAGGAATCTCATCTGTAAGAGGACTCAACCTCTTGCCCCTGCCACCGGCCATTATCATACATTCAAGAGGCAAAACAGCTTTTGTTTTTTCAAGATCAATAATATCTTTTAAGTTTCTGGCATCATCGAGTAATGGGAGAACTTTGATATCTTTTTTTCGATATTCGTCTAAATTGAGGAAACTATCTTGTATATATTCAAAAACAAAATCTTTATTGCATACTTCACCTACGCTTTTATGTACATTGTTGTCTTCAATTAGGGACCTCCTAATATCCCCATCTGTAAGTGAACCAATAACCTTATTTTGATTGTTTACCACAAAGAGAATCAACCGACTAATATGCCTGATATTATTTAATTTACTTAAGGCATGTACAATTGTATCGTCTTGATGAATGGTTATGTCTTCTACATTCATAGATCAATCTTTATCAATATATTTAATTAACTGAAAAGCTTCTGCATACTTTACACCAACACTTGCCCCTCTATATGTTGCCAAAGCTTTAATATTTTCTATAGATCTGGGAAAAGGATGTTCCCCCAACTCTGAATCATATATTTGCATGGTTTTAATCTTATTATCCATAAAATTAGAAATATCCACATAATAATTGGGAATAAAAGCTTTTTCTGGTAATGCGGGAGCAAATTCCGTTTCAGAAAGACATTCATACATCAATACTTTCTTTATAAATGGATATCGGAAAGATTTGGTACAGGCCATCACAGCATCAAATGTTACCCTATGGTCTGAATGGGCATCTGACCTATTTACACAGTAAACAATTTCTGGTTTAACTTCGTTAAAAATTTCAGAAATATCTGAAACCATTTCAATCACAGACCTGGAAGATAAGCTCATGGTTGGATAGCGTAATAAAAAAGTTTTGCTTATACCAATGGTACGCTCTACTTCTTTAATCTCTTGTTTTCTGCTTTCTACACGCTCCTTACTAAATATGTGGTTTTCAATAAGTCCTGTGGTTACTATCCAATAAACGGTATCTCCGCGTTTAATATGTTTTAGGAGCGTTCCCCCTACTCCCAGAACCTCATCATCGGGATGGGCCGAAACTACTACTACGTTACTCATATTTAATATGTAATATTTTTATAGATTAAGCGATCATTGATTTCAATATTCTTCAGGATTTTGATGATTTTTTCTGTTGAATAACCGTCGCTGTAAGGATTGTATTTTTTCGCCACTTGCTTTCTAAATTCAGCATTATTTTTCACCTTATGAATTGCCTGCCTAATCTCTTTTTTATCATTGTTCACAAAAACTACATTATCCCCGGGTATTCTCCCACGTTGGCGTTCTCCCACATTTATTGCCGCAAGGCCAAGCGAAGCCACCTCTACGATTCCAGAACTAGAATTTCCTATCAAAAACTCGGCGTGTCTTAACAGGTTAATATAATTAATCCGATCCAAATTTTGAAACAATGTAAATTTATCTGGGTATTTTGCTGTATATTCTTGATAAGCCTTTATAATATCATTGCTGCCAGCATCTGAATTGGGAAAATTAATAAAGCAATGTCCGTCATAGTCCAACAAGGCATCCAGGCTAATTTTTACACGTTCCCCTTGTTTATGATCTTGCTTGGCATCTGGATGCTGGATTAAAACTGCATAATTGGTAATTGATTTATTTTCAGCATTTAAATTCTTTAAAACCTCCTTTTTGGTCAGGTTTGGAATCGATAAAATTTTATCCAACGCTGGATTACCCACCACGAAAATCCTGTCTTCCTCTTCTCCAAGCCTGAGCAGGGTTTTTTTATGCTCTTCAAGGGTTGGAAAATGTAGGTGCGCAAATTTACTCGACGCATATCTTACAGAATTATCTATATTCCCATCCTTTACGATATCCCCCCCAAAAAAGTGGGCCACGGCAATATCCATATAAGCACAGGTCATACTAACGCTTATTGATTCTTCACGGTCCCCGGCCACCAAAACAATATCTGGTTTCTCCTGTAATAAAATATTGGCGAGGGAAGGTATTTGCAAACCTATGGAAACAATTCTGCCTATTTTTTGGTTGGAATCTACCAGGTTGAAAATTTTGCCTGCAATATCAAATTTGTCCTGTTCTATATATTGGGCGGTGTATCCAAAATTATCAGATAAATGGGGACCCGTTATAATTATTTTGAATTTAATTTCGGGATCATCATCTAATTTTTTATAGACACTATACAGCAAATCATAATCTGAACGAGCTCCGGAAACTGCTATTATTTTTCTTTTTTTCACCATACTTAAAAAACATCTGAATAACCAAGACCTATTTCCCAGTTTTTATAATTAGATATAATATTAGAATTCCCAAAACTTAAATGACTTAAATAATTTAACGGTAAACCTATTTTAAAGCCCAGTTTTTCAAATAAAAGAAAATCACTTGCAAATATAGATTTCCAAATATTCAAGGCGTTGACACTTAACTTTTTTTCATTATGCACAATTGAATGTAATATTTCTAAAAGAATTTCCTCATTCTCATAAACCAATTCCATAATATCTATCTCAATCTGGTTTTCTTCATGAAAAGATTTGAGGATTTTGTAAACCGCAATTCCCTGCCCATTTTGAACAGTTATTATTTTATAATCTTCAGATGGATTTCTAAGATATCTCCAATTTAGGTAGGTTTCTGTTTTATTTAATTTTACCAATTTTTCTGAAGTATTTAATATTTCAGCTAATCCACTAAAACTATCAATTATAGAATAGGACAGGTTGCCCGAATTTTTAAACCTTAGGTTGGTTAATTTAAGGCTGAGCATTGGTAATATCGCAATATCCTTCCAATACAAATTTTTTACAAAACCATAATGGGAATGTGAATTGTTATTAGGAAAAGCATAAAGCATTTTATAGTTGTATTTATTTTGCAAATCGCTGTGTAAACTCTTGCCAAGCATAGGGAAAATTCCCTTACCCATATAATCTGGATGCGTCATAAGTGTCATTACCAGGGCAGCTTTCATTTTTTCTCCCTCAACTAACATTTCTACCGGGGAAACTGCATATTGCCCCACTAATTTGTTCTTGTCCCACATTAAATGGATTAAAATATCCTGAGAAAACGGATTGTTTTTAAATCTCCAGTTCCAATATTCAATAGACATTTCTTTTTTAAAGGCCAATTTAAAAAGCTCTAATATATCAGCTTCGTCCCCTGCTTTATATGGTTTGATTTCCATAAATAATATCTTTTAATTTTGTTTATCCCGTAGGCCAGTCATTAAAATTGAAATCATATTTCAAACGATATGTCGTAAAACAATTTTTTAGTATCCTTAGATTTCATGCTATTGATTACCTGCATAATTCTTTTTACTGTTTTCCCATCTCCATAAACCTGCTCCTGATTTTGAATATCTGCCAAAAATTCTTTGCTGTAAGCCTTCTTAATTGCCTCTAAAATGTTCCCTGTTTCAGGTTGGGTATGAATTACGCTCTTAGGAGCAACCCGCCCTTTTTGCCGCTCACCAATATTAATGCTTGGTATATTAAAATAAGGCACCTCAATGATCCCGCTAGAAGAGTTGCCCAATACAACGTCCATAAATTCGATTGCCGAAAAATACAAGTGTTGCCCCAAAGAAGGGAAAGCTATGGATTGCTGGCTATTCTCCTCAACAAAATTCTCGATCATCCTATTTATTATTCGTCCATTTTTATCGGCATTGGCATATGTGAAAATAATATGGGTATCCTCTAGATTAGACAATGCTCCCAAAATTTCTTTAAAATGATCTTGTGCTGAATCGTTTTCCAGAGTTACCGGATGATAGGTTACCAAAATATTTTTCCTGCCTAATTTGAATTTGATTTTTTTCTCAAATTCATGCTTACCTAATAGTTTTAAATTTTTTATGGAATCCAATCCTATGGCACCTACGTTAAAAACCCGCTTTGGATGTTCCCCTAATTGAACGATCCTTTTACGATAAATTTCTGTCGCGGTAAAATGCCAGTAGCTCATTTTTGTAATTGCGTGCCGTATTGCTTCATCATAGGCTCCCTCGGTGGTTTCACCACCGTGCAAGTGGGCTATGGGAATATTTGCTATCATACCCGCGGTAGCTGCAGCCAACATTTCAGACCGGTCACCTAGTATAAGCAAAAGGTCCGGGCTTAATTCCTCAAAAGTTTCTGCGAAGCTATTTATGGCAAGGCCGATAGATTTGGTTACCCCAACTGCAGTATCTGAAGATAACAAGGATTCTATTTTTTTATGTATAGGTAAATCTGCTTTATTAATTTCTTCTATTGTGGAACCGAACTCCGGGGATAAATGCATGCCGCATACTACTAATTGTAGATAGTAATCAGGATGGTGATGGATCGCTTCCATTAATGGCTTTAATAAACCAAAATCTGCCCTTGTCCCCGTAATAATTGTTATCTTGCTCAAACCGCTTCAATTACTTCATCTATTTCATAACTTTTAGTAGCCCTGGCACCTATTAGTTGATCCCATTTCATAGGACTTAATCCGGTTCCCGGACGCTTAATTGCTAGATTATTTGAGGAATAAATTTCTCCTTTTTCGATATTTACGGCAGCTACAATACTTTTTCTTACAACTGTCTTGTTTTTTAACTCAGATTCAGAAGGTTCTTTAATTCCGGAACCAGCCAGTGCTTCTTCAATATTTCTTATAGAAGTTACCATCGCTTTTAATTCATTAGGTTGTAATGATGCTTTATGATCTGGCCCGGGCAAATTTCTATCTAAAGTAAAATGTTTTTCAATCACTTCTGCTCCCAGAGCAACTGCGGCTATTGGAACTTCGATTCCCAGGGTATGATCTGAATACCCAATTTTTGTATTTAACTCCTTCTTTATATGAAGCATAGCCTTTAAATTTACATCTTTCATGGGAGTAGGATATTCTGTATTGCAGTGGAGGATGGTTATATCATTTGCATGAACTCTATTTTCAATTAAAACTTCAAAAGCTGCTTTAATTTCATCCATATTTGCCATCCCGGTAGACATAACAATCTTCTTATTAAAACTGGCGATCTTTCGAAGGTATGGTAAGTTTGTAATTTCTCCGGAAGGAATCTTAAAAAGGTTTATTCCAATGTCATTCAAAAATTTCAAACTTCCTAAATCGAAAGCAGTGGATAGAAATTTAATGGAACGGGAATTACAATAATTAATTAATTCCAAATGCATCTCCTGTGAAAGCTCCAGTTTTTTCAGCATCTCATATTGAGAATCTTTATTACTTGTGTTACTATCCTGATAACCCGCTCTTTTAGCCACCTTCGTCACCATCTCACCGGCTTTGAAAGTTTGAAATTTCACATAATCTGCCCCGGCATCTGCTGCAGCATCTATCAGTTTTTTAGCCGTCTGGATATCACCATTATGATTCACTCCAGCTTCTGCAATTATTAACGTATGCTTTTTCATAATTCCCTTCCCGGATTACCTATTATTTTGGCATTATTTGCAACATCTCGTATTACCACCGCTCCAGCACCAATTATTACATTCTCACCAACCTCAATCCCTTCCTTAATTACCGCATTTGCACCCACAAAAGAATTATTTCCAATTTTCACTCCTCCAGCCAGTACAGCTCCGGGGGCAATATGGATTGAATTTCCTATCACACAATCATGTTCTATTATTGAGCCGGTATTCAAAATACAATAATCACCTATTCTGGCAAAAGGATTAACAGTTACATTAGCAGCAATATAATTACCACTACCCTGCTCGAAATACCCAGATATCGCCGCTTTCGGGTGACATATATTCAGGATTTCCTTATCCTTAGCAAGGAATAATTCAGCAGCTTGTCTTCGTATAGTATTGTCTCCAATTCCCAGGATGCAATTGAACTCTTTATCCCAGAATTCAAAATTTTCACTTGCTTCAAAACCTAGATATTTCAGATTATAAGGATTAAAAACAACTTTGGTTTTGTTTACATAAAACTTTAAGTCAATTCCCTGCAGCTTAGCTGCTTCTCCAACTACCAGACCGTGTCCTGAATAACCCACCAAAATCGTTTCTCTATATAACACTACTTGGAATATTTATTATTCTATCTTCTAAAAATTCTGCATTCACCTGTTCGTCTCTGTAACAATGCTTATACATGGGCAGTTTGTACATTAGTTTCCAGATAGGACGAGTCATAACTTTTGAATGATTGGTTTGCTCCAGAAACTCATTACGCTCATTTCCGCAAAAGCTGGGTTGGTGTAAGGGTATAAAATCCTTCGTTTTAAATGTATCCTGAATAAATGAAATTGTTTCCTTTATATTGCCCATTACATTTTAGAATCTAAATATTTGCCTTTTTCCAAATGTGCAAAATCAGGTATCATGGTGTGGAATAAACCTGCAAGATCATTTTTAGTCCATTGGCCATTTTTCCTGAGAGACATCATCTTTTCCTGAAAGTTATCCAGCTTGTCATCCTGTACGTCCAGTTCATTTTTAATGATTCCCAGGTTATGGAATCTATCCAGATCCAGAACTTCATTTTCAGTAAAAAATTCTTCAAAATCTTTTTCTCCGGTGGTATCACTTGGAGTGAATAAACAGGGCCATTTATTTTTCTCAGGTAATGTATTCATAAGATCCCTGGCCTCCTGTTCAGTATCGCAAATATGAGGTTCATATCCTTTTTTATGCAGATACCGGACGGCTATTTCTGAAAAGCTAACCAAATGCAATTTTTCGCTTAGCTTCGGAAAGAAAATGTCCCGGTTTTCACCAAAAATACAGGACATGAGACAAAGCTCCCCAGATTCCTTTGGAGTAACGAAATAACGGCGTACATCATTAGGCGCAACTATAGGCTGATTTTTCTCCAGTCTTTGATTGAATCCATGTAACAAAGATCCATCCGAAAAAGCGACGTTGGCAAAACGAGCTGTAGAAATCCAAATATCCTGGCTTCTTCGCATTAGAAACATTTCCATGATACGCTTGGAAGCTCCCATCATATTTACAGGATTGGCCGCCTTATCTGTAGAAACACAAAAATATTTCTTCGACTTATTTTTAATGGACTGGCTAATAGTTTTATCTGTATTGAATACATTCACATCAACCATGCGCATAAGGGTGAAAGGATCTTTCTCACTCCTTACATGCTTTAAGGCAGAAAGGTTTAAAACGTAATCATATTTTCCGTCAGCTTCAATGAATGCGTCATATTCAAGAGAACCAATGTCCAATGCGAAAGTTTGGAAATCACCATCTATATATCCAAAAGAACTTCTTATATCCCTTACAAGTTCTACCAGATTATTTTCACTAATATCAACAATATGAAGTTTCTCAGGATTTCTTTTAAATATTTCTTTTGAAACAGCCTGCCCTATTGACCCGGCTCCTCCAAGTACTAAAAATGAGGAGCTGGAAATTATTTGCTTTAATTCTTTTTCATGCTTTTGAATATCATCCTGAAATAAATTACTATCCCTTGCTATCAGTTCTAATATGTCCATACATATTTCAAAATAATTGATACAAACTTAATGATTCCAAAAGGGGCATTAAGCCATCGAATTTATAAATATTCCCCAAAAATTTAAATTATTTCAGTTTCCCTTCAGATTCATTATTCAATTGGCTTTAGATTAAATGAAAAATATTTATTCCATTTTTGACTATTACCAGTCAGGAAATCTGAATAATAGGCCCACATAGGGAATAAGGGCCTTTGCTCTTTATAATTTACCTCTAAGCTAAGATTTGGATTTCTAAATTCATAATTCGTCAAGTTATATTGGAAATAGTATGGCGCAATCATAGGAAAAAGATCAGATTTCAGGTAACCTTTCCAATCTTCTGGCCTCACTAATAAGGTGTTTTCATTGGGGTATTGTTTTTTCAGCATACCCGCAAAAGCATAAAACTTTGTAGGATTTCCTTTTTGGGTGAAATTTTCGGTGTGATCAATCAAAATTATAGTCTCTGGAATTTTACTGGGAAAATGTGAACTGGAAAGGAAATAATCCTGAAAAACCTCTTGCTTTATATAGCCTTTAAAATAGCTGAAATGTAGAAAAATAGTAACAGCCATAAAGCTTGAAATACTTAGTGAAAATATAATTCGTTTTAAAAATTCTGACTTTAAAAGAAATATTACTGCACAAAATAATAGTGAAAACCCAAAACCCAATAAAAGCTGATGCCGGGAAAGATAATCTAAATAAGATGGGTATTTATTCACCATTAAATAGGGAAACGCTCCTAAAATTAGCACGACTAAGCCCCAGACAGCATACCGCCAAGATACCGTAAAATCCAGTTTTAATTTTAAAAAATGTTTGTACGAAATCCAACTAAAAACAACCAGAAGAACCCAAATTTCAATATGAATAATTGCTTCCAAGATTATAGGAATAATATCCGTTAGGGAAACATACAAAAAAACCACAGTTCTGTAAGGGATTTCTAATAGCGATTCTAATTTTACAGTATTATATCCTATACTTTTATATTGCATAGAAGGCTTAAGAAAACTGAGCTTAATAAACCAGAAAACAAAAGGTAGAACAAGAAAATCGATATAAGAAAGTACACGAAAACCTACAGATCTTGCTAATGCTTTTAAGTTTTTATACTTCTTCCTAAAAAATAAAACCCAGTACTCATGAAACAGAATAAAAAAAATGGGTAGTGCATAAAAAACCAAATGGGAGTTTATCAAAAATGCAAACAAAAAAAATAAAAGACTAAGTATCCGATGAACAAGCTTATTTTGATGGATATATTTTAATAACAAAAAGGAACCCATAATAAAGGCTGTAAGGCATAAAATATGGGGAAAAATAATAATTGTTGCCTTGGCATCATGAATGGGAAAAACCGCAAAAATAACTATCGCTATAGAAAAGAATAGTCTTTCTTGGTTTCTAAGCCTTAGCTTACTCATGATTTTAAACAGTAGATAAATATTCAGCAATTGACAGCTAAAGCTAAGTGCATGATAAAGCCAGAGAGAACCTGAAAAGTTTTTAAGAAATAAGTGAATATAACCAAAAATTAAATTACCGTTTCCATAATATTGGTTCATAAGACCTTTATCATCCATATTAAAGATAGTCCAATCGTCCCAAAATACACCCGGATTAATGAGCATCAAAAAATTACTAATAAAAAAAATTAGATAGGCGAATAATTCCAATTTTCGGAAATTATTTCTAGAAGAGACAGCTTGTTCATTCATTTAGATAATTTATTTACTGGTTAAATAAATAACGTAGCCTACCAAGCCTACGCTTACTTTAACTAAATACATTATTAGAGATATGAGAATTGCAATAGAAATTTCCACCCCGTATAAAAGCATAAGACCCGAAAATGCCCCTTCACGTACTCCCAACCCCCCTATCGATATTGGTAAAACCGTCGCTACATAGACCAGAGGCATCATAAAAATAAAGGCGGGAAATGAAATACTCAGGTCAAAATACTGACTCAAAAGATAAGCAGTACTAATGTCCCCCATCTGTGCCAGAAGTGAAATTCCTATAATTTTGAGAATGAAAATATAAGATGCTTCAAATTTAAATTTCAACAATATCCATTTAAAAAGTGGAATACAGATTAACACTAGTAATGGCGATAATTTGAAAGCCCAGACCGGGAAAAACCTTTCAATTTCCAAACCTGCAGGATAGGTTGTGAAGAATAAGCTAATGGAAATAAGTATAAGTAATCCATAGATACCACATAACCTTTCAAGAACCGTAATTCCGGTTGCTGTTTTTAAAGGGACATCCTTACCACGAGAAATTTTTTGGGTACGAACTACATCTCCGCCAATAGATCCCGGAAGAAAAATATTAAAAAAAGCTCCAATCAGGTAGAAATTGAATAATGATAAAAAAGCAAAACGGGAATTTAGAAACTCTCTTATTAAAAGTTTCCATCTGAAACTCATAAAACCTATGGCTATAAGAGTAATCATAACAGCTACGAAAAAAGGTAGTAGAACATCTATTTTAATAAGATATAATTTACTAAGGTCCAGATTAAAGAATAAAAAAACTACCAGACCTATAGAAAAAATAAATTTTAAAACAGCTTTATAGCCGATTCTCTTCATGGAGAAATATTATGAGTTCATTCTCTGTGAGAACATTTAAAAATTTTCTTTTATCAAATCATCTAATTTTGGCTTTTGCTGTTCCCGTAATACTCTAATAAGATATTCCCCCAATAAACCAATTCCAAATAAATTTAAACCTCCAAAAAAGCTGATCAAAGAAACTGTGGAAGCATAACCTGGAAAATCAGTCCCTATAAATATTTTCTTTAATATGATATAAATGATGAATAGAACTGATCCTATAAAAACCAGAACACCTGCCAGTCCCATAGCTTTTAATGGAGCTGAACTGTAGTGCAATAGATTATTTAAAGAGTGGTTTATTAATTTTCGTAATGTAAAATTACTTTTTCCAAACTGCCTGCTGTTGTGTTCAATTTCAATATTCTTTATCTTATCTGTGGTATAAATTATAAGACTTGAAACAGCTGGCATCGCATTATAATTATTAACGATAGCCTGGGTTAGACTCACCGTCATAATCCTGAAAGATGACTTATAAAGACCTTTTGGCTTATTCAGAAAAATCGTATCCACTTTATTGATAACGTAACTACCAATATTCCTCCACAAATCATGTCTTCTATCCTTAAAGTTGGGAACAGCAAAAATAGCCTCCAAGTCGGGATTATCATGAAAGGCCTTAATTAATTTAGGAATTTCCTTTACCGGATGCTGCAGGTCGTCATCCATGGTCATAATATAATTACCCTTAGCCTGTTTCATTCCACATAAAACAGCGAATTGCTGACCTAAATTTCTTCGTAGGGTAAATACTCTTACATTTTGGTATTTCCTTTCTAAATGTTCTAATGTTGTTCCTGTATCTATAAAGAAAGGGCTATCATTTACAAATATAATTTCAAATTTATAGTCCTTTCCTATCTGAAGTTCATTAACCTGGGCCGCTATGGTCTCAAGACTTTGGGTACTTTTATACACAGGAATAACAATGGAGTAAAGTGGCATTTATGTAATTTATAATTTAGTAAAATTAACTTTATTTAGGTTCATAAGAAACCACATTAAAGTGATTTTGGTTAGTTATAAGCTTTCAATGTTTCTATTGCAGGTGAGAAGTTTAAAGCCTAAAGAAATAAAAGAGATGCAAATATTACTACCCTTTAATATAATTCATAGCCATATTCTAATAGTCTATTTCCCGCTATAGCTTCAAAATGGTTAATTTCTTTAGTGCTAAGTTCTTTCTTAAATTTTGAAATATTAGAAACATCTGGTTTTTCGAGGGTTTTCTTCTTCCAATCCATCAATTCAGAGGGTTCCAGTTTTCTATCCTTATTTAATTCTGCATAATTTAACATGGCTTCATCAAAAGGGATCGATAAAAAATCACAGATTTTTAATAATTCCATTTTTGGATCTAATAATAAATCTTCGAAACGTAAACTAATTGAATTTTGTTTTTTGTTTGCAAAGAATTTCAAAACCCGATTATTATTGCTCATCCATTCCTCTGCAATACTTTTAATATCAGTGGTTAACTGCGGTTTGTAAACAGAGGATGTATTTATTTTACCAATATTCAAATAGGAACAAGCGACATCCCTACCATCTCGAATAATCAATATATATTTGGCATTCGGAAAAAGAGCTTCCAACAATTCTAAATAATGTATATAGTAATTATTTTTATCCCCTAGATATTGTACTGCATTACTTTTTGTTTGTATGGAAAACTGTTTCAAAACGAGTAAGCATAAATCTGAATAGTTTTTTGGCTGTTCTTTTAAAATTAATCTTTCCAGAGATTGATAATTTAAATTCCACGTTTCTATTTTTTTAGAAGATGCAAGATCTCCTAAAAAAGATATTACATGAGAAGTAGATTGAGAATTAGCCAATGACCAATCTTTATATTTATTATACCACCATTGAATAAAACCACACTCAGGAGGCACTGAAATTAGTGAGTGACTGGTTAACATAATCCTAAACAAGGAAGTGCCAGACCTTGGATTACCAAGAATAAATATGGGTGAGGAAACTGTCATTAAGTATTCATTAATTTTGCAATTCTAATTATTGTCTCTTTTTCAATTTCCACATATAATGGTAAACATAAAATTCTGGAAGCTATAGACTCAGAAACTTCTTTTTTTCTATATTCTACATAATCAAGCAAATTTAAAGACGGGTAGAAATAGCGACGCGGATAAATTTTCTCAGTATTCAGGATTTTCTCTATTCTAAGCAGCTCTTCTTCATTTTCCAGTATAATAGGATAGTAGCTATAATTCCATTCTGTATGTTGTCTAATTTTTAGCTTCTGAAATTTGGACGCATCTAAATAGTTATTATACCAATTCACTATTTTTTTTCTTTTATCTATAATTTCCCCAAGATAAGGAAAAACTGAAAGTCCCATGGCCGCCTGCAATTCACTCATTTTCGCATTAATTCCAACTCCGTAGAAATCTAAAGGACCATTATGTCCAAACTTATGGCTGTAAAAAAGTTTATGGTTCAAACTTTTATTTTTGCAAATAAATGCCCCACCTTCTGCAGTATGGAATAATTTAGTAGCGTGAAAACTACAGGTGCTAACGTCCCCATAATTAAAAATAGATTCCCTTTTATAGGTGACGCCAAAACAGTGTGCAGCGTCGTAAATAACTTTTAGTTGATGTTTTTTAGCGATTTCTTCTATTACCTCTACATTACAGGGATTACCAAACACATGGGTCGCTAATATGGCGGTAGTTTTGGGGGTGATGGCAGCCTCAATTAAATTTTCATCAATAGTAAGATATTCGGGATGAATATCAACAAAAATCGGTTTACAATGTTCCCAGACAATGGTAGATACCGTGGCAACATAACTAAAAGGGGTTGTGATAATTTCACCCTGACCGCCCAAAATATTCAAGGCCATTTGGAGTGGCAAGGTGCCGTTTGTAGTTAATGTGATATTGGATATATTCAAATAGTCCCTGAGTTCGCTCTCAAGTTCATGTACAAGCTCCCCACGATTTGTTAACCATTGGTTTTTCCAAATCCTTTGTAATTGGCTTTGATATTTTTCTATTGGAGGAAAAAAAGCCTTTGTAACCGGAATCATTATTTTGTCTTCGTTAATCAATAGTGTTGAATATTTCTTTTAAATAAGCACCATATCTGGATTTTCCGTATTTATTAGCCAGTTCCTCCAATACTTCCTGCTTAATAAATTTTCTTTGAAAGGCGACCTCCTCTATGCACCCAATCATGGTGCTTTGCCGGTTTTGTAATACCCTAATAAACTCAGTAGCGTCGTCTAATGATTCTACTGTGCCCGTATCAAACCAGCTCATTCCACGCGTCATCACACCAACTTCTAAATTACCAGCATTTAGATACATTTGATTAATGCTCGATATTTCTTTTTCCCCTCTTGCAGAAGGCTTCACATTTTTAGCATATTCCACTACTTTATTATCATAAAAATATAAACCTGGGACAGCATATTTGGATTTTGGTCTTTTTGGCTTTTCTTCTATACTAACTGCTTTATTTTTTGAATCAAATTTCACCACGCCATACCTCTCCGGATCTTTTACAGGATAAGCAAAAATTGCTGCACCTTCTATGTCTACTTTGCTCCTCAATAAACTTCCCAGTCCGTTCCCATAGAAAATATTATCGCCTAAAACCAATGCTACTTTTTCCTGCCCAATAAAATCTTCTCCTATTATAAAAGCTTCGGCCAAACCATTGGGTTCCTCCTGTACAGCAAATTTAAAAGTACATCCTACTTGTGAGCCATCACCCAAAAGTTTTTTAAAGGCTCCTTGATCCTGGGGCGTGGTAATAATCAATATCTCATTAATTCCCGCCAACATAAGGACAGATAATGGATAATAAATCATTGGTTTATCGTAAACCGGCAATAATTGCTTACTCACCGCAATTGTTATAGGAAATAGCCGTGTACCAGAGCCGCCCGCTAATATTATTCCTTTCATGTCAAATTTTATAACTTATTTTACTTAATCTCAAAATTATTCAATCTTTCTTCCAGTTTATTGGTGATATCATACATATCTGGCAAGAAACAAGCAGTTTTCAGTTTCGATAGTGTTGATCCATTTTCTAAAGTAATAGGCTCCACTTTTTTTCCAACTGAAAGGAAATAATCCTGAAATTTAAAATCCCCACCGATAATATTGTTGCTTAGTTTTACCCAGGTTGAAGGGACACCATAGGAATGAGAAAGTATAACGCCATGTAAAGAACTTGAAATAGTGAAATCGCAAGATTTAATATCTTCTACAAAAATTTCCATACTTGAAAAAACATCAATTAATTTCACATCATTTTTTTCGGCCCATTTTTCTATAATTGGTAAATTTTTATCAGTATAATGAGGTATCAGGCCCATTCTAAACTTTTTCTCTGTCTCTAAATCAAAATAGCGCGGCAGCAGTATAGCGGGATCCCCGTACACATCTTCCACACGCTTCATTCCGCTATGTAAAAGTTTTTTCCTGGTTAAAGGTCCTCTACAGGCTATCGCTTTTCGAGGTATTACCGGCAATTTTGAAATTTCCTTTTTAAAACCTGAGCCCATAACCGTTAAATTCCTAACGGCTGAATTGTCCAAAACGCTTCCAATAAAAGAATAAACTGGAGGTATCCCAGTGTTTAAAATTTCACGATAGTTTACTACTTCTTTTTCGAAAATTTTTTCAAAAAGGAAAATGTTCAAAGCATCACCAATATTTTTTTTCGTATAGGCACCTTTAGAATATTTTAAAACACTTTTATTGTCATCCAATAAAATTTTGAAATTATTGATTAATTTCCTCACTACAAATACAATTTAAAAATAGGGCTGAATATATTATTAAATTATTGCAAACGCCCCCCTTTTATATATAAATTAACCACTATAAACTGTATTGTTTATAGTTTAAATAAGCACCTTAAAGTAAACCATGGTTATTTCTCTATTATAAAGTCACTATTAGCCCGATCGTTGGGCTTACTATGATATTTAAGATACCTATCTACCTATCTGTAATATTAGCCGTACTCCAACATCTGTAACCTATTGCCCAACAATGAATTCCTCCAATTCTTTTCTTTAACGTAGGGAATTATTGTTGAAGTTTTCTGAAGCTACATGCTTGTAGCTCCTTGACCAATGCACTTACATTTGACGAAGAACGTTATTCCAAATGCATCTTAACCTAATCTTTCGAAACAACCTCTTTCAATATACTTATATCCTCAGCTTCGCATCTTTATATCAGTATGATTGAGCAACGAATCTTAAAATCATCTTTCAAAACTCCATATCTGTATTTCGTACACCATACCACGTGTATGTTAGTCTTGAAACGGTATGTCCATTACTCCGTTGTTCTGTCATCTTCACAAAAATAAGTATTTTTAAAAGCTAAAGCGGGATGCATTAAAGTGAATAGTTTAAACTATTTTAGAAGCCAGTTAAATTGGGCAAAGTCTGGCACTATTATGTCCACTTCAAAGTGCTTAGATAACGCAAAGACATACCAATATTACAACTTAATTAATTAGATTTGTTAGAATAGCTGCACACAGAATTCTACTCGTTAAAATATGTCCAAACTCATCTATATAGTACACCGGCACGAAAATAAGGATAAATCGCCAGAAAATAAATTATACAATCTTGCTAAAAATATATCCCCAAAAAATATAAGTTCGAAAGATCCTATTATATATAACAATGCTAAACTTAGCTATGTTCTTATAAACCCAACCAACACTATTAAATATAAAGATGGGAATGTACTTTTGGGTGCCTTTTTTAAAACAGAAGACTGGACTAATTTTAATTCATCAGGTTTCGATGGTAATTATGCCCTCTTTAGGGTCAACTCATCAAAAATGGAGATATTGACTGATGTGCTGGCCACGCGTACTGTCTGGTACTTTCAAGACAGCAGATTATTTATCGCCGCTACCTCACAACGAGCGATCATTCAATATTTGGGAGAATTTAAATTTAACGAAAGTGTGATCCCATGGATGATCTCTTCTGGTTCCTTAGGGCCTAAACTATCCTGGGATTCCAGAATTAAAAAGATTCCAGCAGATGCGGTATTATCTCTGGATAGAAAAGAATGGAAGATAAGAATAAAGAAAACCCCAGTTAAATTTAAAGCTTCTACAGCACCTAAGAAAGAACTTAAAATAAAATTGAAGGCAAAACTTGAAAAGGTGTTTACAAATCTACCCCTCGATTTTTCCAAATGGGTGACCAGTCTTTCGGGTGGATACGATAGCCGGGCTATTTTGAACCTTTTAATTCATACGGGGCATAAAAAAGAACAAATTAAAACGGTGACCTGGGGGGTACCTGAATTTCTTTCAAAGAAAAATAGCGACGCCTCGGTAGCTCAAGAATTAGCTAATGCTTTAAAGATTGACCATACCTTTTTTAATACCGAAGGCCATTCAGAAGCTAAAGACATCCACGCAATTTTTACGCTCTTTTTAAAAAATGGTGAAGGACGAAACGACCATATTCCGTCCTATATGGACGGTTTCAAAATCTGGAAGACCCTTTATGACAATGAAGTTCAAGGTGTTATTAGGGGGGATGAAGTTTTTGGATATAATAAAATTTATTCTGAGGCTATCGTAAAAGATTTTACGGGTATCACAAAATGTTCAGACTTTTCTAATTTACAAAAGTACCCTTATATAAAATCTATTGAACAGAAATTACCCGAGGAATTTTTAAGGCAGAAAAATGAAAGTTTAGATACCTGGAAAGACCGGATATTCCATTTATATAGAATACCCATTATCCAATCTTCTTTAGCCGATTTAAAATATTGTTATATCGAACAAATCAATCCTTTCTTATCGAGAGATATTGTGTACCAGGTTAGGGAATTACCGGATAATTTGAGAAGGGATAAGAAATTATTCCGGGAAATTGTACAACCCCTGGGACCCCAAATTCCTTACTCCAGTCCATCCCATTCACAATTATCTTTTAAAGACATTTTGAGAAGGGCAGATATTGTTTCAGAAATACAGAGAGAATTGAATAGCTCAAATGCGCAGATCATATTCCCTCAAGATTTTTTAAATGCGGTGATGGAAAATATGAAAACCTCTCAGAAAAAAGTCAATAATAGCACCTCTTGGAAAACCAGATTAAAAGATTTGATGCCGGTTTCCATTAAGAAAATGCTAGCACAGAAAAACCTAACCTTAGAGCTGGATGAAAATGTGTTGGCCTTCCGGCTTTACATTGTTTGCAGGATGCATAGAATTTTGGAACAGGATTCAAAAATACTATCTCAAAAAGAGAATAATTGAGTTATTTTAATAATCACCTATCTTATTCCATATTCACGACTGATCTCGGCAGCTGTTTTACCGTTATCGAATTCTTTGAGGATCTTAGAGATTTGCTGAGGGGAAAATTTACTTTTTTTCATACTGTTTAAAATTAAGAGTTATTATACTTTTAAACAGTTCGGTTTTAAGGGAAGCTTACACTTGGTAATATAATAATTTGGGCTATAGGTGTTTTCAAGACAATTTATAATCTGAGTGCTGAATCTCGAAGTTAAATGACAAAACTTTCTTTAATATATTTATCTTTGCGCTATTTTAAAAGCCATAATAGTGTAATTACGGCGATTTCTAAACTTTTACTCACTTTTAGATTTAGTGTATAAATTACAATGATTAGTAAGTACTGTTTTAAGTTTTTAAATTTTATTTCTTTGTGGTCTATATATAAAAAATTAAGAGTAAGGCTAGTTAATTTTTTGAGAATTATTAAAGTCTAATTTTGAATCTATTTTTCTATTAAAATTTATATTTCATGATTTCGATTATCACCTCTACCTATAACAGGGAGGATTTACTTCCAAGAATGCTTCAAAGCATTCTAAACCAAACCTATTCTAATTGGGAACTAGTGTTAATGGATGATGGTTCTACAGATGGTACCGAGAAATTAATTGAAAGATATAATGATTCGCGAATACGGTATTTCAAGGGTGAAAATACCGGTGCTGCTCAAAAAAGAAATGAAGGGGTTTCCCTGGCCAAAGGGGAGTATTTCATACAACTGGATAGTGATGATGAAGTTAAGGAGGACTGGCTGGAGCAATTTGCCAAACATATTAATGGAGATGCTACTTATTTAATTAGTTGTGCATGGGAAAAACGAGATCATAATGGAAACATAGTAGAAACGAGTTATCCAAAAAATATGGGGAAAATGTTTGATAACATAAGTATAAATATTTTGTCTGGTAGTCTTTTAATGAATAGAAAAATTTTTCTAGAAACAGAGGGATATGATACGAAGTTAAATTCCGGCCTACACACAGAATTCTTAATTCGATTAGTACCAGTTTTGCGAAAACATAATGTTAAAGTGATTACTATAAACAAACCTTTGGTAGTTATTCATTTACATGAAGGAGAAAGAATGCGCAGTAACTTTGACGCTATATATAAGGGCTGCACCACAACTCTTAAAAAGCATAAAGAATTATTTGAGCAACATCCCGATATGAATTTTGATTATAATACTGTAGCCGCGGTAATGGCTTTGCGCACCAATAGGTTAAAAATTGCCAGACAGTATCTTCAAAAAGCAATTAAAATTAAACCCTGGAGGTATAAATGCTATATATGGTATATAATTTCTTACTTCCCTTCAATTGTTGAAAGATTTTATCAAAAAAAATAGGCTCTTTGTCTATAACTTCATTTCATGTTGTAGAAATACTGCCTTAAAATGATACAATTATATTAATCAAATATTTCGTTAAGTATTAAAATTCTGCATGTATTCGCTATATAACAATCTACATGATTTTTCCATAAATAGCTTATTCGGTTTGTATAAAAATTCAATTCACAAAGCTTAATTTATCTACTCAATTTATGGCAAATAATATGGAGTGACACCGGATATTCAATTTCCTTTATAAAGTTTATACCGAAAATCTTATAAACCTCCTTAACTTTGATACCCCCAAATTTTCATATTTTCTATAACCATCTCCTTATTTTTCTGAAATAGAGCTTCAGTCTTTGTTTCCAAATCAAGATACCTGGCTTTGTCTCTGCCCTTAACCTTATTGCTTTGAACGACTTGTTTTGGATTTTCTTTAATATCTAAAAAATTATGAATGTTTATAAGATTTTCATTGAATTCCTCTAATTTGATCATTAGTTTATTTTTAGAGGGAATTTCCTGAAATTGTTCATAAATCATATTATTCCAATAATTCCAATACCAAAGATTTTTTTGGTAAACATCTAATTCATTCCATTTTTCTGATGCGAATTCACCGGCGATAATGCCATTAATTCGCAGCCCATGCGACCTATGCTCCTTAACCAATAAATAGGAGGAATTAAATTCAATCGCATCATCATTATCAAACCAGCCACGGGACACGGCAGATTTCATAAAAGACTTTGGATGTCTAATAAGCCAAATAAACTTAGCTTTAGGATATAAGTTTTGTAAAATTTTAACAAACGGAACTAACTTTTGATCTGAATGAACAACAATTGAACTTTCACCTTTATAAAAATTTTCGATAAAATAATAAAGTTTGGCACTCGCCTCATCTTCCGTTATCTTATGGGCTATATATTCCAGGCTTAGAAATTTTAAAAAAATATAAAACGCTTCGTGAAATGCCGAAACTTCATTATTTTTATTCAGGTAATCTACGATTGTTTTAGATCCAGCTCTGCCAGTAGATAAAACAAAAGTTATATTTGTTTCAATATTCTTTTTTAATTCTAAATTATCTGATTTAATTGGAGAACCTGATGCTGCACTAAAAGAATATTCTTTTTCTAATTCAATCATATTCTCCATATTTCGGGTACCTATATGTAACTGTTTAGAAGAAGCTACGATTTCCCCCTTCGATACATTTTTAGTTACTGTAGTTCCCGTTGCAATAATAGCTCCATCTTCAATATTTACTCCGGGTAATATATTTACATTTCTACCAATCCAAACATATCTTCCAATATGTACAGGCTTTGCTATTAAGGTCGAATCATAAGGTAAACTAGCTCCCTCATAATTATGGTTCGTTGAGTAAATCGTTACGTTTCTGCTAATATGGGTGTGATCGCCAATACTAACACCTCCTTTAGAGTCTATATATAAATTTTCTCCCAAGTGTATATTATCACCTAAAATTAGACCAGAAAATTCAGTTATTTTAAATTTTCCATTTACATAGATATTCTTGTGCATTTTGGATAAATCATTGAATTTTTCTTGATAATATCTAGTCAGAAAATAGTCTTCTCTGTCTTTAATAAATTTTAAAATACGATATAAAAAATTTTTAATATTTTCTTTCATTTTATTTTTACAATTACTCCTTATCGTTTCTTTTTAATACTTTATTTACTAAAAACATCACATTGTCTTTCTCAAGCAGATAACTAAAAACTAGAACACTTAAAGCATAAGTCGGAATAGCTAAGTAAACTGGGAAAATATAACTTTTCAGAAAATAAACTAAAGTAAAAGATATTAAACTAATCAATAATGGTATTGAGGAAACTTTTAAAACGGACCATGCTTTTATAGCGAGTAGTTTTTCAAGCATAATTAAAATAAAAATAACTGATAAGATTTTTGCGATTAGAAAACCATAAGCGGTTCCTACCATATCAAATAAATAGGTTCCTATCACAATTGCAGGAACAAAAAAGAATAGGGTTTGAAAAATATTTATAAACAATTGAGCCCTCACTTTTCCTTTTGCCTGAAATAATGCCGAATTACTATTAACAAGCATATGTACGATGACGCCTAAAGATAATATATTGATAAGTTCAATAGAGTTGATCCATTTTTCACCAAAAAAATAAGGGATGAGGGGATCTGAAAAAAGAATCATTCCGAACATAACTGGGTTCACCAATAATCCATTTATTTTAACAACCTTAAGGTAATAATTTTTTAAAATTTTAGGATCGTTTTGAAGTTGCGAAAAGACAGGAAACATGACACTTTTCACAATATTCATTAACTGACTGCGAAAAACATCGGTAAAGATAAAAGCAAACGTATAAATACCCAACGATGCAGCTCCAAGTAATTTTCCAACTATTAAATAATCTATATTAGAAGTTATCTTTCCAAATAAACTGTTTGCTGTTGTATAGATACCAAATCCAAAAATTTCCTGGAAACAGGTTTTATCCCATGCTAGTTTTGGTATATATTTAGATACCATAAAATAAAATGGAACTGCTATAATATTTGTGGCTACTGCATTAGCTACTATTGCCCAAACCCCGAAGCCAGTAAAAGCCATTATAAGAGCTATAATTGCCGCTAAAAAGCTACTAAGGTTACTTATGTATGCTAGTTTTTTAAACTTTAAATCTCTGGTAAGCTGTGCCTTTTGCACGAGGTTTATCGGGCTAACCAGTATACTCAAACTAAGTGCTGGAACAATTAGCTTTAAGATGCTAACATCATAAAACCACGCCGCTAGTGGGCCAATCAAAAAGCTTACAATTAAAAAAACGAGGATAGACCATACTATTCCGCTCCAAAAAGCGGTATGATAATGGGCTTCCCTAAGTTTTTCTTTTTTTCTTTGGATTAAAGCAGCTCCTATTCCTAAATCGTTAAATACATTTATAAAACTAATAAATACGGCAGCCATACCCACTACACCAAAATCTTCCGGAAACAGCAATCTTGCTAAAACGAGTTTAACCAAAAAACCCAATGATCTATTCACTAGTGTTTGAATGGTAGTCCAGATCATTCCAGAAAATATCCTACTTTTTCCTACCACAACAGCCACTGGTTAAAATTTGTGAATTTTAAATAACAGAGGATAGAATTTATATTTTTCACCATTTTATCATTTTTTTATATCCGGTTGTTTTGCTAATGGAGGTTTTGGCAGCCTGAGCTCAGTCGAAGTGTAAGCCAAAAACGTTTCGACTTCGCTCAACTTGACATTATAACTTTTATATGACCTTACTGGACATTGTCCAATCTCTTTTCAAATATTTAAAATTATCACCTAAAAGCATATACAGAAAAGAATATTAAATTCTAATTTTTCCGGTTTATTTAATAAGAAAAGTTTATAAACACCAACCATTACTAAATAAAATCATTTTAATATTTAGTGAAATAATTTTATAATAATTCCTCTACTAACTGTTATAGTGAGTGGTATAATAATTTTGATAATCTCCTGAGGTTACATTGTTTAACCATTTTTTATTTGCCAGATACCAATCAATAGTTTGTTCCAAGCCTTCCTCAAATGTTACGGATGGCTTCCAGCCTAATTCTTTTTTAATCTTGTTGGCATCTATAGCATACCTTTTGTCATGCCCCGGCCTATCTTTAATATAAGTGATCAATGCTTTAGAAGTTCCTTTTTTACGATCAAGTTTATCATCCATTAGATCACATAAAAGTTTTACAAGATCTATATTCTGCCATTCGTTAAAGCCCCCGATATTATAAGTGCAATAATTTTTTCCTTTATGGAACGTTAAATCTATGGCCACCGCATGATCTTTTACATAAAGCCAGTCTCTGGTATATTTACCATCACCATAAACAGGTAATTTTTTTTCTTCTATAATATTGTTGATAAATAATGGGATCAGTTTTTCAGGAAATTGATTGGGGCCATAATTATTGGAACAATTGGTTATTATATAAGGTATATTGTAAGTTTCCCCATAAGCCCTTACAAAATGATCGCTACTTGCTTTAGAAGCCGAATAGGGAGAATTGGGATCATAAGCTGTGGTTTCTGTAAACAATCCAGTTTCACCAAGGCTTCCATACACCTCGTCTGTACTTATATGATAAAATAAATTATCTTTAAAATCTTCAGGCCAGTTATTTTTGGCGGCGTTTAGTAAATTCATTGTACCAATAACGTTTGTTTTTACAAATGCTAATGGATCTGTAATAGATCTATCCACATGAGATTCTGCCGCTAAATGAATTATTTTATCGAACCTGTACTTAGCGAATAGCCTATTAATTTCTTTTTCATCATTAATATCAGCCCTAATGAAATGGTAATTTTTGAAATTTTCCAGATCTTTTAAATTCTCTAAATTGCCCGCATAGGTCAACATATCAAGGTTATATATATGGTATTCCGGATAGTTGATAACAAACAATCTAACCACGTGCGAACCAATAAATCCTGCCCCTCCTGTAATTAATATTTTTCAAAAAACAATTATTTATAATATTTTTTATACCAATTTAAAAATTCTCTTACTCCCTCTGATACCGGCGTTTCAGGCTCATAATGGTATACTTTTTTAAAAGAATCGACATCTGCCCAGGTTCTGCTAACATCCCCGGGTTGCATGGGTAACATTTCTTTCTTTGCCTCCACACCGAGCTGTTTCTCGATCTCGGTAATAAAATCCATCAACTTCACCGGTTTACTGTTGCCAATATTGTAAAGGGAGTAATTATCGGAAGATGCTGCAGCTTTACTATCAAGAATTTTAAAAACGCCCGCTACGATATCATCTATATAGGTAAAATCTCTCTCTAAATTGCCATTATTGAAAACTTTAATAGGCCTGTTATTCACAATGGCATCGGTAAACAGGAACATGGCCATATCGGGGCGCCCCCAGGGGCCATAAACTGTGAAAAATCTGAGTCCGGTAGTTTTAAATCCGTATAAATGGCTATAGGTATAGGCCATCAATTCGTTGCTTTTTTTAGTGGCCGCATATAAACTTATGGGGTGATCTACATTGTCTTCCGTAGAAAACGGTATTTTTTCGTTTTGACCGTACACGCTGGAACTACTGGCATATACCAGATGTTTAATATCGTGATGCCGGCAGCATTCCAATAAATTCAGAAAGCCTACGATATTGCTGTCTATATACGATTCGGGATTTTTTAAACTATATCGCACCCCTGCCTGTGCAGCAAGATTACACACCTTTTTAAAATTGTACTTTGCAAACAGTTTTGGGAGTTGCTCTCTATCTTCCAGATTTAAACGCAAAAATTTAAAACCGGGATATTTAGTGCTTACAGCTTCGTTATTGTAAATTTCGGCTTCAGCTTTATCAATACCCAGTTCAGCTAAGCGATCAAATTTCAGATTTACGTCATAATAGGAGTTGATATTATCAATACCAACCACTTCATAACCTGCTTGCACCAGAACCCTTGATAAATGAAAACCTATAAAACCGGCTGCACCTGTAATTAATATTTTCTTCTTCTTCATAATTTAAATAACCATTCCCGCTGCAACAGTTTCATTGGTACTTTCATCAATAAGAATAATACTCCCAGTAAGCCGGTTATCTCTATAAGAGTCCAACATCAATCTACGGGTAGTTCTAATTTTCACCCGGGCAATATCATTCATGGTCAGATCCTTATCTTCACTATCTCGTTCCAAGGAATTTATATCCATCTTATATACTACCTCTTTGATCATCGCACGTTCTTCATTGGAAGTATGCAATATAGTGTACGTTGCACGAGGTTTAATGGCCTCATTATTCAACCAGCAAAGCATCACATCAAATTCCTGTTCCTGCTCCGGCTGATTATTCTTCTTTACGATCATATCTCCCCTACTTACATCAATATCATCCTCAAGTGTTATTGCTACAGACATTGGGGCGTAAGCTTCTTCAACTTCCTTCTCCCCTGTATTTATCGATCTAATCTTGGAAGTGAATCCTGATGGCAGTACCGCTACTTCATCTCCAGTTCGATAAATACCACTTGTAATCCTTCCGGCATACCCCCTGTAATCCCTATAACTCTCACTCTGCGGTCGTAATACCGTTTGTACCGGAAAACGCGCATCAATCTTATTAATATCACTGCTGATATGAAGATTTTCAAGGATGCTTAAAAAGGTCCCATTCTCATACCAGGCCATATTTTCTGATCGTTTTACTACGTTGTCTCCGTTAAGAGCACTAATAGGAATGAATCTCACATCCTTCATAAGTAGCTTGGAGGAAAACTCTTCGAACTGCCCAATAATATCATTATAAACCTCTTCAGAGTAATCTACCAAATCCATTTTATTAATACACACAATTAAATGGGGAATATTCAATAAGGAAGCAAGAAAAGAATGTCTTTTAGTTTGCTCGATAACCCCGTGCCGGGCATCTATCAGGATCACTGCTGCATTTGCAGTAGATGCACCGGTAACCATATTTCGTGTATATTGAATATGCCCCGGGGTATCTGCAATTATGAATTTACGTTTAGGAGTGGTGAAATACCGGTAAGCAACATCTATAGTTATACCCTGCTCCCTTTCATCTTTCAAACCATCCGTAAAGAGGGCCAGATCAACTCCATCATGACCTTTTTTTGCACTTGTAGCACTTACGGACTCCAGCTGGTCCTCAAAAATGGATTTTGAATCATAAAGCAGGCGACCTATTAATGTACTTTTACCGTCGTCAACACTTCCTGCAGTTGTAAAACGTAGTAATTGGTTGTTATTGATCTCCATCATTATACTTTCTAAAAATATCCTTGTTTCTTTCTATCTTCCATAGCCGTCTCGCTTCTTTTATCATCACTCCTATCCCCTCTTTCTGTCTTCCGCATAGCAGAAACTTCCTGTACGATCTTTTCCAGGGAATCTGCATCTGACTCTATTCCACCAGTGATAGTGATATCACCTAAAGTTCTGAAACGAATTTTTTTCTTCTCTATTTTCTCTCCTTCTTCCAGTCTCGAATATTCAGAAACCGGGATCCATGAGTTGCTTCTGAATACCACTTCCCTTTCATGAGCGTAGTACAAAGATGGAATTTTAATATTTTCTCTTTTAATGTAATTCCAAACGTCCATTTCTGTCCAGTTACTAATTGGAAAAGCCCTGAAATGCTCCCCTTCAAAATGTTTTCCGTTCAGGAGATTCCACAACTCCGGACGTTGGTTCTTTGGATCCCACTGTCCAAAGTCATCCCGGTGAGAAAAAAATCTTTCCTTGGCACGGGCCTTTTCCTCGTCTCTTCTACCTCCCCCAATTGCACAGTCAACCCTGTTTTCTTCAATTGCATCAAGAAGTGTAGTGATCTGTAGTGCATTCCGCGTTGCATTTTTACCTTTTTCCTCTGCTACGCGACCATTATTAATCGATTCCTGTACCGAACCCACAATCAACTTCACTCCTAATTCTTCAATTAGGTCATCCCTGAATTTAATTGTTTCCGGAAAATTATGTCCGGTATCCACATGCATAAGTGCAAAAGGAATTTTTGACGGAAAAAACGCCTTTTTAGCTAAATGGGTAACGAGTATCGAATCCTTACCTCCGGAAAAAAGAATGACAGGGTTTTCAAATTGAGCCCAAACTTCCCGAAGGATGTAAATGGCCTCAGATTCCAACTCATCCAGGTAATTCAAATAATATTTACTCATTGTATTTCAATTTTTCCTTTAAAACTTTAATTATCCTTTTTACTGACTCCTCCACGGTTTCCTCCTCTGTTCTTATCTCAATGGCAGGATCTTCGGGAGCTTCATAGGGAGAACTGATGCCCGTAAAATTTTTAATTTCCCCCGCTCTCGCTTTCTTGTAAAGACCCTTAACATCTCTCTCTTCACAGATCTCCAGAGGTGTGTTTACAAAGATCTCTATGAAATTATCCTGCCCAATAACATTTTTAGCCTCTTCGCGATCCTCTCTTAATGGAGAAATAAAGGCGGTAATAGGAACCATCCCGGCATCCATAAAAAGTTTGGCCACTTCGGCAATTCTCCTATTGTTTTCCTTCCGATCCTCAAGAGAGAAAGTCAAGCCTTTATTCAGGCCACTTCGTACATTATCCCCATCAAGGGAATACGTCCTGATCCCGCTTTTGAATAGTTCTTTTTCTAATTGATTGGCAATAGTAGATTTTCCTGATCCGGAAAGACCTGTGAACCAGATCACGAAGGAATTATGATCATTCTGCCGGTTACGTTCTTCCCGGGAAATATGGTAATCGTGTTTGGTTATATTGGGGGACATTTTTTTCGTTAATTCGTTAATTCGTTAATTCGAGATCTTTTGACTTTAAATAACGAATTGGTTGATTTCATTATACACTATTGTTGTTACAAGAGCTTCTGAGCATTTTAATCCTCTCCTATACCCCTCTTCCCCATGATCCATTTTAGTTTCCTAATCCCCGTGTCACCAAATCTCCGAGTCACCCAGTCTCCCTGTCACCACGTCCTTTAGCCTTCTGTAACTTCTGCTACTTCTTTATCTCTTTCTCTGCGATTGGGAAGTCCAAAGTCGATCTTATACCACGTTCTTTCATGAAGGTAATAAAAGATCATTTTAGTTACTACCTCTGCAAAACCAATTTGTAAACCGGTAACCGGATCCCCCGTAATGATCCAGGCCAATAGCATGGTATCGAGTGTTCCTACAGCTCTCCAGGAAATTGTTTTTGCGAGATGTCTTTTCTTACTGTCATCTCCATTCCTTTTCACCCCCAATTTCACTCTAAACCATATCCTTTCATGAAAATAATATAGGGCCATTTTTGTTATTACCTCTGCGAAGCCGATCTTAAGACCAGTAAAAGGATTACCAGAAATAAACCAGGAGAGAAGGATGGTGTCAATAGTTCCTACTATCCTCCAGGTTACAGCTTTGGCAATATGTCTTTTATGAGAACTATCCTTCATGAGACACAAAGAAATGACCGTTTAAAAGATCTTCACGATTGTAAGTCATTGTTCTTCCCGTTTCCCGGGAAATACAATTCAATCCTACTGCCTCACATATTGCCTGTCCCGCAGCAGTATCCCATTCCATGGTAGGGGCAAAGCGAGGATAAACCTGGGCTTTCCCTTCTGCAACCAAACAAAATTTTAAGGAGCTCCCTTTGGAGACCACTTCGATCCCCTTTCCATATTTTTTTTTCAATTCCTCAATATATTCCAGGGTGTCGTCATTCATGTGGGATCTGCTACCCACTACTCTTATACAATCTTCATGACCGGAAGGCAAAATTTCCTCAGCTTTGTCTAAAATATCATCAATATTAAGATCATCCGTGGTAAGAGAAACTTTAAATGCTTTATTTTCTGAAACATCTGCAAAATACAGACTGTTAAGAGCAGGTGCGAAGATCACCCCCAATCTTGGTTTTCCAAGGGAAACGAGGGCAATGTTTACAGTAAACTCCCCATTTCTTTTGATAAATTCCTTGGTCCCGTCTAATGGATCTACGATCCAGCATTCTTCCCACTGTTTCCTAACCCTATAGTCAATTTGTTTATTCTCCTCACTGATCAGGGGAATATTGGTGGAAAGCAGAAATTCATTAATAACCTCACTCGCCCTTTTATCTGCAATTGTCAGAGGGGAATTATCTTCTTTGGCCTGGATTTCAAAATTCTCACTTTCATATATCTCCATGATGACTTTTCCCGCAGCTAGCGCTGCTTCAATTGCAATCTTTAAATTTTTATTCAAACCTGTCCAATAATTATGAGGCTGCAAATATACTCAGCTAATATTGAATAGCATGAAAAAATGATCTTAAAGAACTGTGAAAAGCAATTTTATTGAAAATCAATATTTCCTGACATAAAGTTTGGCCTTTAAACTATCTTTTCTTTCAAATTTCAACTTCAAAAGCATCTTTTCAAAACTGCTTAATACTTCAGTATCAAGACCAGGATAAGAATCTACTACAAAAATAGCGATATCTTGGCCTTTATATAATGAAAGAGCTTCCTGAATATGTGAAATGAATTCTATATTATCAACAGGTTGAAAAAAGGATGCAATTCCAAAGGAATTCTCAGGATATAAATATTGAAAAGCATGACTCTTGTCCCCATAGAAATAAACTTTGATATTCCTTTTTCTTAGTTCTTTCACTTCGGCATCTATTGCGTTTAAATATTGCGATCTTGATTTACTAGTGCGAATTGGAGAAAGCAACTTGTGCTTGGGAACTGCATTAAGTGAGAGTAAATTCTTATCCTCATATACCCCATAAAGTTTATTTACAAGGGAAAACGGGATCAGGACGAGGAGCAGTATTGACCAGTATGTTTTACCTACTGAATGGCCCATACTAAAAACGAATGGGAACAATACAAACAATGAATAGCCTTTCAAAAGTCCGGTGTTTGATCCAAAGAGATTGATGAATAAAAAAAGAAAGTACAGAACAAATATCTTAGGTTGCAATGCCGGTTGTTTCTTCCAATGGTATATTTGAATTCCTGTATAGGACAAAACGACTGCAAAAATGAAAAGAGAATAGTTAAAAAGGTATTTAGTGGGAAGAAGGTAAATACTCATAAAGATCAGCAGGATAATTATGAGCAAGAAATATGTGAAGATTTTTGAAATCCTTCCCCATATAATTTGGAACAGGAAATAGCTAATGAGAATGAAACTGAGGAAAAAGAACAACTGAATTCCATCCCGGAGATAATTTTGAAGGAGTTCTGTAAAAACATGTGAATCTGCGCTAGCTGAAGCACTCACAAATGAATTCCAGCTCTCGTAATACAGAGCATAACGTAAAGTTATTACCAGAAGTGATAGCAATAGAAATATCACCTCCTGCCGGCGGTACAACAAAGTCTTTGGAAAAGCCTTCCTAAAAAAAAGAAACCAGAAAAAAATAATGGGTAAGACCAGAATATTAGGTAGCCTTATTAATACAGCGGCTGCACAAAGAAGGGACAGGAAAAGGAGTTTGGAAAACTGTGGGGTTTTTAGGTGATTAATAGAAATAGTAAAGATCAGCGACAGAAAAAAAATGCTGAAGGTGTCGTAGCCCAGAATGTTAACGTTAAATGGAAGAAATAAAATTAAACCGCATGCCAGATAGAACAGAATTTTATTTCTGGAAAGCTGTGGCTTCAAAATGAGGAATGGAAGGAGGAATGAGATTAAAAGAAAAAAGGAATTCGTCAGCCGTAAAAAAATGATTTCAGGACCCAGCAACTCTACAATCTCTCTTATGATCAGAGAACTGCCCAGAAAAGGATAGAGATGTTTGTCTCCGGCAGGATAAAGCGCCTGATTCAGGTGATAGAAACTATCCGTAAAATCGAGTCCGAAAAAGGTAGCTGCGAAGAAAAAGGAAATTGCCAGGAATAGAGATAAATAAACAAAAAGCCTCTTCTGCTTTACATTTAAAATTTCAAAAGTTTTCATTCTCAATTGTAATTATTCAGAAGCAATTAACGTGGTGCGGATTTCTTTTAACTGTGCTGGATTCAAATCTGCATAAAAAGTAAGACAAAGAATTCTATGGGAAATAGATTCTGAAATTTCCAATTTTTTTCCTTGAATGTATGATAAAGAATTGAGAGAGGGATAAAAATAACGTCTTGGAAAGATTACTTTTTCATTCAGAATCTTCTGTGTTTTTAAAAGATGCTTTTTATCAGAAAAAATTACCGGAAAATAGCTGTAATTCCATTCTACACCACCCCGAAGTTTGATCATGTTAAGCTGAGATTCTTTAAGAGCTTCCTGGTAAAAGTCATAAATCTTTTTTCTTGGCTTAATATCGAAATCTACATAGGGTAAAACCGCTAATCCCATTGCAGACTTTAGCTCACTCATTTTTGCATTAATTCCCAATCCTGAAAACTCCGTCGCGCTTTTGTTTCCAAAGTTATGTTTGTAAAATAGTTCCTCATAAAGTTCAGGATCTTTGCAAAACATAGCTCCTCCTTCCCCGGTGTGGAAGATCTTGGTAGCATGGAAGCTACAGGTGCTTACATCTCCAAAATTAAAGATCGACTGGCCTTTATACTTTACTCCAAAACAATGGGCGGCATCATAGATTACTTTCAGCCCGTGTTTCTTTGCTATCCTATCGATCTCCTCCACGTTACATGGATTGCCGAATACATGGGTTGCCAGGATGGCTGTGTTTTTTTCTGTAATGGCAGCTTCAATCTTAGTTTCATCTATGGTGAGATATTCGGGATGAATATCAACGAATACCGGGGTACAATTCTCCCACACGATAGCGGCGGTTGTGGCTACATAACTGAAAGGAGTGGTGATCACCTCTCCGTTTCCTGCCAGCACTTTTAAAGCGATCTGCAGAGGTAAGGTACCATTGGCGGTAAGAATAAGGTCTGGCGAATCCAGATAATCTTTAAGCTTTGCCTGTAACTCATACCACAGTTTTCCGCCGTTCGCGATCTGATTGGAATTCCAGATCTGCTCCAGGTATTTTTGATACTCCTCAATTGGAGGAAGAAAAGTTTTGGTGACGTTGATCATACCTTCTGATTAAGATCTTTTAAAATGTAATGATGAATTTTGAGCAATGTCTGAAATCTTAAAGAGAGTATTATATTTTTTTTTCCAATCTATCCCTGAGTAGATCTATTAGTTGCGGTAATTGTTCAAACCTGCCAAAAATCGATAATATAAAATACCCCCCAAAGCCCACAATTCCTCCTGTTAGTAACCGGATAAAATCTGGAAATTCAGAGAAAAGCTTCTGGTCCCCCAGCCAAACAATAGTAGCACTAAAAAAAGTTATTAAATAAATGGGGAAAACATCTAATAATTGGGAACGCAAAGGATAAGTAATAAATCTTTGGGTATAATAAGCATTTATCACAAATGCCAGTACCGAAAGAACAACCTGCCCCCATAGCAAACCATATATTCCAAATGGTATGATTAATAACAGGGAAAAAAGAATGAGAATTTTCTTTACAATCTCCAACTTCAGAAAAAGATCACTTCTCCCATAAATATTTAATAAACTTAAATTATAACTATGAAGAGGTAAGAGTAATCCACCTAAACATAAGATCTGAAAATAAGGAACTGCCGGTAGCCACTTTTCAGTAAAAAGAAATCTGAACAGGGGATCTGCTAGTGCAGCACTAATCATCAAAACCGGACTCACTATATATAAAACCATCTTCAAAAGTTTTCTAAAAACACTTTTTAGGCGTTCCGGTTCATCCTTTATCCCTACGAACATGGGGAAACTAACCTTGTTGAGAGCTCTCTCTATATTGCTTAGCGGTAATTGTTTAGTACTTTCTGCACGGCTGTAGAAACCCAATAAAGCCGGAGAAAAATATTTCCCTATTACTACTAAATACAGGTTGTTGAAAATTCTGTTAAGCAAATTAGCCAGTCCAAGCTTATATCCATAACTCCAGTGTTTATAAAAAAGATTTTTATCAAAAATTCGAGAAGGAAACCAACTTGAATATTTCCAGATAAGTACAAAATTAAGTATAGAATTCAACAAACTGCTATAGACAAGGCTCCATACTCCATATCCTTTAATGGCTAGTAAGATTCCTAGAGCTCCACTTATTACTGCCGCAGGAATAGCAGTAAGAGTCTGCACTTTAAAATTCATGTTTCGTGTAAACAAAGCAATATGAACGGAAGTGGCCGCAGAAAGAATAAAAGTTAAACAATATACCCTGATAATGTTTGTGAGTATTTCCTGATCATAAAATTGAGCAATAAAGGGAGCTCCGGCAAATATTATAAGATAAATTAGGGTACCTGCAAGTACATTAAAGATAAAAACAGTAGAAAAATCCCTGTCACCCGCTTCGGTATCACGAATGATGGAGAGACTCAATCCACTGTCCATAAGACCATTCCCAACAGCAACAAAAACAGCGATCATGGCAATTAACCCAAATTCTTCAGGAAGTAATAACCGGGCTAAGATTAGTGAGATAACAAACCCAATGACCTGGTTCCCGAATTGCTGCGTAAAAGTCCATACCAGTCCCGAAGTAACGACCTTTCTTAATGCCATTGAATTAGTTGGTTGTCTTTAGAAGATAAAGCGAAAGTAAAACTTATTTCCTGAAAAAAGACAAAAGCGGGTTTTAAAAGGAAAATATTCCATATTAATCCTAATTTTGACAAACTATTATCAGCAATTGAAAGCCTTTAATAACATCAAAAAATTACACAGGTATAAGGAGTTAAACAATTCATTTGAAGAGAAACTCACCTTTCATTTTGGAGCCAATGCCGGGTTCTTTTCTGAATTCAATAATATGGTTTTTGCCATTCTTTACTGCTTACAGAACGGGATTAAATTTAGATTATATTCAAAAAGAGGAAATTTAGCCTATAAAAAAGGCTGGCAGGATTTCTTCTTAGCTTTTTGTCAGGAAACTGAATTCTATCTACACAGCAGGTATAACAGAAGAGCTTATCAGATGGAAGAAGCCAACCCCTTTCCTCCCGCTCTTTTGAGAATTGTTTCAGGAAACCAATATTTAACCCAGGATGTCTGGGATAAATTTCGCTGCAGGGAATTCGAAAAAGAAATTTTTAATATTCCTGAACTCGGTATAAATAATGAAGTTCTTCCGCGTGCAGCTCAGACAATAATAAATATGATTTGGCGCTATAATGAACCTGCTGCAACTTATATTGAAGAATTCAAAGCTTCGGCTTCTGTACCTAAAACATATATAAGCATGCATATTCGGGCCGGAGATAAAACAAAGGAAAAAAAGATCTATGATTTTGAGGTTTATATGGAAGAGGCAGAAAGACTATCCATATCTCAAAATATATTTGTTCTGACTGATGACTACAAGCTCATGCTGTCTCTTAAAAAAAATTATCCCGACTGGAATTTCATTACTTTATGTCATCCCTCAGAAGAAGGATATGTACACAATGAATTTCTTAAACTCAGCAAAAAGGAAAAATATCTAAGATTGTTGAAGCTTTTAACCAGTATTGAAATATGTGCTTCTTCTGAACATTTTATTGGCACCTTCAGCTCAGGACCCGGAAATTATTTGGGGATGAGAATGGGAGAAGAGAAATGTACAGGTATTGATTATAAACACTGGTTGTTATGGTAATGACTAATAAAAATGCGAAGGTGGAGAATTCAACACCAAAGCCTGTAAAAATCTGGTTCACCGATTTCTATAAAGGCTTTGATCCCGCCAATAATTATTTGTATGAAATTTTAAGTCGGCACTACGAACTTGTTCTTGATCCTGAGAATCCCGACTTCCTCATTTATTCTTGTTATGGCCATGATTTTTTAAAATATCCTAATCCGGTAAAAATATTTTATACGGGTGAAAATCTTGTTCCCGACTTTAATCTTTGTGATTACGCACTTGGCTTTAGCCACTTAGAATTCGGAAATCGTTACTTAAGATATCCGAATTTTGCTCTTATCCCCGACCAGTTTGAAGAGCTCCTGAAGCCAAGATCATTTACAATAGAAGACGTTGAAAAGAAAGAATATTTTTGCAACTTTATTTATTCCAATTCCCAGGCAGACCCTATGAGAGATGAGTTCTTCTATCTCCTAAGCAATTACCGGAAAGTCCATTCTCCAGGCAGGCATCTCAATAATGCTACCATGGATATTGGAGGAAGATTTACCAAAGACTGGATGTATTCGAAACTGAAATTTCAATCTAAATGTAAATTTTCCATAGCTTTTGAAAATTCTTCCTCTCCCGGCTATACTACAGAAAAATTAATGCATGCCTATATCACCAATACAATTCCCATTTACTGGGGAAATCCTGAGGTGGCCAAAGATTTTAATCCGAAATCTCTGATTAACTGTCATGAATTTAAAACTTTTGAAGAGGTGATTGAGAGGGTGAAAGAAATTGATCAAAATGATGAGCTGGCGCTTCAAATGTTAAATGAACCTCCCTTTCCCGAAAATGAAATCCCTGAAAACCTGAAGGAGGAGACCCTGGAAAAATTCTTACTTTCAATTTTTGATCAGGATCCAAAAATGGCATTTTTAAGACCCCGCTTTGGAACAACCCGCAACTATGAAAATGAATTGCTTGAAAAATTTCTTACGGAGAAGTCAGGGACCTTTGGTTCAATCAAGAAATTCCTGAAGCTCTAATTAAAAGATTACGCGGATTCATACGAATTTCACGGATTATGTTTTTAGACAATCATCCCCGCTGCCACCGTTTCATTTGTATTCTCATCAACGAGAATTATACTTCCGGTATTTCTGTTGTCACGGTAGGAATCTATCATTAAAGGACGAGTACACCTGATTTTAACCCGGGCAATATCATTCATGTTTAACCCTTTATCGTTAGTGATTCGATCATATGAGTTAATGTCAACTTTGTAAATCACCTCCTTAATTATAGCGCGCTGCTCGTTAGAACTATGAGTGATAGAATATTTGGCCTGGGGCTTGGCTGCTTCATCATTTAACCAGCAAAGCATCACATCGAATTCCTGCGTTGCTTCGGGCTGATTATTTACTCTTACGATCATGTCACCCCTGCTCACATCGATATCATCCTCCAGAGTCAGAGCAACAGACATGGGAGCGTAGGCTTCTTCAATTTCTGTTTCACCTGAATTCATAGATCTTATTTTTGATGTAAAGCCAGATGGCAAAACTGCCACTTCATCTCCAACACGGTAAATTCCACTCGCCACTCTTCCTGCATAACCTCTATAATCTCTATACTCTTCATTTTGAGGCCTCAAAACTGTCTGCACAGCAAAACGTGCATCAATTTTATTGACATCACTACTAATATGTAGGGTTTCCAAGATGTTAAGCAGCGTTCCTCCCTGATACCAACGCATATTCTTTGACTGATTCACAACGTTATCTCCTTCCAGGGCACTAATAGGAATGAACCGAACATCCTTCATGAGTAGCTTAGATGAAAACTCTTCAAATTGAGAAATTATTTCATTAAACCTTTGCTCATTATAGTCTACAAGATCCATTTTATTTACACATACAATAAGGTGAGGGATATTAAGCAAAGAAGCAATAAAAGAATGCCTTTTGGTTTGTTCAATAACCCCATGACGCGCATCAATTAATACCACTGCTGCGTTTGCCGTAGATGCCCCTGTAACCATGTTACGGGTATATTGAATGTGCCCTGGTGTGTCTGCGATTATAAATTTTCTCTTAGGAGTTGTAAAATACCGGTAAGCAACATCTATAGTAATTCCCTGCTCCCTTTCATCTCTTAACCCATCGGTAAAAAGCGCGAGATCTACTCCCCTATGTCCCTTTTTTGCACTGGTAGCGCTCACCGATTCAAGTTGGTCTTCAAAGATTGATTTGGAATCATATAGGAGGCGACCTATGAGGGTGGACTTGCCGTCGTCCACACTACCAGCTGTCGTAAATCTAAGTAATTGGTTATTTTCTATTTGCATTATGTCACTAATTATCGCGAATTTCTCAACGAATTAACGCGAATGGGTTGTATTAATAATTCTTTTGTAAGTTAAGGAGGTAGTACCGAAATTCACCAGAACACCAAGCTCTTTCCTGGTAGCAGCTAAATAATTATTTAATTGTGAAAGGAAAGCTACAGGGACATATTTGACCGACTTTATCTCCAGAATAATTTTATCAAAGCAAACGAAATCAGCTATAAAGTATTTCTTCAGTTTTCTATCCTCATAGAAGATATTCAGCTTTACCTGGCGTTCGAAAGGAATCCCTGCGACTTTGAATTCTTGCTCCAGAGCTTCTTCATAAACCGATTCAAGAAAGCCTGGTCCAAGTCCACGGTGTACCTTCATACATGCACCTATTATTATATAACTCTCTTCCTTAAATAAGATTTTATCTTCCATGCAATTCGCAATAATTCGCTTCAATTCGCCATAATTCGTGTTTAAAAATAGCCCTGGCGCTTCCTATCCTCCATCGCGGTTTCACTCCGTTTATCATCACTCCTATCTCCTCTTTCGGTCTTACGCATTGCTGAAACTTCCTGAACAATCTTTTCCAACGTATCTGCTTCAGATTCTATTCCTCCAGTAATCGTAATATCTCCAAGTGTTCTAAAGCGGATTTTTTTAATTTCCGATTTTTCATCTTGTCCCAACTTCAAAAATTCAGAAACGGGGATCCAGGAATTATTCCTCCATACTACTTCCCGCTCATGTGCAATATAAAGCGACGGGATTTCAATATTTTCTCTTTTTATGTAATTCCACACATCCATTTCGGTCCAGTTACTAATGGGAAAAGCTCTAAAGTGTTCTCCTTCAAAATGTTTTCCATTTAAAAGATTCCATAGTTCCGGACGCTGGTTCTTTGGATCCCACTCTCCAAAATCGTTGCGGTGAGAGAAGAATCGCTCCTTTGCCCTCGCTTTTTCTTCATCCCTTCTACCTCCCCCTATAGCACAATCAACTTTATGCTCTTCAATAGCGTCTAATAAAGTAGTAATTTGAAGTGCATTTCTGGTAGCATTTTTACCTTTTTCTTCTGCAACTCTTCCTTTATTTATAGACTCCTGAACCGAGCCCACAAGCAATTTTACTCCTAGTTTTTTTACAAGTTCATCTCTGAATTGAATAGTTTCAGGAAAGTTATGCCCTGTATCTACATGAAGTAAAGCAAAAGGAATCTTAGCGGGAAAAAAAGCCTTTTTCGCCAGATGAGTAACAAGAATAGAATCCTTACCACCGGAAAACAAAATCACCGGATTTTCAAATTGAGCCCAAACCTCTCTTAGAATAAAGATCGCTTCAGATTCTAACTCATCAAGATAGTTCAAATAATATTTACTCATCTAATTTCAGTTTTTGTTGCAGAAATTCATAAAGTCTCTCGACAGCTTCTTCTGCAGATTCCTCTTCGGTATTAATTTTAATATCTGGATTTTCAGGAGCTTCATAAGGAGCACTTATGCCCGTAAAATTCTTTATTTCCCCCTGCCTGGCCTTTTTATAAAACCCCTTTACATCCCTCTCTTCGCAGACCTCGAGCGGAGTATTTACAAACACCTCCACAAAATTTTCTTTCCCTATTATATCTTTCGCCTGCTCCCTATCCTCTTTAAGGGGAGAAATAAAAGCCCCTATAGTTACTATTCCTGCGTCAACAAACAGTTTAGCGACTTCTGCTATTCGCCGGTTATTTTCATGACGGTCTTCCCTGCTAAAACTTAAACCTTTATTCAGTCCGCTGCGGATGTTATCCCCATCAAGAGAATAAGTAGATATTCCCTCTTTAAAAAGGCGTTTTTCAAGACTGTTTGCAATAGTTGATTTTCCTGAACCTGAAAGCCCTGTAAACCAAATAACCATAGATTGGTGCTGATTCTTCCTGGTGCGATCTTCCCTCGAGACACTATATTTATGTTCTACGATATTCTTTTTCATGCTATAGACAGCTTTCTATTTATTTGAGGCAAGAATATTCATCTTAGATTCTTTTGATTTTCTTTTGTGAGCCACCCCATAATCAATCCTGTACCATGCTCTTTCGTGAAAATAGTACAGCAACATTTTTGTCACTACCTCAGCCAGTCCTATTTTTAATCCCGTAACAGGATTCCCTGTGATTATCCAGGCAAGCAGCATAGTATCTACTGTTCCTACTATTCTCCAGGAAATAGTCTTGGCAAAATGCCTTTTTCTACTACTCCATTTTCCTGAGGATGCCAAAAACTCCCCTTTAAACCATAATCTTTCATGAAAATAGTATAGCGTCATTTTTGTTATTACCTCGGCCAAACCAATTTTAAGACCTGCAAAGGGATCTCCGGAAATCATCCAGGCCAGGAAAAAAGTATCCATGGTTCCAACGATTCTCCACGTAATTGTTTTAGCTAAATGCCTTTTATAAGATCTATCCTTCATAAACAACAGAAAAATGGTCGTTTTTAAGGTTTTCCCTGTTGTAGGTGATACGCTCTCCTGAAGCTGCCCATCTGCAGGTAAAGCCAACGGCTTCACAAATAGCCTGTCCGGCAGCGGTATCCCACTCCATGGTTGGGCCAAATCTCGGATAAACATGGGCTGCGCCCTCGGCAAGTAAACAAAACTTAAGAGAACTTCCTTTGGATAATACTACCACTTCTTTCCCTTCTTCTTTGAGCTTTTCAATAAAATCAAGGGTTGCTTGGTTCATATGCGATCTACTACCCACAACTTTTATCTCGGATCCTGCCTGTTGAGGAAAGATCTGGGTTGAATTAGTAAGAATCAGATCCAGATCCAAATCTTCATTTTCTAAGGTTATCTGATAAGCCTTAGATTCAGTTACTTCAGCAAAATATAGCGACTTTAGAGCAGGAGCATAAATTACTCCCAGCACAGGATTCCCTTCAAATACCAAAGCAATATTGACGGTAAACTCCCCATTTCTTTTTATAAATTCCTTGGTTCCATCTAACGGATCTACAATCCAACATCTTTGCCAGCTTTTTCTTTCTTCAAAAGATAGTTGGATATTCTCTTCACTTATTACAGGTATTCCGGAAGGAATTAGAAACTCATTAATAATATCATTCGCTCGTCGATCGGCAATGGTTAGAGGAGAGTCGTCTTCCTTCAGTTCAACCTGAAGATCCTTCTGCTCATAAATTTTCATGATCTTCCTGCCGGCTGCGATGGAAGCCTCTATAGCTGTTCTTAAGTGATTTTTCATAGAGGGGCTAAATATACCGAAACCTGTAGAAACAGAGAAAGAGAATCATAAAAAAGATAGATCTATCTCTTTAATAGGTTTTATGATCCTCTTTCCCTTTCTTAATTCCCAATGGCATAGAATTCAAACCCAATCTCTTTCTTGGTTTTAGGCTCTAAAAGTCTTCTCCCATCGAACAAAAATGCAGGTTTAAGCATTTGATCATAAATCTTTTTCCAGTCAAGTTGTTTGAATTCATCCCATTCTGTAAGTACAGCTATGGCGTGTGCATTATCACAGGCTTCATAAGAAGATTTCACTACAGTAACCCCTTTCCGGTTGGCATCTCCACTTCGGCTTCCGAGGTAATCAAGATCTGAATAGATCTGTTCTTCTGTCACTTTTGGATCATAAACCACTATTTCTGCCTGTTCATTCAGAAGATAATCTGCGACATAAATAGCTGCAGATTCACGGGTATCATTGGTGTCTTTTTTGAAAGCCCAACCTAAGATAGCAATCTTTTTCCCGGCCACTGTATTATACATCGTCTGGACCATATTAGCTGCAAAACGCCTTTTTTGATGATCATTCATAATGATCACCTGCTCCCAATAGTCTGCCACCTCCTGGAGATTATATGTTCGGGCAATATAAACGAGGTTTAAGATATCCTTCTGAAAACAAGAACCTCCAAAACCTACAGAAGCTTTAAGAAATTTAGGCCCTACCCTACTATCCATCCCCACAGCTTTGGCAACTTCATTTACATCTGCTCCGGTCTTTTCACATAATTCTGAAATTGCATTAATAGAAGAAACCCGCTGTGCAAGAAAGGCATTTGCAGTAAGTTTAGACAATTCTGAAGACCACACATTGGTAGTAAGAATCTTTTCTTTAGGTACCCATGATGCATAAATATTAACCAGGGCTTCCATAGCCTCCCTGCCTTCTTCACTCTCAATATCACCTCCAATTAAAACCCGATCAGGACTTTTCAAATCTTCAACCGCTGTACCTTCAGCTAAAAACTCTGGATTAGAAAGAATTTGATATTTAACACCATTCCCAGTGTTATCAAGGATATTCTTTAAAGCAGCTGCAGTTCTAACTGGCAATGTTGATTTTTCAATGACAATTTTGTCATTTTTGGCAACTGCAGCAATTTGCCTGGCACAAAGCTCAATATATTTGAGATCGGCCGCCATTCCTTTTCCAATCCCGTAGGTCTTGGTGGGGGTGTTCACCGAAATAAAGATCATATCGGCTTCATCAATAGCTTTATCTACATCTGTGGAAAAGAACAGGTTTTTATCTCTTGTTTCCTTAACAATAGAAGAAAGACCGGGTTCATAAATAGGAATCTTCTCTACATCGGGATCATTCCATTGTTTAATCCTTTTTTCATTGATATCAACAACAGTTACTTTAACACCCGGACATTTTTCAGCTATTACTGCCATTGTGGGGCCACCAACGTAACCGGCACCAATACAGCAGATGTTTTTTATTTTCATTTTAATTATAGTTAATTGGTGATTGGTTAATTAGATTACCTCCTTCTATCCTAATCAGCCGTTTAATTCATTCTGTTTTCTTAGATATTTTATATAACCATTCAACAACCTTATACAGGGGTCGGTTAAATTTTTTATTCCTTATAAAACCTCTTCTGTTATATAGCTCCAGGAACGTGCTTCAATAGCATGTTCTAAAATTTCAGCCACGGATCCCCGGGCATTCAGAAGAAATTTGATGTTTTCTTTGTAATGAAAACTCCACCATCCTTCAGCAATATTTGCAGTTGCTGAGTAGGATGCCCTCAATAATTGCAACCGCAAATCGAATTTTTCAGAATCCGGTAAAGTTGTAATAACCTTTTCTTTTTAAAAGCTTCAGCTCAAAACACTTCTTCCAGTACTCCAATTTTTCAAAATTGTCAGCCATTGGTTCGAATTAATTAGTTAACGGATAAATTAGTTAAGTGGTTTTATTTTTCTAACAAGATATCTTTACTAATCAATAAGATCATTCTCTAGTCCGGATTTCCCCACCACTAATTAGTTCATCCCAAATCACCAACCCCCACTTAACCATTCCCTTATTGACTAACCACTAATCACAGCTTTTTATCACACTTTTTACCCAAGACTCCTTTAACATCATAAACCACCGTTTGTCCATTCTTCAATTTATCCAAATCTAAATCGAGAAATTCCTTATGAGCTACCGCGAGTACCACAGCTTCAAATTTTTCCTGCGGAAGATCCTTGGTGGTAGTGAGTCCGTATTCATGCTGCACTTCCTCAGGATCGGCTAATGGATCATAAATTGTGACATTGGTACCATACTCCTTCAGGTTCTTAATAACATCAACAACTTTAGTGTTACGGACATCAGGACAATTCTCCTTGAAAGTTATACCCATAACAAGAATATTCGCCCCTTTTACCTTTTGATCATTCTGAAGCATTAATTTAACTACTTCCGAAGCTACGTACTGCCCCATAGAATCATTCATGCGCCTACCCGCCAGAATGATCTCGGGATGATAGCCTATCTCCTGTGCTTTTTGCGCCAAATAATATGGATCTACACCTATACAATGCCCACCAACAAGCCCGGGTTTGAAAGGAAGGAAATTCCACTTGGTACCGGCAGCTTCAAGTACCGCCTGGGTATCAATGTTCATCATGTTAAAGATCTTCGCCAGCTCATTTACAAAAGCAATATTTATATCTCTTTGAGAGTTTTCAATAACCTTTGCTGCTTCTGCCACCTTAATAGTAGGCGCGAGATGAGTTCCGGCTGTAATAACTGAAGCGTAAAGCTCATCTACCTTTTTCCCAACTTCGGGTGTTGATCCTGCAGTCACTTTTAGGATCTTTTCAACCGTATGTTCCTTATCTCCCGGATTTATCCTTTCAGGAGAATAACCTACAAAGAAATCCTCATTGAATTTAAGTCCGCTAGATTTCTCTAAAACAGGGACACATTCATCTTCAGTAGCTCCAGGAAATACTGTCGATTCATATATCACTATATCACCTTTTTCTAATACCTTCCCAACAGATTCACTGCTCTTGTACAAAGGTGTAAGATCGGGGCGGTTGTTTTTGTCAACCGGAGTCGGTACGGTGATCACGTAATAGCTACAATCTTTAATATCTTCCAGATTTGCACTACAAAAAAGTCCATTATCTTCTGAAGGACTCTCTTTAAGTACAGATTGAAGAACATCATTCTCCACCTCTAAGGTGGTATCCTTTCCCTGACGTAGCTCTTCAACTCTTTTTTTATTAATATCAAATCCTACAACAGAATATTTTGTTGCGAATAATCTTGCCAACGGCAGGCCGACATAACCAAGTCCTACTACAGCTATTTTTTTATTTTTCATATTTACTTTCTATAAATTCTTATAATACCAGTCCACAGCTTCTTTTAGCCCAGCTTCTATTTTGTATTGTGGATCATACCCTAATAAAGTTTTAGCTTTATCAATAGAAGCCAGGGAATGCGGAATATCTCCCGCTCGATTTGGGCCATACTCAACTTCTACATTAGCAATCTCTGGATCATATTTTGAAAGGTATTCTTTAAGTAGCTGGGTCAACTCCTTGAGATTTGTCCTGTCGCCTACTGCAGTGTTATAAACCTGATTTAGTGCTTCTTTATTGTCTGTAGTCAAAGCAAGCAGGTTCATTTGAATCACATTGTCTATGTAAGTGAAATCCCTGGAGTAGGTACCATCTCCATTAATGACCGGACTCTCGTGATTCATAAACTGAATTACGAACTTAGGGATCACAGCGGCATAAGCACCGTGAGGATCCTGTTTTCTTCCAAAAACATTAAAATAACGAAGCCCAACAGTGTCCAATCCGTATGTGGAATGAAAGATATCGGCATACAGCTCATTTACGTATTTTGTAATAGCATAAGGTGATAAAGGTTTGCCAATGTGATCTTCAACCTTCGGAAGTGCTTCAGAATCGCCATAAGTAGAAGAACTGGCTGCATAAACAAACCTTTTAACCCCGGCATCACGCGAGGCTATCAGCATATTGAGAAAACCTGAAATATTTACATCATTACTGGTTATTGGATCATTTATAGATCTTGGAACAGATCCTAATGCCGCCTCATGTAAGACAAAATCTACTCCGGAAACGGCCTTTTTGCAATCCTCAAGGTTACGAATATCTCCTTCTATTAAAGTGAAATTTTCATGATCTTTAATTGCTGAAAGATTCTCTCTTTTTCCAGTTGCGAAATTATCGAGACATACTACATTGGCATTTAAATCCAGGAGCGCTTCACATAAGTTAGAGCCAATAAATCCTGCACCACCTGTAACTAATACTTTTGAAGAACTGAGCAATTCAAATTGTTTGCTGTTCATTAAATGAAATTTGGGTTGGTTTAAATTTTACGTGCCAAAGGTAAAATTTTCATAAAAGGTATTTACTAATTTCCTCTTAAAGAACTTCATTATTTTAAAATTGAGTCGACTCATAATGCACCACTTCTGTTGCAATGAGTATCTTTTCTTTTGGACCCGTATTTTTTTTATTGATTCGGTTGATAAGGATATCCATCGCCTTTGCTCCAATCTTGTCGGGAGATTGATCTACAAAGCTAACAGAGGGAGTGAGATATTTTGCAAGCCCCCCACGAATAAATCCAATTATTTTAAGGTCTTCTGGTATTCTTAAGCCATTCTCAAAAGCCAGTCTATAGGTAAGCATGGTACTGTCAAAATCACTACATAAAACCGCTTCCACCCTATCTTCCAATAGCATCTTAAGAGTCTTTTCTTTCAAACTTTGCAAGTTGGCTGAATTTGCTAAATAAAAGGTATCATCTTCCCTTAAAGCATTTTTATAACCTTCTATTCGGGCTTTACCCACACCCATATGATGCACAGAGGTAGCCAAACCTATCTTTTTCAATCCTTTATTTTGAAGATCCCGTGTGGCATCATAAAATACCTTTACATCATCTATTCCTACTTTATCTACAGGCATATCAAAATCAATGCGGTCGTAAAGCACAACCGGAATATCATATTGAATGATATTTTTAATATGTTCAAAATCCTTTTTTCGTTGTGTTTCTTCGGCTATAGCAATAAGAACACCATCTACAAAACCGGCAGTTAGCATCTCAGATATTTGCTTTTCCCGATCATGTGATTCATTCGAAATATAAGTGATCACCTGTAAACCCTCTCGTTGTGCACGCGCCTCCATTCCTGAAAGCACTTTAGCAAAAAAAGAATTTGCTATATTTGGAATCAGCACACCAATCGTTCCGCTTTTACTGCTTTTTAAATTGACCGCAGTTGGATTAGGACGGTATTTATGAAGGGCAGCAAGTTCTTTCACCCTTTCAATTGTTTTCGGACTAATCTCGGGACTGTCATTTAAAGCTTTCGAAACTGTCGAAACAGAAACGTTCAGTAATTTGGCCAATTCCTTTAGGGTAATTCTGGTTTTCATTTAAAAAGCATATAGGGGTTAATTACAAATTTAATAAAGCCGGGTGAAATTCTGCATTTTTTGTTTCAAACTTAAGGGCTTTTTTATAAATTATAGTAAAGTTGCGTAAAAATGAAGTTTTTCAGAAGTGATTGGTTCTATATTATTGCTGCTCTCATCACCATCTTTGGCATCATTATGGGGTGGTATTTCTTTTTCTTTTTAGCCATACCTCTTGGACTATGGGATTTCAGCAAAAAAGATGACAGGAAGTAGCTGCGTTAAATTATTACTAATCCAGCGCATATCCTTGCAAACACCAAATTAGGAGCGTAATTTAATCCTGAACCAAAATAAGCGCATAATGAAACAAAAAGGAACCCTATCACAGACTCTCAACATGCTTCGCACCGAAGAAGGATATGAAGAAGATTTCAACCTTCTCGATGAGGAACTCAAATCTCCTGAAGAAAGAGAAAAATTTCTGTCTCAGGATTTTGTTGTAGATGAGGTCTATCGGTTTGAAGGCCCTTCAAATCCCGGTGATGAAGCTACTTTGTATGCCATCACAACTTCTTCGGGAAGAAAAGGAGTGCTACTTGATGGGTACAACTATTCTTCAGGACAAATTTCAGAAGAATTACTTAAAAAACTGGACCTCAAGAGCAACCGTCCTACTTCAGAATAAGCTTGTATATACAGCATAATTATCGTATATTTGAATAGTAAATAACAAAACCATAAATAAAAACTATGAGTTACTTAGGTTTAGACGCCAAAGAGACGTCAAATACAGTTCAGGAACTTAATGTTCTTTTAGCCGATTATCATTTATATTATCAAAAACTTCGCAATTACCACTGGAATGTAATTGGTAAGAATTTCTTTGACCTTCATGAAAAATTTGAAGAGCTGTACGATGACGCTAAAATAAAAATTGATGAGATCGCAGAGCGCATACTTACTTTAAGATACCAACCCACCAGCAATTTAAGTGAATATCTAAAGAAATCTAATCTAAAAGAATCAGAGTCAGATCTTTCCGATTCAAAGATGATTGAGAACCTGCTTAAAGACCATGGCACAATCTTAAAACAAATGCGACAGGTAGTGCAGGTAGCCGAAAAAGGAGGCGATGAAGGTACTATAGACCTTATTGGTGCTTATATTCGGGAGCTTGAGAAGACCAGCTGGATGTTAGATGCCTGGAAAATGAAAACTGCAGAACAACATAAGCCGGTATAAAACTAAATGTCGCAAGAAGAATTTGACATACAAAATTCCGTAGAAGGAATTTGGACGAAATTAGGCGAATGGCTGGATTCTATAATCCTGGGTTTGCCTAATTTCATTTTGGCCGTTCTGGTCTTTATCCTTTTTGTCCTTGCTGCCAAATACCTGGGAAAACTTCTCGATAAGCTTCTCAGGTATAAAGTAAGACAGGCCTCTATACGGGAGATCACCATTAAGATCCTCAAGGTAGTAGTCATTGCCATAGGTTTCTTTGTTGCCCTTGGGCTACTCAATCTAAATACTATTCTCACTTCTGTACTGGCTGGTGCCGGGGTCGTGGGTTTAGCTGTAGGTTTGGCACTGCAGGGCACACTAAATAATACCTTTTCAGGAATCCTGCTAAGTTTTCTTCCGGAGTTACAAATTGGCGACTGGATTGAAAACAACGGTTATGCCGGAAGGGTCGTGGAAATCAACCTGAGAAGTATCGTCATTAGGGAAGCCGATAATAATTATGTTGTTATCCCCAATTCCCAGGTCATAGACGCACCTTTTAAGAATTTTTCCCGTACCTCACGTTCCAGGATCACTGTGAGTTGTGGCGTGGCTTACAATTCTGATCTTGAACTTGTAAAAACCATTACACTAAATACAATCTCAGAACTTTTTCCTCAAAAGAAGGGAGAAGAAGTAGAGTTTATGTACAATGAATTTGGCGACAGCTCAATCAATTTTGTAGTGAGATTCTGGAGTGCTGCAACCAACAACAGGGACATTCTTTTTGCCAGGAGTAGTGCGATTATTGCCATTAAGAAAGTGTACGATCAACACGATATTAATATTCCTTTCCCAATTCGCACACTCGAATTCAACAACAGACTCAATATTCAAAAACCTTCTGCGGAAGGAGATGCATAATTTCTCATTTAAAAGGTTTACCCATCTTACCCTTCAAAAATGGTAAAAACACAAGGCATTTTTGGAAGTTGCCAAGGAGAAGGTATTTTTAAGCTGAAACTCTTCAAGTGTAAGCACATTTTTGAACCTGAAAATCATAACTGCTGAAAAAAAATTCGAGCCTCACCCTTCAAAAATGGCAAAAACGTAAAACATTTTTGGAAGTTGACCGGTAAGAAGCTATTTATAGGAAAAACAGAAACTGAAAAATTAACTACGCCTGTTTTCCAAGCCTAAAATTGATGTGGCTTCGATAATCTATAATTTCCCCTTCAAAAATGTCAAAAACTAAAGGTATTTTTTGAAAGTTGCCAAGGAGAAGCTATTTCTATGCTGAAAACTCTTCAAGTGTAAGCACATTTTTGAACCTGAAGATCATAACTGTTGAAAAAACACGAACCTCACCCTCCAAAAATGGCAAAAACAGGAAGCCTTTCAAAAATGATTAATTCACTTTTCAACCCGCATTCTATACTTTAAAATGCAGGCTGAAAAGCTATTTTTGTATCTCCAATCTTTACTTCATCGTCTTCACTTGTTCATAAGAATGGCTTCAGCTATCCTGTAATATTCAGGGATCATCCTTCATATATTCAGAATCTATTTTACTTCCGTAGAAATTAGAAGCTCATACCCACACTAAAACTGAAACGCAGTTTTTCGCCTCCAGTAAACAGATTTAATTTAGCCGAAACAGCCTCTGCCCCTGTCACCCATAATCCGCCGCCATAGCTATCATGCCACAGGTTGCTGTCTTCGCCATCAAGCCATACCCTACCAAGATCGTAACCTGCAAAAACACCTAATTGAAAAGGCACAAACGAGGTCTTGAATTCGTCAAAACTATATCTCAAATCGTTACCCCAAACAAAAGCACTTTCACCAGAAAATCTTTCTTCTCTAAAACCTCTCAAGCTTTCTGCGCCACCTATTGTTGCAGCCTGGTAGAATTCAAAATCGTCTCCCCAAAGCACTTCGGCATTCACCCGAGAATTGATTACCCACTTATCATTACGGCTCACGGCTTTGTAGAATTCGAGATATGGTGCGACATATCCATAAATATTGTCAGTTTCACCTGTATTTATTTTTCCGCCGCCAATGAATTCGAATTTCATACCATTAGTAGGATTAAGGATGTCATCATAACTTTCGTATCTAAAAACGCCTTCAAGACCGGCAAAATACTGGCGGTCAAAAAAGTTGGTGTCCTTCATGTATGATTCAGAAAGAAAACGATTTGTACTTTCCTCGATCTGTACGCCTTCAAAAGATGCAGTTAACTGATAGTAACGACCAAAAGGGGTATTTTTCACAATACCGGCTTCTCCACCTATCCTGCTAATGCGCACACGGTTGAATTCTTTGCCCAATTCCTCTTCAAAATTTTCTGTCTCATTTCCCATTCCGAAGAAATTACGGGTGTAGCTGGGATTCGTAAAATGTGCTTTTAACAGGAAGTTATATCCGCCAAAAACATTAGCAAATTCACCCCGGTACCTTAAATCAAAACTTTGAGTGGCAAAATAATACCCGGCCCTAAACTTATGTTGAGCGGTAAAAGGATTCCTGCGGAAGCCATATTTACTGAAAGTAGCGCTTAGACCCACCTGGAAGCCATCATCTGGATTGTATCCCACGGCGGGAAGCACAGAACTTGATGAATAAACCTTACGATCTTTATCGAAGACATTCACTTCATAGTCATCGGTAAAGGTAATATCTGCACCATCGTTGATCTCTACAGTATTAGGAAGAGACTCGTGATCATAGACCTTAACTTTTTTGCCATTTTTGATCCTGTAAATATCGTTGTTTTGCCCCCCGATGATCCTTACCAGAATTTTTGCAGGTGCATCTCCAGAAACCTCAAATATATCATCATCATCAAGACCATAGACCCAGAGTTCACGCGTTACATTGGGATCATAAACCCTACTGCTCACAACATCGGCCTTTTTACCGTCTTTGATCCTGTAAATTATTACCCGGGTTTCTCCTTCAGGAAGACGTTCAATTTCGATATGATCATCTTTATCTGTTGCGGTGATCATAGTAAACTTCACAAAGTAATTATAATACCTTTCAGCAATGTCAACAATATTATTTCTTCTAGCCTTCAGGTTTTTAATAATCCGCTGAGTGGCTTCTCCCTGGGTTTCCTTCGGAAGTTCTTCAAAAGCTTCTTCAATTACTTCATCTGTAATATGCTCCTGCAGGTATTTTGCCTGCTGTAGCCACTCTTCCTTTTGAGAATTCTGGATAAGGCTCCTGTCCAAACCAACTGCAGCCGAATTGAACCATTCGATATTGCTGATGTCTTCATCATAAACAGCAAATTGATTGGCAAAACCTGTCAAACCTCTTAAGGTATTAAAGAAGGCCCCGTCAAAATTTGAAAAAACCTGATCTCTATCGCGGGGAATTGGCTTAAAGAAATGATTCCCTTCTTCGTCTTCAATTTCGGCCCACCGCCATTGATCTTCGTGCCTGTCCCAATCGCCTACCAGCATGTCAAAAATTCTTGCTCTTATATATGCAGCTTCGTCCAGGGTATATTTTTCATCACGTCGCAACCGCTCAAACACGCCCGATGTACTTTCTATATCGTGGTTGGGGCTGCCAAAAGATTCATATCCAACCCAGCCCTCTTCGGGGCGCTCCACGATCATATAAAGCTCATCTCCATATTCGCTGTTGAAATCTCCCAAAGCTTTTTGCTTTGGGACGTAAAATATTTGTGGATTGGTATGATAAATTCCAGCTGCATCTGATAATTTAGGAATAGCCAGGAAGGCATAAGGGTGGGCAGAAGTATAAAAGTCTTTAATCACATCTTCTGCAAGAGTATTTTCAAACTTTGTCTCTACAGGCGTGTCCTTATAGGCCACCGTTTGAATAAATTGCACGGCGCTTTTCTCGAGAGCTCTAAGGTTATAATCTCTGCCCTGGGCATCTTTTAATCTTAGAGAACGGGTTTGATGCCCCCCTCCGGCACGTTCTACTGTGAGTCCGCCATACAAAGTATCTAGAATGGCAACAGGAACTTCTACCTGGGTTCCATAAAGATCCCTGTACCTGTCACCCCAAATACTTTCATAAGTAGCTGACACATCAGTATCTGCAGGTTTATACACCGAGGCCTTTATAGTTTGTGGAAAAGAAGTTGATAATGTGTCGGTACTAAAAGGTTGCGGCGCAGCGATGACTTCTTTTTGGTATAAAAGCTTTGGTTTCTTTTCTTCACTGCCATAGACGCTTACCCATGAAGAACCATCTTCAAAAATATCAAGAGCGGCAAAGCCCTGGCCTGAATAGGCAAATAAACCATCGCTCCCCAGCCCCACATAAGAAGCCTTGGATGCTGAGCCCGAAACAATCTGCTTTACCTTGTCGTGCTCTATATATTGTAAGGAGTGATCATGCCCTGAAACAAACACTACATTACCCCACCGGGAAGCAATAGTTTCAATGCGTTTTCGCATTCCTTTATATCTCTCATTTTGAAGATCGGTGCTGGTAACACCTCCTGTTGTTCTAATAAAATTCGCCAGAGTACCAAGAATGGGCAGGGGCAGTTTTCGTTGTGTAGGATATAAATGGTTGGTTAAACTAAAGTTTCCGCCATGTAATCCATTAGTGTATAAAGGATGATGAATTACAAAAACAACCGTCTTTGTCTGATTTTTCTTTAATTCACTATCAATTTCCTGAAAAAAGGCTTCTCTGGTCTTTATTTCGTCACAATCATCGTTGATCTTAGGATGTTTATCCCAATCTTCGAGGAACCACTGGGAATCGGCCACCAGCACCTGAATATTCTCTGTTACCTCAATAGAAGTCAAGCCACAACCGGCTTCAGGAAAGAACACATCCTCTCTCTCCAGCTTCTCCCTAAGATAATCGGCCTGGCGTTCCAGCCCAACTAATCCCTGTGCATACCAGTCGTGGTTGCCGGGTACAAAGAAGAGGTTGCCTTCATAGTTCTCTACAGCATCTATTTGAGCATCAATACGGTATTCCATGAGCTCTCTTTCGGGATGATCTTCGGAAACCAGACCGGCGGGATACACGTTATCACCAAGAAAAATAGTGTAGTTACCTTTCTGTTTAACAGAATCTATATAGGTTTTAAAAGCAAGTAAAGCTTCTGAAGAACCTCCCGGAGGTGAATAACCTCCATCTCCCAATAAATAAAAAGATTTTTCGATCTCCTTTTCCTGGGGATAACCAAAATCTTCTGAAGGTTCATCTTTGGCAAAGTAAAGCTGATTAATTTGTGGTGAACAGCCTGTAATTGCAATAAACAGGGCCAGTGTTAGAAATATGTTATTTTTTCTCATACAAAATTATTGGGGGGATTTTTTTGTAATTTGGTGAAAATCTAACCACAACTGAATGACAACTCTTACTGGTAAAGCTGAAAAATTCGTACAGGATCTATTCAGTAAAAAACTACCCAATACATTCATTTATCATAACTTTAAACACACTCAGAGGGTAGTTAAAAGTACTAAAGAATTAATTAAAAAATCTCAAATTCATGTTAAACAGGAAGAGCCACTGCTCCTCGCTGCATGGCTACATGACACCGGTTACACTGTAAAGCATGCCGGGCACGAAGAAGAAAGTGTTGAAATAGCCAAAAACTGGCTGCAAGAGCAGAATGCAGACCAGGAACTTATTGATACTGTCTCTAAGATCATTATGGCAACAAGAATGCAAGCCGAACCTAAAGACCTTGCTGAAAAAATCATTAAAGATGCCGACACCTCGCATTTAGCGAAAGATTACTTCGAAGAGACCAGTGAATTTCTTCGGCAGGAGCTCAAACTACAGAAAATAAAAAACTACTCACACCAGGAATGGATTGAGAAAAACATTGAGCTCTTTACAGAGAGACATGAATTCTACACTACCTACGCAAGAGAAAACTGGAAAGAGCAAAAAGATAAGAACCTTTACGACCTGCTCAATAAAGAAAGAAAGGCAAAAAAGAAACTGGCCAAAGAAGAAGCCAAAGCCCGCCTTAAAGTAAAATATAAGGATAAAAGCGCAGACAGGGGGATTCAAACCCTTTTTAGAGTAACCATGCGCAACCACCTAAAATTAAGCGACATAGCTGATGCTAAAGCTAACATTCTGCTCTCGGTCAATGCCATTATTATTTCCCTGGCTATTGCCAATTTCATTCCAGATCTTGCCACACCCGAGACTTCCAGTCCGGCAATTATGATCCCTATTTTTATTCTCATGATCTTTAGTGTAGCATCAATAATAGGAGCTATAATGTCTACAAGACCTAATGTGACATCGGGAGAATTTACCCGCGAGCAAATTAAAAACGGGGAGGTAAACGTGTTGTTCTTCGGGAATTTTCACCGTATGCCTTACGAGCAGTTTGAATGGGCCATGCACGAAATACTTGAAAACCAAAGTGATGTTTATGAATCTCTAATGAAAGATCTTTATATGCTGGGAGTGGTACTTAACCGCAAATATTATTTATTGCGAATTACTTATACCATTTTCATGGTAGGAATTATTCTTTCTGTGCTCAGCTTTATCGCCACTTACTACCTTGCCTAGAACTTTTTCAAGATCTTCATATGTAAAAACCTGTTCTTCGTGTTGTTCACTTTCCAGGTGGTATAAAACTTCCACCCTCAGCGCCTTTAACCCTATAACGCCCTGAACATCTTCGAGTTCCAGCTTTTCTATTTTGTCTCCCAGATATTTCTTGGACTGGAGATATTTGATGTAACGCAAATACTCCCTTTCATCCTTCCTGTTCGAATATACAATGGCGATTTTGCCCTTTTGGGTCACCCTCTCCTCAGTTCCTTTAACATTAGCCTTATCAATTCGTTTTTTGATGATTTCATACCTCGCATTATAAGTGCCATCAACATCAAATTGCTTTTCATCCATTCTATATCTTATAGAAAGAGTGGTATTGTACACAAGGATTAGAGAAGCAGCCTGCAGTTTTAGCGGCATCCTTTCCTGGATCTGGTAGAACCTGTTTTCCATTTCACACATGGTGGTTAATTGCCATAACCGCAGATTAAAAAGATAAACCTCATCAAAAGGTTTTATTTTCTTATTTGAAAGAGATGCCCCTATGTAAATATTATGTTCAACCCCGTCTGTTTTATATCTTTCAAAATAATGTGGGTAAATCTCCTGCGCATCTATTTGCCGCCGGTCAATATATCGGGACATGGTGCGGTTTATTTGCTGCACTGCCTCGTCATAATTTTTACGATGGTTATAAATTATACCGGTTTCGGAGTTGATATTTTTCCGGTATATTTTTACCTGTTCTTCTAAATGAGGTGCCTGCTTTTCTATATGATCCATTACAGGGTTTATTTCCCTTTGTAATAAATTGAATACCTTCTGTTCACTGGAAGTACTTAGACTGCCGGCCAAATCATCTTTAAATTCTTTAATCCGGAATTTCACCTGCTCGTAGATATCCAGCTTTTCAGTTCCTTCGGCTTCACATACAATCTTTTCAATAGACTCAAGTTGATCGAGCAGGTCTTTCTGAATAGCATCATTCCTGGCTTCCGAAGAAGCCACGATATCTATCTCTCCATATAAAGGATATACATCTTCAAAAGTGATATCTTTAAAAGATGCAAGCCCATCTTCATCAAGATCTCTTATGAACTTACGGGCTTCCATTTCAAAGATCCAGAGTACGCTGGGGTGAATAGATGTACATTCACTTTGTATAACGGCTTTCACCCGGTTTTCAAATTCAGACTTACTTCGTTCTACCGCTGTGACGATATATGGCAAAATATCTTCCAGCTTTGTCGCATTTATACTATTGAGTTCATTCTTTTCAAAAGACACCAACTCCAGCAGCCCCAGCAAAACATTGTTTTTGGCAATGGGTGCTATAATGGCACTTTTGACACCTGCATCAACAAGAGATTTTATAAGAAGGTTTTCTGATGCTTTACCCGAATATTTTTCAACATTAGGAATGCTAAAGTATTTATGTTCGTCCACCAGGCTATGATAAGCTTCCTCCCCAAGCACCTTTTTGCAGTTTAATATTTTTCTCTCCTGAAGCAAAAAACTGGGAGAACGGTTCCCTATCATTCGTTCAAAAACAGAATCCTGTTCATTGTACATCGTAAATCCTATCCGTAGATTGGGAATCTTATAGATAGACTTAAAGATCTCTTCAAACTTCTCCATCTCTTCCTTCCCGGAGGTATTTCTTTGCAATAGCGTAGTCTTAAGGTCAGAAATTGCATCATCTACAGTCACATCGGTAAGGGAGATGATGGTAAAGCCTTTAAAAATCCAGCTGTTGGGTGGAAATTTTTCTTTCCACAAGGCAACGTTTTCAATATTCTGAATTAACTCATCAACATCTTCTTTAGTAATTTCCCTGGCGTTTTTTCCAGGTTCAAGCTCCATAAAATTAGAATCGAGCTCAATTCTATAGTGCCTTAAAATGCCATTTTCATCGGGTATATCGTAATAAAAAGGTCTTGAAAAATCTATATCGTAGCCATAGTATTTATTTAGAATAAGGATACAGGCATAGATATAATCAAGATCATGATTAAGATTCCTCATATTCAAGGTAAAATCATTACCTGCTCCTGCCAGTATTTTCCTGAATTTTTGCGTAGAGTTAAAAATCAGGTTATGAAATGGCACCGAAATGGCCTTGATCTGCGTATCAGATAGAATTTCAGGAAAAAGATCTTTCATTAAAATCCTTATGGGGTCTTTGTACCTGTTGAGATCTTCAGAATTTAGTATACCTTCTTCCAAAGCAGGAAAAGTGGAAATGTACTCCAGCATATTTTCGAGATAATCTTTAGATATCTTACTCGACTCATTTTGGAGCTGATGACGATATTCCTGTATGATTTTGTGGAAACTTATCTTTATTTCCAGTGGAAATTCCTTTTGATGCTTCATGTTTTAAAATTAAAGGATTTTACCCCCTGCCCTGAAGGACTTCTTCATATTAACATTAATTTATCTCTTTCGATCCTTTCTCTCCCCTATCTTCCTTATTTTTGTCGAAAATGTAACAAATTATGCGTAAAATATTATTAGCCGGACTCGTGATTCTCATGGCTGCTTGCGAAAGTGAAAATGAAGGATACCAGATTAGCGGAACAGTCCAAAATGCCCCAGACGGGCAAAAGCTCATCATTTCTGAATTAAATGACAGCAACACCCAGGTAGTACATATTGATACTATAGAAATAAAAGAGGGAAAGTTTGAACTTGACTTACCTGAAAAAGAACAACCTACCATTAGTTTTCTTACTGTGGAAGGAACCCGAGGTAATGTAGTTTATATAGCAGGCAATTCTCCTGTTGAATTTACGGTATATCCAGACAGTATTTATTCTTCTGAAATATCGGGCGGAGCAGATAACGAAGTGCTTTCAACTTATCTTGAAAGTGTAAAAGGAGTAAGCAAAAAAATGGGAGAACACCGCAATGCCGCGCGGGAAGCCATGATGAACAAAGACTCTGTTGCCCTGCAAAACCTTCAGGCGTTCCAGGAGCAGCTATTTAAAGAAGACAAACAAACCAAAGCAAGTCTAGTTGAATCAAACCCCAACTCTATTGTATCGGTAATGATCCTCCAGGATATGCTAAACACTTCAGCCTATTCTTCTGCTGAATTAAAAGGATTTTACGAGCAGCTAAGTCCTGAAGTTAAGGAACTCCCTCTGGCAAAAATCGTAAAGACAAGGCTTGACAAAATGAGCAAGACCGCTGTAGGAAGCAAGGCGCCAGAATTTAGTGCCCCTACACCTGAAGGAAATGAACTCGCGCTTAACGACGCTCTTGGAAAAGTTACTCTGGTAGATTTCTGGGCCTCATGGTGTAAACCCTGTAGAGTTGAAAACCCCAATATTGTTGAAGTTTATAAAAAATATCACGACCAGGGATTTAATATTATCCAGGTCTCTCTGGATCGTCCCGGCCAAAAAGAAAAGTGGATCCAGGCTATTGAAGATGATAATCTTGGAGCATGGAACCATGTCTCAAACCTGATGTTCTGGCAGGATCCTGTTGCAGTTGATTATGGTATTCGTGCTATCCCTGCTGCCTTTTTACTGGATGAGAATGGAAAGATCATTGCCAAAGATCTAAGAGGTGATGCCCTGGGTCAAAAGGTTGGAGAAGTTCTAAACAACTCCTCTTCAAATTAACAAAGTGCATTAAAAGCAAAAAAGGGAGCCAAATGGCTCCCTTTTTTGCTTTTAATCATATTCAGTTTAATCGAGCTGAAATTCAACATTAACCTTCACGGTTACTTCCATTTCACCCGGAGCAATAGTTTGCTGCCCAGAACTGTCAGATTTCATTTCCATCACACGATAAACGGGCTGGAAATGATCTGTTTGTACTTCGTTGATATGAACTGCTTTTCCGGCACGCTGACCTAAAGCAGAGGCATATTCTTCAGCCTTCATTTTCGCATTCAAAACTGCCTTTTTTCGCGCCTCAGATTGTAATTGTTCCTTTTTAGAGGTCATAAATTCAATCCCGTCAATTCTGTTGAGCCCGGATTCTAATAAACCAGACATAATTTTCTCATAAGACTTCAGGTTTACCAATTCGATAGAAATAGCCTGGTTAGCTGAATACATGGTGTCTTTTGTATTGTAATTAACCTCTTTATTTAATCTCAAGTATTCCGTTTGAATATATTTTGACGCTACACCCTGAGATTTTAAGTACTTAATTACCTGATCGACTACTTTATCATTTTCACGCTTCACCTCGGCAGCAGTTTTCCCGGTATGTTCAATCCTGGAGTTAATAAGGACTTTATCGGGTACTACATTCACAGTTCCGGTACCTAAAACGGAAACAGAGGGAAATGGCTTGTCTTGTGCAAAGCCTACAGAGTAGCCAAAAATGGCAATTAGAAGAAGTAACTTTTTCATAATCTTTATGGTTTTACAAGAGGTTTTCAAATTCAGTGCCAATGTCAGAATTTGCCGGTCTTTTGTAGAAAAAATAATAGAACAATAGGAATAGCCAGTAGAATCACCATAAACAAACTTGTGGCAAACAATTGCGGAACAAGAACCAAAGTGAGGATATAACCTCCCACAGCACCACCAAAATGGGCATCATGCCCTATATTACCTATCCTGTTTTTCATCCCGTAGATTGAATACAGCATATAGCCAATCCCGAAAACATACGCAGGAATGGGTATGGGAATAAAAAACATGTACAGGCTCATATTGGGATATAATAAAATAGCGGTGTAGATTATACCCGAGACAGCACCGCTTGCTCCCACCGCATTATATTGATATTCATCTTTATGAAAATAGTAGGACAAAAGGTTTCCCAGCAAAAGACTGGCAACATAGATCAATAAGAAGCTAAAGCTACCCAGGGAGCCAATGACTACATCGGCAAAGAAATAGAGGGTAAGCATATTTAGAAAAAGATGCGCAGTATCTACATGCAAAAACCCTGATGTGAGCACCCTTATCTTCTCACCCCTTTTTACTGCTGCCGAATTGAACTTGTACTTTTCAAAAAAAGCATGATCATTAAAACCTTTAAAAGAAAAAATAATATTTGCTGCTATGACTACAATGGTAATCAAGTCGAAATCTCCCATTAATACAAAAATTTAGTTCCAAATATACCATATATTTGCCTAAATGACTTTTGCATGCAGCGTTTAGTTTTCTGGTTAGTTTACCCTTTTTTATGGCTAATTTCAATTTTACCTTTCAGCCTTTTTTATCTCTTTTCTGATTTTGTATACCTAATTGTATACTACATAGTCCGATATAGAAGAAAGACAGTAAATGAAAACCTGAGGCTGGTATTTCCTGACAAATCTGACAAAGAAATAAAGAAGATCAGAAAACAATTTTACCACCATATGGTAGATATGTTCCTGGAGATGATAAAAAGCTTATCTATTACAGACGAAGAACTGAAAAAGCGGTTTTGCTTTACAAATCCTGAAGAAATTGACAAGATAAGGGCTATGGATAAGAGTATTCTGCTCGCCTGCGGCCACTACGCAAGCTATGAATGGATGAACGCCCTCGAACTCTATGATCTAAAACATGAGAGCTTCGGGATATATAAAAAAATAAAGAATCGCTATTTTGATCAACTTGTAAAAGACATAAGGGGGCGTTATAATACAGAACTCATTCCTTCAAGTAAAGCCACAAAGACTATTACTGATAATGAGCACAATGGGGTTTGCGGCATCTATGCTTTGATTGCAGATCAATCTCCCAAACTTTCGCGCACCCGGGCATGGATCAGTTTTATGGGTATAAAGTCGCCCGTTTTCATGGGATTGGAAAAACTATCACACACTTTAGACATGGCGGTAGTTTACCTGCACGTGGAAAAAGTTAAAAGAGGCCATTATGTAGCCTCTTTTAAAACTATTTCATACGAACCGACTAAAGAGCCCGATTATTTTATAACACGCAAATATATTGAGCTTCTTGAAGAACAGATAAGAGAAGAACCCCGTTATTACCTCTGGACCCACAAAAGATGGAAACACAGGAATGCTTCAATACCCAATGATGCTGTAATTATTAAAGATTAGCAATTTTCTTTATCTCAGCAATCATTTCTTCAGCCACCTCATCGGCTTTTTCCTGAGTTTTAGCTTCAGTATATATCCTGATGATGGGTTCTGTATTTGATTTTCTCAAGTGCACCCAATGTTCAGAAAAATCTATTTTTACACCGTCTACTGTACTTACCTGTTCAGCAGAGTATTTTTGGGCAACTAATTTAAGAATGTTATCTACATCAAGTTCAGGCGTGAGCGCTATTTTATTTTTGCTCATAAAATACGAAGGATACGAGTTTCGTATTTCTGAAACCTTCATTTTCTTTTCGGCCAGGAAAGTCAGAAAGAGTCCAACACCTACAAGGCTGTCCCTTCCGTAGTGCAATTCAGGATAAATAATCCCGCCGTTACCTTCACCTCCTATAACAGCATCATTCTGCTTCATTAACTCCACCACATTTACTTCCCCCACTGCACTTGCTTCGTAATTACCTCCATGCTTTTGGGTAACATCGCGCAGGGCACGTGATGAAGATAAGTTACTCACCGTATTTCCCGGGGTTTTACTCAAAACATAATCGGCACAAGCTACCAGGGTGTACTCTTCACCGAACATCTCACCTTCCTCTGTAATAAATGCCAGCCTGTCAACATCGGGATCAACTACAATTCCCAGGTCTGCCTTGCTCTTTTTTACTAGATCACATATTTCTGAAAGATGTTCTTTTAAAGGTTCGGGGTTATGCGGAAAATCTCCCGTGGGCTCACAGTAAAGTTCAACTACCTCTACTCCCAACCTCTTCAAAAGCTTGGGAATGGCAATTCCTCCTGTAGAATTCACTGCATCAACGGCAACAGTGAATCCTGCTTCAGCAATTTTCTTAGCATCAACCAATGGGAGCATCACCACCTCTTCAATATGAGTATCAATGTAATGGTCTACCCGGGTTATTTTTCCAAGCTCATCGACTTCAGCAAAAGAAAAATCAGCTTTTTCAGCAATTTCAAGAATTTCAGCACCGTCGTCTCCACTTAAAAATTCTCCTTTCTCATTAAGCAATTTTAAGGCGTTCCATTGTTTGGGGTTATGGCTGGCAGTAAGTATAATTCCTCCATTTGCCTTTTCTAAAGGAACTGCAATCTCTACAGTAGGAGTGGTAGAAAGGTCAAGATCAATAACATCAATACCAAGCCCTGTAAGTGTATTCATAACAAGTTGCTGAATCATAGGGCCCGAAATTCTCGCGTCACGTCCCACTACCACCGTAGTATTTTTGTCCTGATGCCTTTGTTTAAGCCAGCTACCATAAGCAGCAGCAAACTTCACCGCATCAATAGGTGTTAAATTTTCTAAAGGTTTACCCCCAATAGTTCCACGAATTCCCGATATCGATTTTATTAAAGTCATAAATATATTTTCAAATGGTTGTCAAAAATGTCATTTTCTTCACCCCTTTTTCTGCGGAAGTTATAAAATGCCGTACAAAGATACTCTCCTTCTGAAGCCTTCCCAAACCTTAACAAAATTTAAACATCAAGATTAATTACCTTAGCCCGAATGAATTTTCTTGCCCATATATATCTCTCGGGAGATGATGAAGATCTTATCCTGGGAAACTTTATAGCCGATTCTATTAAAGGAAGAAAGTACCTTCGGTACCCGCATGGAGTTCAAAAGGGCATCCTCCTTCACCGGGAAATTGATTCGTACACCGATTCTCATCCCATCGTAAAAAGAAGTACTGCAAAACTACACAAGAATTACAGTCATTATAGCGGAGTAATTGTAGATATATTTTACGATCACTTTCTTGCATCCCGCTGGGAAGATTATTCTTCGGTTCCTCTGGAAAACTTTGTGTCTAATTTTTATAAACTCCTGCAGCAGAGATTTGATTTACTACCGGCTCCTATTCAAAACTTCCTTCCTTACATGGTTTCAGAAAACTGGCTTTTGAGCTATGGCAGTATAGAAGGAATTGCGCGAATTTTATTTCAAATGAACATAAGAACCAAGAATATCGTCCAAATGGATAAAGCAGTGAACGATTTAAAGGAACATTACCATGATTTCTCTAACGACTTTCAAGAATTTTTTCCTGAGCTTCAAAAATTTTCTGAAGCTAAAATAGCATTTTAGATACTTCTTCAGCGTCTAGGCCACACAAGCTCCATCAGTAAAAGTAGATTACATTAAGAAATTTATTTTTCTATAAACTGAGAAAAGCCGCTATAAAAGCGGCTTTTAATTAAATATTAATAAATCATCTTGTTCTAAAGACTATACCCAAGGCTTTGAAGTGCTGAAACAATCAGACCTTCATAGTATGCCGGAGAATCTCCGGGGTTTACATCATAAACATAGCCAATTTCAGATTTATCAGAAAGGCCATAGGCTCCTGCGTAATTTCCGTCTCCATTTTCAACATAGGAAACGAATTTTGCAAAATTCTCTGCATCAGGTGAATTTGGTGTTGCTACCTGGAATATAATACCATTATAGGAATTGGAAGGCCAGGTGGCCAATCTACCTCTTAAGGCGGTAATATCTGCATCGTAAGTCGCTGTACGTGTTGAGTTTTCACCCCATGTATTCACCCAATCTGTATAACTGTAAACAGCCTCATCCTGAAAAATCAAAGCGATTGAATTCCCGCTGGGAGATTCCCCTCTCAAGTTGAGGAAATGCATTGTTCTTTCACTAGGATCAGAAATTACCTGTACTTTTTCGTCGTAAAGTGCATCATCATTATTATACAATCCAATTAAAGCAGCTCTAAGAAGCGTATTTCTCATTTCTTGCAACGGATATAAAGTAGTGTTCATAGATCCAGAAGAATCGAAATAAATATAAATATTGGTATCGGCATTAATTTCAGGAGTGGAATTACATCCTATCCTTATGTGATGGTAACCGGGTTCTTGTGATTCTAATGCGGTGATACTCGCCTGGGTAATTTCGAAATCATAGTAATCTCCTGCATCTGCAGTATATTCAAGATCTTCATGATCCATTACTGTTACCCTTGCATAATAAGTTTCATCACCAAGGTCTGGCAATGCAAAACAAAGCACAGAAGCTGAAGGCCATTCACCTGCCATAGTAATCGAGTTGGTATCATTATTTAGTACCACCTCTTCAGTCATTGCCTCATCTGAATATACGTCAATATTGAAGTAAGCAGGATATTCTCTTCCTGTTTCATCATCACAATAGTTAATGAATACACAGTAGCTGTTTTCAACTTCAATAACGTCAAAATCAAAGAAAGGATAACCATAAGCTGCTTCTTCCCTGGCATAATAGCAGAGAACATCTACATCAATGTAAGGTTTTGTACCTGCTGCCAATTCAATGGTCATTGGAAGAGCATCACTCACTTCGGGTTCAAAAGCTCCGCCTTCCCGTGGAGCCACCCAAAGAACCTGGTCACCGGCATCATATACCGCAAAATGTTGTAAATAATAAGTGCCAGCAGGCACAGCCAACTCTTCAGAGTAGGTAGTCTCCCATGAGCCTCCGTTATTCACGAGCCCTACTTCAACTAAATCGTAATCGCTCTCTTCTGCATCTTCAGCAGTTGACCAGCCGAGCATCACGTAAGCAGGTTCAACTTCTCTGCACTCCATTTCAGATTGCTTATTCTGTTGATTAAAAGAATTAAGTAAGGACCTGAATGTTAATTGAACTGTTTCTGGATCTGTAGAAGACACCTCTGCTTCATCTTTTGAACAGGAGGTGAAAATCATTGCGAAAATTGCCACACAGGCAACTGAAAGTTTAAAATTTCTCATAATAATGTAGTGGTATTGGTTAATAAATAAATTTAATTACTGCTGGTTATGCCTTCAGGGAGGAACTCCGGTACGAAAAGAAATGTAGGGACGTACCCGATCTATTGAGAAGAGAAAATTATCTTTAATTCTGATGTATATATTACAATCCATATCAACTGAAGATTAGTGTTCAATTAACTATTCAACTATGGAGGAATGTGGAGGAAATACAGTTGCCTGAGGGATTAGCAACTAACAATGTAAATATATAAATATATGATAATCAAAAGAATAAGGGTAAACCCTACTTCTTGTAATTTTTAAAACTTAATCCTGTTCTTTTGAAGAAGAATAAAAAAGACAGTCCTGATAAGTAGAATTTTTCTACACTTATTAAAAAAATATGTGGAAAAAATCTACAGCCACTTTTATAGGTCTAAACCGTTCTAACTTCCCTGGAAACGAATAACATAAAAAAAACCCGGCTGATTAGCCGGGTTTTAAATTCTATTTATTGGAGTTTATGATTTATAGTACCAGTATCCTCCTCTTGAAAATACTTCTTTCCATCCATAGATTCTGGAATAGTAAAACCATGTGTCATTTTTTCTAAGAAGATAGACCCCGTAAACAGTGTAATATTCACCATTAACATAAGTCTCTTCTTTGGTACCACCGGTAGTTTCTTCTTTACCAGATGTAGATGTATAAGGATACATATTATTTATACCCGTCTTATCACCTGAAGACAAAGCAGATCTTTGTACATTATAAGTGTTACCGCTTTTAGTTGTAATAGTAGGTTTTCCATTACTTGAAAAAGAATATGGACCATACATCATAATAGAACCAAAATCAAGAGCACTGGTGAACTCATCTCCATCCATACCTTGCTCAGCGTAAGTCTGAAAATTATATTCTCTTCCGCTTTGAATATTGTCGTAATGCACTGTAATATAGCTATTCCTATCTACGCGACTCTGTTCGTGCCAAAGCCCTATGGCATGACCAATCTCGTGAATTGTATTTCCGGTTGAGCAAGCTGTAGACAAAGTAATATTTTGTCTACCCCCTATCATACCCACGTAAGATGAACAACCAGAACCGGTTACGAAATTAATATAATTAGATTGGGTAGTTCTCTCGACAAAGTCAATATTAGTATTGGCTTCCCAGTGCTTTATAGCATCATAAACACGGTTTTTATTATCGAGTGAACTCTCTATAGCATAGTAAACAGTATTGTTTGGCCATCTGCCCGAGGTACGCCCCACACTTTTTGTTTCTGGAACAACTTCACCTTCTTCAAAGACCACCTTCACTTCCTGGTGGCTTACTAAAGACGGGGGCAAAAGTATATCACCTTCATAGATATAATCTCCATCGAAATGTTCAACGGCAAATTTTTGTCCTGCATAATAAACATCTGTGGAAGCACCGGGATTAGGATTAGCAAATTCCGTCATGATCTCCTGACTCTCGGTGAGATCAGTACTTCCAACATTGTCAAGTTCTTCTGGGTTATCTTTACTACAGGAAATTAGGGAGGCTAATGCTGGTAGTAATACAGCGAATTTCAAATTTTTCATAAGTAGGGTTTCGTGATTTTTAGGTGCTGTAGATTTGGGATTTACAGAACCAATTGTTTTAACTGATTTTTTAATGACGTTCATTTTTAGTTAATTAAAAGCATTTAAAAACAAAAAAGAATCTTAATATTCTTCACTTGAATCAACAGTTGTAATAATTGTGCCAAAAAATAATTTAATACTTCTTTAACAAAAAAAATACGTCGGAGTCGGAGATTGAATTGAGCTTTCTGTTTCGTGAAATTTGATTTTAAAAGGTTGCACATATAAAAAAATTTAACATGAGCAAAATTATAAATTATAATTTCATTAAGAAGTGTTTAATAAAATTTAACATACTGAAAATCAATATATTCATTATAAATAATATTGAAATTTAGTGAAGAAAATGCTAAAAGGCTACAAATGTTTTGTAGGGATTATGAAGAAAACTGCGAAGAGAACAAAAATTTTGTAGGGGATTGCAGCAAATTAAAGGTTGCTAAATTCCAGGATATATTCAAATTACTTGATTAGAAGGGATATATTTCCAGATACTCTAACCGGCTTTTTGGTCAATAGAGTGATCCTGAAAATAAAGGAGGGTCAAAAATGTCATTTTTGAGGACTCTTTTATTGTGAAATCAAACAAATAAATAGTTACCTGGAGCAGGTTTAATAGATTCTTATATAAGCCTTTGTATAAAGATATATTGTAAATCTCAATAGTAACTAAAAAATGAGGCTGCTTTAAAAGCACATTCCCGTTCCGATATACCTTCTCTTGGTTCTCGAATTCTGAATTAAATCAGAACAAACGGTTAATCGCTTTTAAAACAGCCTCTTGTTACTTCCAGATAGATTACAAATTAATCCAGAAGGTTCACATTAAAGCAGTTAATAGTTTCTATTCTCACGTAAAATGGGTAATTATAAGTAAAGCCATTAAAAGTATTAGCAATAGCACCATCTTCTCCCTCTATATTAGCACAATAATTCTCCCAGCAAGTAGTACTCATCTCCCCACCACTTGTCGGCCGTACCTCAATAGCATAAGCAGCAGTAAGATCGCTGTCATCAAAGGGGGTGTCAAGGATTATTTGTACTTCATTATTTATCAAAGAAATATTGGCTGTACCCAAAGCTGTAAGTTCTTCTGAACCTAGATCGGCTAAGAGTTGCAAATCTTCATCACTGTTGATTTGAACCCAACCTTCAGGATTAGCACCTTCAAGCAGAGTGAACTCGCAATTAGGAGAGAGTTCATTTCTCAAATTTAACTTACAACGCACATCTGTATCACAAGTTGGATCTCCCGGATTATTATTATTGTCACAGTTAATCCTTACATGATGATATGCAGGTATAAAAATCTCCTGAGCCTCAATACTGGCCTGGGTAATTTCAAATTGAAAAGTATCAGACGCATCTGCAGTGTAATCCAGGTCGTCATGATTTAAAACAGTTACACGAGCATAGAAAGTTTGGTCTCCAATATCGGGAAGAGCAACACACAACACCGAAGCAGATGGCCACTCCCCTTCCATAGTAATGGTATTTGTATTATTGCTTAATGGGTAAGGAGTTCCGTCATAAGAATCGGTCCAAACTTCCATAGAAAAATAAGCAGGATACTCTCTTCCAGTTGCATCGTCACAATAGTTTATAAATACACAGTAACTATTTTCTACTTCAATAAGATCAAAATCAAAGAATGGATAGCCGTAGGCTTCTTCATTACGAGCATAGAAACACAAAACTTCTAAACTGATATAAGGTTTGGTACCAGAAATAAGTTCGATTTCCTGTGGCAGAGGATTATCTACATATTCAGAAAAAGTTCCTTCTAATCTGGGTGCTACCCATAGGACATTGTCATTAGTATCATAAACAATAAAATGTTGCAGATTGTAATCTCCAGGAGGTAATGCCAATTCATTAGAATAAAGGGTTTCCCATGTATTAAGACTGGTATTATATTTTATTTCAACCCTTATAAGATTCATTTCGGTACTTCCCCCATCTTCGCCAATGTAATTGCCCATGGCATCTGTGATTCCTATCATCACGTAGCCGGGATCATTATCGCTGCAGACTACCGGATCTTTTTGTTGCTGATCCATTTCTGCAAGAACAGTCTTAAAAGTTAACTGTACCTTTTGTTCATCTTCATTTACTGGGTGTGGATCTTCTGTAGAACAGGAAGCACCTACAACCAGAAGAAGAAATAAAAGGGTGACTTTATGTAATTTGTTTTTCATAGTAGTTTTTTTAGAAGCAGGATAGTACGGGTAAAATTGGTCTCAGAAAAGACTTTTTTGAGTGATTTTCCCCTGTTCATATAGAGGATTACACTGTGGGCATTTTAAGAGTAAAAATTAACCACCTATTGTTAAACAGGTGGTTAATCTCTAACATATATTAGTTCTCAAGTGGTATAGAACAGAAAATCGCATCTATTTTAATATAGAAAGGATAAGAGTAATCGAAACCATCAAAAGATTCTGACACTTCCCCATATTGATCTTCACCTACCACATTGGCACATTCAGATTCCCAACAGGTCGAATTCATAGCTCCCCCTTCAACAGAAGGTCTAACTTCAATGGCGTAACCTGTGATCCTATCTTGATCAGCAAAAGGTGTATCAAGACTAACAGAAAGATTTCCATTATCCATTACTATAGACACATCAACAACTTCAATTAGACCATCTATTGGAAAATCAACCCAAAGGTTCAGGTCTTCCAGATCCTGAGCATCGTCTATCCGTAACCAGTTATCATCACTTCCTTCAAGTACAGTAAAGTAACAGAAGGCATCTAACTCACCGTCAATTTCAAGTTCACAAGCTGCATCGATATCACACACTTCGTCTTCACCTCCACCATTTGGGTCTTCATCACAATTAAGTCTTATGTGGTGGTATGCAGGAACTTGTTCTGCCAATGCATTTATACTTCCCTGGGTAATTTCAAAGTCATAGTAATCAGTTGCATCTGCAGTGTAATCAAGATTATCATGATTCATAACAGTTACTCTGGCGTAATATGTATCATCTCCAAGATCTGGCAATGCAAAACATAGAACAGAAGCAGCTGGCCAAGCACCTTCCATAGTAATTGTATTAGTATCTACACTAAGCGTAACTTCATCTGTCATTGCAGCATCGGTAAATACGTCAATGCTAAAGTAAGCCGGGTATTCTCTTCCTGTTTCATCATCACAGTAGTTTACGAAAACACAGTAACTGTTTTCTACTTCTATCACGTCAAAATCAAAGAAAGGATAACCGTAAGCCGCTTCTTCCCTTGCATAGTAACATAGAACATCTACATCAATATAAGGTTTTGTTCCGGCCACAAGTTCAATTTCCATTGGAAGTGCGTCACCAACTTCATCGGCAAAGGCACCTCCTTCACGTGGTGCAACCCAAAGCACCTGGTCATTAGAATCATAAACGGCGAAATATTGCAAATAATAAGTACCGGCAGGAAGGGCTAAATCTTCAGAGTATGTAGTTTCCCATGATCCATTGTTGTTTTTTAGACCTACTTCGAATAGTTCATAACTACCCCATTCAGCGTCTTCAGAGGTAGTACCTCCCAAAACAACATATGCAGGATCAATTCCATCTCTACATTCAACTTCAGACTGTCTATTTTGTTGATTGAAGGAATTTAATAAGGCCCCAAAGGTCAATTGTACCGTTTCAGGATCATCTGAAACAGCACCTGCTTCTTCCTTACTACAGGAAGTAAAAACTAATGCCAACATTGCCAACCAGGCAATTGAAGTTTTAAAATTTTTCATAATAAATTGTGTTTGATTAATAAAAATTAGAATGGTTAATAAAAATTATTAAGATAATTCTCCGGACCGGTTGATCCGGAGGAATCTTATTCTTTCTAGAAGGCTTCATTACACACGTCCCCGGCATGTACGATTAAAGTATATGGACCTTCCCCATCTACAGGGAAACTATAGCTTAAAAGTTCGGAACCCTTATGAAGATCGAATTGCCCTGGAGCGCGCTTTTCCGGCCACTCGTTATCATCATTAAACCAGAAGTGAGTATCTCCAACAGTAACACCGTCATACAAATCAATAGTCACATGAATTTGCTCTCCATCATCATCAAGTTCAATAATGACATCACCGGCCCTCCAGGCCTTGCTGGTATCATTTTGACCTGCACCTGCCCAAAAAGGAATTACCCAATTATCATTCTCTTCATCATAATATTCGGCATCTACACCAACACCATCAATGAGAAGTCCCCATCCCCAGTTGTTGCTATTATAATGATCTGATAGAATATAGTCTCCGTACATGTAAGCAGTATCTCCACATCCACCTGAATCACAGGTATTTGTATCTCTACAATCTACAACACAGTCACCATTTGTATCTCCTGGCACCACGCATTCATCTGGCTCACAGGAATCTGTATCTCTACAGTCAACGATACAGTCACCGTTGGTATCTCCAAGTACTGTTCCCGGTTCACAAGTTGGTTCTCCATATGGCGGTGCACAATTGAACCTTACGTGCTCATATGCAGGTACCGCAAGTTCCTGGGCCTCAATATCAGCCTGAGTGAAAGTAAATTCAAAGTAATCAGCATCTGGATCTGAAACATATGGAAGAAGATTATGATTCAGCACTGTTACACGTGCATAATAAGTATCATCTCCAAGATCGGGTAAAGCAAGACATAGTACAGAAGCAGCTGGATTATTTCCCTGCATAGTTACTGTATTCATATTACTGCTTAACACTACCTCTGTTCCGTCAAACTCATCTGACCATACTTCTACAGAGAAATGTGCAGGATATTCCCGTCCTGTTGCGTCATCACAGTAATTTACAAAGATGCAATAGCTGTTCTCTACCTCAACCAACTCAAAATCAAAGAATGGATAGCCGTAAGCTTCCTCTTCTCTTGGAATAAAGCATAGAACTTCAACAGCTATATAAGGTTTAGTACCTCCAATTAGTTCTATTGTTTGAGGCAAAGCATCACTAACTTCACTGGCAAAAGCCCCACCTTCTCTGGGAGCAACCCAAAGCACCTGATCATTCGTATCATAGACAGCAAAGTGCTGTAAGTAATAGGTGTCTTCAGGAAGTTCTAAATCTGCTGAATAAGTTGTTTCCCAGGAACCATTATTATTGGTTAAACCAATTTCAATAAGGTTCTCTGCATTACCTCCATCAATGTAGGTGGTCCCCTCCTCATCTGTAGATATCCCAACCATTACATAAGCAGGTATAGCATTTTCTCTACATTCTACTGGTGTTGCCTGTTTATTCTGACTGTTAAAAGCCCCAAGCATGGCACCAAAAGTTAATTGCACTGTGTCTTTGTCATTAATAACATCAGCTTCCTCCTTACTACACGAAGTGAATACTAATGCTAATAGCGCAAACCAGGCCATGGATAATTTGAAGTGTTTCATAATTAAATGGTTTTAGATTAAAAAATTTAGAATGGTTATAAATATTTAAACAATAAATACTGTTTCAAATCGCACTGGCGAAAGATCAAATGGGGGAGTAAATTGGTGGGGGGAACTAAGGAAATTCTTTGTTAAATGTAGGATTTATCTTAACCTCTAACAATGGGGGAAAACCCTCCTTTTCCTCAAACTTTTATCATATTATGGTTAAGAGCATATACTATACTCTCCAGAATGGTACCTGAATGTGTGCGGCGTATGATATTAGCCCTATGCTTCTCAATAGTCTTAGCTGAAATGCATAAAGTTTCTGAGATCTCTCTGGTTTTATATCCTTTACACAATAGTGAAATGATCTCCTTTTCTCTCTTAGTAAAATACTGCTCTTCCTCCTTGCAGTAGTCGGAAAAATACTTTTCAATTTCTACCGAATTGCTACCTACTTCTTCCTTAAGAGGAAAATCATTCCCGGTGAAGTTTATCATCATAATCATTTGACCAGAAAGTTGCTTGTCAAGTTTTGAAAATGTTATTCTCGCTTCCCTAATCTTTTCATTCATAATAAGAGAAGTTTTGGTTACAGCTTTCATGTGCTTGCCCCTAACGAACTTTTTAAGGGTTTCACTCACCTTAAGCTTGTTCCTGCCGACCACCAGATCTGTAAGTTTGATTTGTTGTCTTCCAGTAATAAAAAAGTCATTCCTAAAAGCATCGTTCATTGCAACAATCTTTTCATCCTGTAGAAGGATTACCGGATACTCCAATAAGTTAAACAATCCCATAAAGGAATCTTTCCAGTATTGTGTAAGACAACCCTGTGTTGCTATCAATTCTTCAATCTCTTCTACAATAGAACGGTAGCATCCCCTATCGTAAATGATCCCGTCTACGGCATCTTTAAAATTATTATCGAGAATCTTCTTGTTCTCAAGATCACCAAAGAGAAAAAGTAAACTTTTGTTAAGGAAATGAGTAGATTTAAAACTGGATAAATTCTTTAGGCTTTCAAGACCAAGAGAAGAATAATCTATGAGAATAACATCGGGCAATAAATTAAGCGCCATGGAATAACCAGAATGAACACTGCTAACTTCGGCAGTGGTGAAATTGTGATTTACTTCTTTTTCAATATTATTAGCTAAATCCCGGTTTTTTGTAATGAGTAGTAATATTTTCTTTTCCATCCCCCTACTTTTTAATTTAATGACATTTTTTAGATCGAATTATTTGTCATCTTCAGTAGTAAAGATATATAAGCTACTTTAAAATAAATCTTAAACTTGTGTAGTAAATAACTGACGATCAATAAATTAAAATGATCACAGTGATAGACAAATGAACCATTTTAACTTAAATTTTTACGGTAAAAAGCTCTTTTTATGATACTTTTAATCGGAATAATTTTATAGTTTAAAACCCTCGTAAGAAAAAAGTGATTAAATGTAAAAACCTCACTTTTAGACTTCTGTAAATACCCAATCTTTGATCTGTCTCAATCTGTGATCAACTTTCCATATACCCTAATTTGGCTCATTATATCTACCACACACAAAAATCTAACTCCTGTTAAGACCATTATGCAGGCTATGACTCAGACAGTAATATTAATCCCATATATTCCAAAACAATTTGCAACAGCTCTTAGCAATTAATTAAGAATATGATATAGGTAAGGCTCAACTGAATAGAAAATTTGTAGGAATAACTTTAACATAATAGGCAGGCAAGTCTTTATCCAGCACTTCTTTACTCTTTTCTCAATAGCTACAGTTTCAGTACCTTTGCAGCCTTGCAAAAAACTCACATGGCAGTTACAGAAGAATACATAGATATACTTGGGGCACGGGTACACAACTTAAAAAATGTAGATCTCAAGATCCCAAGGGAAAAACTGGTTGTAATTACCGGGCTTTCGGGTTCGGGAAAATCTTCTCTCGCATTTGATACCATTTATGCTGAAGGGCAACGTAGGTACATCGAGACCTTCTCTGCCTATGCCCGGCAATTTCTCGGTGGCCTGGAAAGGCCAGATGTAGATAAAATTGAAGGCCTTTCACCCGTTATAGCGATTGAGCAAAAAACAACCAGCAAAAGTCCAAGAAGTACAGTAGGAACAATTACCGAAATTTACGACTTCTTAAGGTTGTTATTTGCCAGAGCCAGTGATGCCTACAGTTATCAAACTGGCGAAAAGATGGTGAGTTATAATGACGAACAAATCGCCAGCTTGATTCTCCAGAATTTTGAAGGAAAAAGAGTGAATATACTAGCTCCTGTAATAAAGTCCCGAAAAGGGCATTACAGAGAGCTCTTTGAGCAAATAGCAAAACAGGGTTTTGTTAAAGTAAGGGTAGATGGAGAAGTTCGGGATATTATAAAGGGAATGAAGCTGGATCGCTACAAGATCCATGATATAGAAATTGTGGTTGATCGCTTAAAAATTTCTTCAAATGACGATTTAAACAAAAGGTTATTTGAAAGTATTAAAACCGCAATGTATCATGGTGATGATGTCTTAATGGTGATGGACCAGGATAATGGCGACATAAAGTACTTCAGTCGAAATTTAATGTGCCCTTCTTCCGGGATTTCGTACCCAAACCCTGAACCTAATAACTTCTCATTTAACTCCCCTAAAGGAGCCTGTCCTGTTTGTAATGGCATAGGTACACTTCATAAAGTAAATGAAAAAAAGATCATTCCAGATCCTTCAATAAGCATAAAAAACGGAGCCCTTGCCCCTCATGGCCCTCAAAAAAAGAACTGGATCTTCAACCAACTTCAGTTAATAGCTGAAAGGTTTGACTTTAGCCTTTCAGACTCCGTGGACAAAATTCCCAAAGATGCATTAAACATGATCCTGTATGGGGGAAAGGAAAAGTTTACTAAAGAATCAAAGACCCTTGGTATAACACGTGAGTATAAGATAGATTTTGAAGGCGTTGCCACTTTTATTGAAGAGACTTACGAAAAAAACGAATCTTCTTCCCTACGGCGTTGGGCAAAGGATTATATGGACAAAATAACATGCCCCGAATGTGAAGGCACGCGCTTAAAAAAAGAATCTCTCTACTTCAGGGTCAATGGAAAAAATATTGCAGAACTGGCTCAAAAAGATATTGTAGATCTTGCCGACTGGTTTAATGATCTTAATGCACACCTTTCAGAAAAACAACAAAAGATCGCCGCTGAGGTTATTAAGGAAATTAGCGTTCGTCTTCAATTTCTAATTGATGTTGGCCTTAATTACCTTTCCCTGAACCGCGGTTCCAAAACCCTTTCGGGAGGAGAAGCTCAAAGAATAAGATTAGCCACTCAAATTGGCTCACAACTGGTTGGCGTACTATATATCCTGGACGAACCGAGTATAGGATTACATCAACGGGACAATGAAAAACTAATTAATTCTCTTACCTCCCTTCGCGATCTTGGGAACTCGGTTATTGTGGTTGAACATGATAAAGATATGATTGAACGCGCCGATTATGTTATAGATATTGGTCCACAGGCTGGCAGGCATGGCGGTGAAATTATAAGCCAGGGCACACCCGACGAGATTAAAAAACACAATACCATCACGGCAAACTACCTCAATGGGAGCATGAAAATCGAGATCCCTAAAGTGAGAAGAGAAGGTAATGGTAAAAAGATCGATCTTAAAGGTGCAACCGGAAATAATCTTCAAAATGTTTCGGTTAGTTTTCCTTTAGGAAAAATGATTGCTGTAACAGGGGTTTCTGGAAGCGGAAAATCAACTCTGATCAACGAAACCCTTTACCCCATCATGAACGCTCACTATTTCAATGGAGTAAAAAAACCTAAGCCATACAAAGGCATTAAAGGGCTGGAGCATATTGATAAAGTTATAGATATCAACCAAACGCCCATTGGTCGCACCCCACGATCTAACCCGGCAACGTACACAGGTGTATTTTCGGAAATAAGGAACATCTTTGCTAAAACACCCGAAGCCCTCATTAGGGGATATAAACCGGGACGTTTTAGCTTCAATGTAAAAGGAGGTAGATGTGAGACCTGTAAAGGTGGAGGCCTGCGGGTCATTGAAATGAATTTCTTACCCGATGTTTACGTAGAGTGCGAAACATGCCAGGGCAAGCGCTTTAATCGCGAGACTCTGGAAATAAGATATAAGGGTAAATCGATAGCAGATGTGCTCGAAATGACCATTAATGAAGCTGTGGTTTTCTTTGAAAATATTCCGAAGATCTATCGTAAAGTAAAAACTATTAAAGATGTTGGGCTGGGTTATATTACTTTAGGGCAACAAAGCACTACCCTATCGGGAGGAGAGGCACAACGCATAAAACTGGCTACCGAACTTTCTAAAAGAGACACCGGGAACACCTTTTACATATTGGATGAACCCACCACAGGTTTGCATTTTGAAGATATCAGGGTCTTGATGGAAGTGTTGAACAGGCTGGTAAACAAAGGAAATACCGTACTCATAATTGAGCATAACCTCGATGTAATAAAAATGGCCGACTACATCATCGACATTGGTTATGAAGGTGGAAGAAACGGGGGAAAAGTAGTAGCAAAGGGAACACCTGAAGAAGTTGCCAAAAACAAAAAAAGCTACACCGCAGCCTTTCTTCAAAAAGAACTAAATTAGTCCGCAATTTGAATTTTTTATGAGAACAGAGACAAGAAATAAAAGCTGGAATGAAATAAAAACAAATGACTCCTGGGCCATTTTTAAGATCATGGGAGAATTTGTCAACGGATACGAAAAATTAAGCCAAATAGGCCCCTGTGTATCAATTTTTGGGTCGGCACGAACAAAGCCAGAACACAAGTTTTATAAACTAACCGAAGAGGTGGCTAAAAAAATCGTAGAACATGGTTATGGGATAATAACAGGAGGTGGCCCGGGAGTAATGGAGGCCGGAAACAAGGGCGCTCATCTTGCCGGAGGAACTTCTGTAGGGCTCAACATCCATCTGCCATTTGAACAACACGACAATCCTTATATTGATAATGATAAGAATATCAACTTTGATTACTTCTTTGTGAGAAAAGTGATGTTTGTAAAGTATTCTCAGGGCTTTGTGGTAATGCCGGGAGGATTTGGAACCTTAGATGAACTTTTTGAAGCAATTACCCTTATTCAAACAAACAAAATTGACAAATTCCCCATCATTTTGGTAGGAAGAGATTTTTGGGGTGGCTTAATCGACTGGGTGAGAAGCACGCTATTAGATAATTTTCAAAACATAAGCAGTGGTGATATCGATATCATCCAGGTTGTAGATACTGCCGATGAAGTCATAGATATTTTAGATAAATTCTATGAGGAATACAACCTAAGTCCTAACTTCTAGGATTTTAAAATAAATGTGATCTTAAAACAGCCTTTTTAACAAGGCTGTTTTTATATTCTCCTGTCAGCTTCTTTGATAATTTTGTTTTTTTTAACTCAGGAAATCTTCCCATAGGTATAGGTTTTACTTCCTGAAATAATATATTGCAGCTCATCTCGTTAATGATTTTTAACCTTATTGTTTACAAAAAAAAATTGAATAAAAAACTTCCACTCTTTTTTCTGTTTGCCCTCCTCTCATTAGCTCTTTTTGGGCAACATAATGTAATCGTTAAAGCAGAACTCAATGATTCTCTGAAGTCTCTGAATATCCAGCAAACCCTGGAGTACAGGAATACCAGCAATGATACACTTCGAGAGGTTTATATGAGTGACTGGATGAACGCGTTTTCAGATACCCGAACTCCCCTGGCTCGCAGGTTCTTTGAAGATTACGATCGTAACTTCCATTTTGCCCGTGAAGATAGAAGAGGAGGAACTACTATAAATTCCATCACAGGAAGTACTTCTAATATCCTAACGTGGGAACGTCCTGAAGAACATCCAGACATCATTAAAATTATTCCTGAAAAACCCATAGCTCCACACGAGAAATACGTTATAAATCTAGACTACGTTATTAAAATTCCCCACAATGAATTTACGCGTTACGGCTACGGAAATAAAGGCAATTATCAACTAAAATATTGGTTCATTGCTCCGGCAATGTACAAGGACAACTGGAAGGTGTACAGTCATAAAAACATGAACGACCTGTACCTTCCAAAGCTGGATTTTGAAGTTGAGCTCACCCTTCCTTCTAACCTGGCTGTTATTTCTGCTTTAAAAAGAGAAAAAATTGTTCCCAACGAAGATAAGAAAACAGTCTTTCTATCAGGACAGGAAAGGTTTGATGCAGAGTTACACCTCACTACCGAGGTCATTTTTGATGATATCAAAGTAGATAGCCTTCACGTGCTAACCAACATTACAGCCAGTGGTGCCAATCCAGGGATGAAATCCATGTATGTAAACAGGATAGTAGATTTTCTCCAGAAAAATCTCGGCTCCTACCCTCATCCTATTATACTGTCTACCCAGCAGGATTATGCTTCAAACCCAGTATACGGTCTCAATCAATTACCTAAATTCTTAAGACCATTTCCCGACGGATTTGGTTATGAACTCAAGCAATTAAAAACCCTTACCGAGAATTATCTCGAAAATTCACTGCTGTTAAACCCCAGGGAAGACAAATGGATCTTTGATGGTATTCAAATATACCTTATGATGGAGTATATGGATCAATATTATCCAGACCTCAAATTATTGGGTAGTTTAAGTGATGTTATTGGCATTCGTTGGTTTCATGCCTCAACACTTGATTTCAATGATCAATACATTCTTATGTACCTGTTCGCTGCGAGAAAGCACATGGACCAGCCCCTAAACGCTCCACAAGATTCTTTAACAAAGTTCAATAAAAACATTGCAAATCCTTTCAAAGCGGGAGTGGGCTTTAGCCTTCTGGATAAATTTCTTGAAGATAATACCGTACCATATTCCATTAAAGAGTTCTTTGAACAATATAAACTGAAAGCAGTTGATGATAAAGATTTTCAGCGCATTCTTACAGAAAATGCTGGTAAAGACATAAAATGGTTCTTTGATGACTACGTCTCTACCAAAAATAAGATAGATTTTAAAATACGAAGTCTTTCCAAAGAGGGTGA